>NZ_CAJYIU010000021.1 GCF_913775355.1 uncultured Aureimonas sp.
AGGGCGAGGCGTCGCAACGTGTCGGCGATCGCGGGATTGGCGAAGCGCGACGTTACGGTGGCGAGGTAGTCCTCGCGGCTGACGCCCTCGATGCCGGGCGCCGTCGGCAGAAGCTCGTTCTCCTCGACGTCGCGGAAGAAGCGCGCCACGAGATCGTCGCGCATGGCGTCGTGTGCGTAGGTCAGGCCGAGAAGCGCCGCGGGATAGGCGATGGTCGCATGGCCCGCGTTGAGGATGCGAAGCTTCATCAGCTCGTAGGGCGTGACGTCCTCGACGAAGGTGACGCCCACGGTCTCGAGAGCCGGCCGGCCGTTGCAGAAGTTCTCCTCGACGACCCACTGGATGAAGGGCTCGCAGAAGACCGGGCGCTTGTCCTCGATGCCGGTCTCGTCGCGCAGCGATTGCGCCTGCGCCGGGGTCGTGGCGGGCGTGATGCGGTCGACCATCGAGTTCGGGAAGGCGACGGCGGTCTCGATGTGATCGGCGAGCGCGGCGTCGGACTTGCGGGCGAGGCCGGTGACGAGCTTGCGCGTGAGATCGCCGTTGTGGGGCAGGTTGTCGCAGCAGAGCACGGTGAAGGGCGCGGTGCCTGCCTTCTGCCGCTCGGCGAGCGCCGAGACGATCAGGCCGAACACGCTGCGCGAGGCGGACAGGTCGGCGGCGTCGGCGGCCAGGTCGGGATGGTCGAGGTTCGGCTTGTCGCCGGAGAGGTAGTAGCCGCCCTCGGTGATCGTCAGCGTGACGATGCGGATCGCGGGGTCGGTGAGGACCGCCACCGTGGCGGCGCGGTCGCCCGGCTCGACGAGGCGGACCACGGACCCGATCACGCGCGTGCGGCGGACACCCTCATCGACCTCGGTCACGGTGTAGAGGCCGTCCTGCGCCGTGAGGTCGGCGAAGGCCGCTTTCTCCTCGGGTCGCACGCCGAGGCCGACGACGGCGAAGTCGTGGTCCGCGCCGGTCGCGAATAGGTCGTCGAGATAGACGCACTGATGGGCGCGGTGGAAATTGCCGACGCCGAAATGCGCGATGCCGGGCGTCAGCGCGCCGCGATCATAGGCCGGCACGTCGGCCGTCTTCGAGATTTCGGCCAGATTGCCGTTGCCGAGCGCCACCATCGTCGATCCTCCCTCGCGCGGCGCCGTCCTCGGCCGCCGCAATCGGGCGTTCTCATAGCGGATAAGTCGCCGCTCCGCACCAGTGGCCGCGTCGGGTCAGGCCGGATCGGCCGTATTGAGGGCGTCGCGGATCGACACGAGCTGGTGCCGCAGATCGTTCAGCTCGGCCATGGTCGAGCCGCTCGCAGCCTTCGCCGCCTCGGGCAGCGGGCAGGCGTCCTCGCGCAGCGCGCGCCCGACGGGCGTCAGCGTCACGTCCACCACGCGCTCGTCGCGCAGCGAGCGGTTGCGGCTGACGTAGCCGGCCGCTTCCAGCCGCTTCAGGAGCGGCGTCAGGGTGCTCGAATCGAGGAGCAGCCGCTCGCCAATGCTGCCGACCGTCTGCGGCTCCTCCTCCCAGAGCACCATCATGACGAGGTACTGCGGATAGGTCAGCCCGAGCCGGTCGAGCCTCGGCTTGTAGAAGCGGTTGAAGGCGTGAGTCGCGGAATAGATCGCAAAGCACAGCTGCTCGTCGAGGAGAAGGTCCTTGCTCATCGGTGCTGCCGCCACTTCTTACAAAGGAATACCAACCTCACATGCCGCAATGCGCCTTCGTACGCAACACTTAGGTTGTCGCGGCTGATGCAGCGGCACCAGCATCCCCCTGCCGATTGCATGTTGACGCCCCTATTTGTCCGAGGAAACCGTCCCAAAGGGCCGCGCGAGGTTCCCTCCGCGGCGTCGAGGCTGTAATCGGAGCGCGAAGCGGCGCCCGCGCCGCACGGGTCGGGACACGACGGAGACCTTTCATGACCATCCAAGGCGAGCAGATCATCGGCCAGGCCATCTCCAAGGGAGGGCAGGGCACGGTCTACGGCATCGAGGCGGCGACGGGCGAGAAGCTCGAGCCGGGCTTCGGCGGCGCCAGCCGGGCCGACCTCGACCGGGCCTGCGCCCTCGCGGACGCGGCCTTCGACACCTATCGCGAGACAAGCCTCGAGGATCGCGCCAAGTTCCTCGAGACGATCGCCGACGAGATCCTCGCGCTCGGCGACGAGCTCGTCGAGCGCTGCATGGCGGAAAGCGGCCTGCCGCGTCCGCGCGTCGAGGGCGAGCGCGGCCGCACCATGGGCCAGCTGCGCCTCTTCGCCGGCGTCCTGCGCGACGGCGGCTATCTCGATGCGCGCATCGACCCGGCGATGCCGGACCGCCAGCCGCTGCCGCGCCCGGACCTGCGCCTTCGCAACGTGCCGGTCGGACCGGTCGCCGTGTTCGGCGCCTCGAACTTCCCGCTCGCCTTCTCGGTCGCCGGTGGCGATACGGCCTCGGCGCTCGCCGCTGGCTGCCCGGTCGTCGTCAAGGCGCACTCGGCCCATCCCGGCACGTCCGAGCTCGTCGGGCGCGCGGTGCACGCGGCGGTCGAGAAGTGCGGCATGCCGGAGGGCACCTTCTCGCTCCTGTTCGCGGCCGAGCGCGCCATCGGCGAGGGCCTCGTCGCCGACCATCGCATCAAGGCGGTCGGCTTCACCGGCTCGCACACCGGCGGAACGGCGCTGATGAAGATCGCGGCCAACCGGCCGGAGCCGATCCCGGTCTATGCCGAGATGAGCTCGATCAATCCGGTGCTGCTCTTCCCCGGCGCGCTTGCAGAGCGGGGCGCTGCGATCGGCAAAGCGTTCGTCGGCTCGCTGACGCTCGGCGCCGGCCAGTTCTGCACCAATCCCGGTCTCATCATCGCGATCGAGGGCGAGAGGCTCGACGCCTTCCTGAAGGGCGCCGAGGAGGCGCTCGTCGCCGCGCCCGCCGCCGTCATGCTGACGCCGGGCATTTGCTCGGCCTACGCCAAGGGCGTTGCGGCGGTCGAGGGCCACGCCTCGGTGTCGGTTGTCGCCAAGGGACAGGCGGGCGAGACGCTGCGCGGCCAAGCCACGCTCTTCCGCGTCTCGGCAGCCGACTTCGTCAAGTCGACCGAGCTGCAGGACGAGATGTTCGGCTCGGCCTCGATCGTCGTGGTGTGCCAGGACGCCGCCGAGATGAAGTCGGTGGTTGCCGCGCTCGAAGGCCAGCTCACCGCCGCGATCCACATCACGGAAGGCGACCACGAGGCGGCGCGCGCCGTCCTGCCGCTCCTCGAGCGCAAGGCGGGCCGCATCCTCGTCAACGGCTTCGGCACGGGCGTCGAGGTGGCGCATGCCATGGTCCACGGCGGACCCTATCCGTCGACCGCCGACGGTCGCTCCACCTCGGTCGGCTCCAAGGCGATCGACCGCTTCCTGCGCCCGGTCTGCTACCAGGACCTGCCGGACGGCCTCCTGCCGGACGCCCTTAAGGACGCCAACCCGCTCGGCCTCTGGCGCCGGATGGACGGCAAGATGACCGCACCGAAGGCCTGAACGGCCTGACGCATATGAGAAGGCCGCCTCCGGGCGGCCTTTTTCATGAGAGGAGCGGCGCGCCCGCGAAGGTGTCCGCCGCCGACTGCGCGGCGTCGCGGATGAAGTCCGACAGGAGGCGGATGCGCGGTGCGGCGACGAGATCGTCGTGGCAGATCAGCCAGTAGGCCCGCTCGATATGCACCTCGCGCGGTAGGACCGGCACGAGGTCGGGATGGCGGCTGGCGATGAAGAAGGGCAGGACCCCGAGCCCGAAGCCGGCGCGCGTCGCGGCGAGCTGCGCCTGGATGCTGGAGCTCTGGTAGCTCGCACGCGTGCCGGGCAGGACCTCGCGGAGGTAGTCGAGCCCCGGCGCGAAGATCATGTCCTCGATGTAGCCGATCACCGGATGGGCGGCGAGATGCGCTGCGCTCCGGATCGGGCCGTGCGCGTCGAGATAGCCGCGCGAGGCATAGACGAAGAGGCGGTAGGACAGGATGCGCTCGCGCCGGTACGGCCCGCTCGACGGCGAGTGCAGAGCCACCGACAGGTCCGCCTCGCGGCGCGACAGCGACATGATCTGTTGGATCGGCACGAGCTCGATGAGGAGCGCGGGATGGCTGCGAGCGAGCGCCGGCAGATGATCGGCGAGGAAGAAGTTGCCGAACCCTTCCGGCGTCGCCAGCCGCACCGTGCCCCGCGGCGTCGCCGGCCCCTCGGTCGCCGCTTCCGCGAAGACCGCCGCGTCGCGCTCCATCGCGTCCGCCCGTTCCACCAGCCGTTCGCCGAGCGCGGTCAGCCGGTAGCCGCGCGGCGAGCGCTCGAAGAGGCGCACGCCGAGGTCGCCCTCCAACCGATCGAGCCGGCGTGACACGGTGACGTGATTGGTGCGCAGCTCACGTGCCGCCGCCGACAGCTGGCCGGTCCGCGCGACGGCGAGGAAGAAGGGCAGGTCGTCCCAGGAAAAGTCGCTCATGATCGTCTCCGTCTGTACGTTTTTGTACAGGTCATTTTCGGAAATGAACATTCATCTGCCGGCGAGGCGATGCTAGCGTTCCCACATCGTCAGCATCGCGGGGCGGGAGGCCTCGGGTGCTGCAGGCGAATGATCCGAACCCGCGCGATCGAAGGACGCGGGACGGACGGGGAGGTTGGCGAGAGCCGGGGCGGGCGAGATCCACCCTGGCGAACGTGCTGTCTTCCCGACGTTCGTCGCAACCTGGGAGGACACCTGATGACCCGACTTGCCGCGCTTTCGACGCTTCTTCTCGCCGCCACGGTCCTGCCGGCCGCCGCCCAGGTCTCGGACGGCAAGGTCAAGATCGGCATCCTCAACGACCAGTCCGGCGTCTATGCCGACTTCGGCGGCCGCTGGAGCTTCGAGGCGGCGAAGATGGCGGTCGAGGACTTCGGCGGAAAGGTGCTCGATGCGCCGATCGAGGTCGTCACCGCCGACCACCAGAACAAGCCCGACGTCGCCTCCAACATCGCCCGCCAGTGGTACGACACCGAGCAGGTCGATTCGATCATGGAGCTGACGACCTCCTCGGTCGCGCTCGCCGTGCAGGGCCTGTCGAAGGAAAAGAAGAAGGTCACGATCACGACGGGCGCCGCGACCGTCGAGCTCACCGGCAAGCAGTGCAGCCCCTACGGCTTCCATTGGGCCTACGACACGCACGCGCTCGCGGTCGGCACCGGCGGTGCGCTGGTGAAGCAGGGCGGCGACAGCTGGTTCTTCCTCACCGCCGACTACGCCTTCGGCTATTCGCTGGAGGAGCAGACATCGAACTTCGTGAAGGCCAACGGCGGCCAGGTGCTGGGCTCGGTGCGCCATCCGCTCTCGACCACCGACTATTCCTCGTTCCTGCTGCAGGCGCAGTCGTCGGGCGCCAAGGTGATCGGCATGGCGAATGCCGGCCTCGATACGGCGAACGCG
Organism: uncultured Aureimonas sp.; assembly: GCF_913775355.1. Taxonomy (GTDB): domain Bacteria; phylum Pseudomonadota; class Alphaproteobacteria; order Rhizobiales; family Rhizobiaceae; genus Aureimonas. The sequence continues at coordinate 5,409 of NZ_CAJYIU010000021.1, forward strand.
GTGAAGCAGGCCGCCGAATTCGGCATCGTGCAGGGCGGCCAGCGGCTTGCCGCGCTCCTCTTTACGCTCTCCGAGGTCCACGGCCTCGGCCTCGAGGCGGCGCAGGGCCTGTCGCTCACCGAAGGCTTCTACTGGGACCGCGACGACGAATCGCGCGCCTTCTCCCAGAAGTTCTTCGATCGCACGCAGCGCATGCCGAACATGATCCAAGCCGGCACCTATTCGGCCGTGACGCAGTACCTGAAGGCGATCCAGAAGGCCGGCACGGACGAGACCGAGGCCGTCTCCAAGGCGCTGCACGAGATGCCGGTCGAGGACGTCTTCGCGCGCGGCGGCAAGGTCGGCGCCAACGGGCGCATGATCTACGACATGTACCTCATGGAGGTGAAGACGCCGGCCGAGAGCACCAAGTCCTGGGACTACTACAACGTGCTCGCCACCGTTCCGGGCGCGGAGGCCTATATCGACCCGGCGAAAAGCGGCTGTTCGCTGGTCCCGGCGCAGTAAGCGGAGCGCGAGACGACATGGCAGGCGCGCCTCAGCGCATCGAGCGGCCGGGCAGCGTCCCGGCCGATGGTCTTGCCGTGGGGGCGAAGGGCGACGTCGTCCTAGCCTGCCGGGGTCTCCGGCGCGATTTCGGCGGGTTCGCCGCGGTCAAGAACGTCGACCTCGACGTCCGCCATGCCGAGGTGCATGCGCTGATCGGGCCGAACGGGGCAGGC
>NZ_CAJYIU010000022.1 GCF_913775355.1 uncultured Aureimonas sp.
CCTTCGCGACCGGCGTCGGCAGGAGGTTGAGCGACAGCGGGCCGACGGGTGAGACCCCGGTCCCGTTGGCCGTCGCCCCGCTGGCAGGGGCCGACGACGGCGCGACCGTGGCGGCCGGCGGCGGCGCTTCCTGCGCAAAGGCCGGCGCGCCGACGAGCAGCGTGGCGAGGAGCGCGGCGCGCTTCATGCAGCCGCCTCCTCCATCGCCCGGTCGATCATCCGGTTGGCCGCCTCGACCTGCGCAGCCGCCGCGCCGAGATCGACGAAGACGGCGCTCGACAGGGCGATGAACTCGGCGCGCGTCTCGATCGCGCTGGCGAGCGTCGCCAGATCCGCCCCGCCCTGCACGATGCAAGGGATCTCGACGATCGAGGCCCACCATTCTGCGAGCTCGAGGTTGCGCCGCAGCGGCTCGGCCGCGCCGTCGGCGCCGAGCTTGCCGAAGAACATGTAGTCCGGCATGCACTCGCCCGCCTCCAGCGCATCGTGGCGCGTGGTGAAACCGGAGCCGCCGACAATGAGGCGCGGCGACAAGCGGCCGACCGCCTCGCGCAGGGCGGGAACGCTGCCCGAGGCGTCGTGGAAGCCGTCGGCGCGCACGCGGCCGGCGCAGCGCGTGTCCTCGGCGACGATCGCGGCCGCCCCCGCTTCCTGGATCAGCGGCACCAGACGCTCGGCGAAATCCTGGAACGGGCCGGGCTGGCGGCCGGCCGGATCGATCAGCACCGAGGCGACGTCGCCCGCGCCGAGCGCGGCCCTCAGGGCGGCCTCGCCGGCATCGCCGTCCGGCAAGAGGGTCGTTGCCAGGACCAGTCGGGGGCGGATACGGTCGTCTTCGGTCATGAGAAACATCTGCGCAGCGGGCGCCGGTGGCGCCGGGTCGGGGGCCGGATCGGCCGGCGGGCTGCTGTAGATACCGATTGCGGCGAGACTACAAGGGTCGCGCCCGGATCGGAAAGGACGCGGCCCCTCGTGAGGCCGCGCCCAAGAATGCTGATCTGGCGGTCAGTGGGTCGATTGACGCAAACGCTCGATCTCGTCCTTCAGCTGCAGCTTGCGCCGCTTCAGGTCCTGTATTTCCGCATCGCTCATGGCAGGCTTGGTGTGGGCCGTGGCGATTTCCTCGTTCAGGGCCGAGTGGCGCTGCTCCAGGGTCGCGAGATGGGCATCCAAGGACATTCTTGAGCTCCTTTTGGGTCTCTAGTCTCCCTCCATCGACGCCCGGACGACCGAAGCGCCGTGGACGACATGAAGGTGTCACATAAGTTTTGGCCTGTCGAATGCGGATCAAGACCCGGGTTTTTAAATTGCCTCCATCCTGATAACGAAGAGGCGGGGTCGGAGCGTCCGGGATCAGGGTTTGCGCGGGTTTGGCGCGGGACCGAGGACGCGGGGTCGATTTTTTGTGATGCCGCGGCCCGTCGACCGGGTGCCGGGGCACGACGGGTATCGCGTTCGAGGGGACCTTGGTGGCGGATCAGGAACAGGCCGAACTCAGGCTGCAGCTCGCCAGGCTGCGCCAGGAACACGCGGATTTCGACGCCGCGATCGAGGCGATGGAGACGACCGGCTGCGACCGGCTGCAGATCCAGCGCATGAAGAAGAAGAAGCTCCTGATCAAGGACCGCCTCCAGGATCTCGAGGATCAGGTCCTGCCGGACATCATCGCATGACGGTGCCGCCCGTCGCCGTCATCATGGGCAGCCAGTCGGACTGGGCCACCATGAAGCACGCGGTCGAGACGCTGGACGCGCTCGGCATCGCGCACGAGGCGCTGATCGTCTCGGCCCACCGCACCCCCGACCGCCTCGTCGCCTTCGCCAAGGGCGCGCGCGACAAGGGGTTCAAGGTGGTGATCGCAGGCGCCGGAGGCGCCGCCCACCTGCCGGGCATGACGGCCTCGATGACGCCGCTGCCGGTCTTCGGCGTGCCGGTGGAAAGCCGGGCGCTCTCCGGCCAGGACAGCCTCCTGTCGATCGTGCAGATGCCCGCCGGCATTCCCGTCGGCACGCTCGCCATCGGGCGTGCGGGCGCGGTCAACGCCGCGCTTCTCGCCGCCAGCGTGCTCGCCCTCACTGACGCCGGGCTGGCCGGGCGTCTCGACGCGTGGCGCGCGCGCCAAAGCGAAGCCGTCGCCGAGCATCCCGTCGACGACGCGGCGCCCGCGCATTGATCCTTCCCCTATCGAGGCGGACCGCATGACAGCCCCCCTCCCCTTCGGCTCCACGATCGGCATCATCGGCGGCGGCCAGCTCGGCCGCATGCTGGCGTCGAGCGCCGCGCGCCTCGGCTTCCGCACGCTCGTGCTCGATCCCGACGCGGACTGTCCGGCGGCGCAGGTCGCCAACGAGCTGATCCGCGGCGCCTACGACGACGCGGCCGCGCTTCGCCAGCTGGCCGACCGCAGCGATGTCGTGACCTACGAGTTCGAGAACGTGCCGGTCGGCCCGTTGCGTGCGCTTCAGGCCGCCAAGCCCATCCATCCGCCGATCGAGGCGCTGGAGGTCGCGCAGGACCGGGTGGTCGAGAAGGCCTTCCTGAACGGCATCGGCATCGCGACGGCGCCCTGGCGCGCGGTAGACGACCCGCAGGAGCTCGACCATGCGCTCCTCGACCTTCGCGGCGACTGCATCCTGAAGACGCGCCGCCTCGGCTACGACGGCAAGGGGCAGGCGACGATCGCGGACGGCGGCCCGCACGACGACGTCTTCGAGAGCCTCGGCTCGGTGCCGGCGATCCTCGAGAAGAGGGTACCGTTCGAGCGCGAGATCTCGGTGATCTCGGCGCGCGGGCAGGACGGCTCCTTCGTCGCCTTCGATCCGGCCGAGAACGTCCACCGGATGGGCATCCTCAGCCGCTCGACGGTACCGGCAAAGGTGCCGCAGGAGATCGCCGAACGGGCGGTCGAGACCGCGCGCGCGATCATGGACAGGCTCGGCTATGTCGGCGTCATCGGCGTCGAGTTCTTCGTGGGCACGGACGGCACGCTCCTCGTCAACGAGATCGCGCCGCGCGTCCACAATTCGGGCCACTGGACCGAGGCGGCGTGCACGATCTCGCAGTTCGAGCAGCATATCCGTGCGGTCGCGGGCCATACGCTGGGGTCCGCCAACCGCCATTCCGACTGCGTGATGGAGAACCTCATCGGGAGCGACGTCGAGCGGGCCGAGGCGCTGCTCGCCGAACCGGACACACTCGTCACGCTCTACGGCAAGCGCGAGGCAAGGCCCGGCCGCAAGATGGGGCACGTCACCCGGCTGAGCCCGCGAAAGGCCATCTGAAAGGGCGGGCGGGGCGCCGTCACATGGTTGACATCGCACCCCGCCTGCCGTTATTGCCACCCTCAGGTCGACGCGCCCCCACGGCGCGTTTTTCATTATGCGGCGGAATGGGACTAGGCCCGATCGTCGCCTCGCAATCGACGGTCGAAGTCATGAAGATCAAGAACTCGCTGAAGTCCCTCAAGGGCCGCCACCGCGCCAACCGCCTGGTTCGCCGCAAGGGCCGCATCTACATCATCAACAAGCTGGCCCCGCGCTACAAGGCGCGTCAGGGCTGACGCCTGGGAGCCGCTCCAGCGGCTCCTCGGAAATTGTTTGGAAGGCGCGCCGGGACGACGTAAGTTCGTCCCATGCGCGCCTTTTCCCGTTTCAAGACCACTCTTCTCGCCGCCGCCCTCGTCTCTGCCGCGGTGACTGCGCCCTCGATGGCGCAGGATGCGACGGCGCCCGGCGCCCTGCCCGCCCCCGAGACGCCGGCCGCGGCAACAAACAGCTCTCCCGAGGCACCGCCCGTCGCCGAGACGCGCGAGGCCCGGCTCGACGGTCTGTTCGACCGCCTGAAGCGCGAGGCCGACGCCGGGAAGGCGACGGGGATCGCCAACGAGATCCAGTCCGTCTGGCTCGAAAGCGGCAGCGCGACCGTGGATCTCCTGATGCTGCGCGCCACGCAGGCCATCGCCCGCAAGGACGCGGCGGCGGCGCTGGACTTCACCGACCAGGCGATCGTCCTCGATCCCGACTATGCGGAAGCCTACAACCGGCGCGCCACGCTGCACTACACGCAGAATCGCTACGCGCTTTCGATGGCCGACGTCGAGGAGGTGCTGAAGCGCGAGCCGCGCCATTTCGGCGCGCTGACGGGGCTTGGCGCCATGCTGGAAGAGCTTGGCCGCGACCGGGAGGCGCTGGACGCCTACAGCCGCGCGCTCGCCATCTATCCGACACTGAAGGCCGCGCAGGACGCGGCAGGGCGGCTGGCCGAGGAACTCTCCGGCCAGCCGGCCTGATCCGTCAGATGGCCGACAGGCCGTCCGAGCCGATATAGGCGATGCGGATCATGTTGGTGGCGCCGGGCGTGCGCAACGGCACGCCGGCCGTCACGATCACCCGCTCGCCGACCCGCGCATAGCCTTGCTGGACCGCGAGGCGGCAGGCACGGTTGACCATATCCTCCATGTCGGAGGCATCGTCGGTCACCACGCAGTGGAGGCCCCAGACGAGGCTGAGGCGGCGCGCGGTCGCCTCGATCGGCGACAGGGCGAGGATCGGGATCTGCGGGCGCTCGCGCGCCGTGCGAAGGCCCGTGGTGCCCGTCGAAGTGTAGGTGACGATCGTCGCGACCTGCAGCGTCTCGGCGATCTGGCGCGCGGCGAGCGACACGGCGTCCGCGCCGGTCGCCTCGGCGGCCGGGCGCTGGGCGAAGATGATGCCGGGATAGAGCGGGTCCTTCTCCACCTCGACGGCGATGCGGTCCATGGTCTGCACCGCCTCGACCGGATAGGCGCCCGCCGCCGACTCGGCCGACAGCATGATCGCGTCGGCGCCCTCGAAGACGGCGATCGACACGTCCGACACCTCGGCGCGCGTCGGCACCGGGGCGGTGATCATCGATTCCAGCATCTGGGTGGCGACCACGACCGGCTTGCCGGCCTTGCGGGCGGCGCGGGTGATGCGCTTCTGGATGCCGGGCACCTGCTCCAGCGGCATCTCGACGCCGAGATCGCCGCGCGCCACCATGATCGCGTCGGAGAGCTCGATGATCTCGTCGAGGCGCTCGACGGCCTGGGGCTTCTCGATCTTCGACAAGAGGCCGGCGCGCCCGCGCGACAGCTTGCGCGCCTCGGCGAGATCCTCCGGGCGCTGGATGAACGACAGGGCGAGCCAGTCGACCTCGGCTTCCAGCACCGCGTCGAGGTCCCGCCGGTCCTTGTCGGTCAAGGCGCCGCTCGTCAGCAGGGTGTCGGGCAGGCTGACGCCCTTCTTGTCGGAAATGCGGGTGCCGGCGACGACCTCGCAGCGGATCGCCGTGCCGGTGGTCGACAGGGCGCGCAGCTGCAGCTTGCCGTCGTCGATCAGGAGGCGATGGCCGGGCTGGACGGTCTCGAGGATCTCGGGGTGGGGCAGGTAGACGCGCGTCGCGTCGCCGGGCTCGGGATTGTTGTCGAGCGTGATGATGTCGCCCGGCTTGAGGTCGACCTTGCCGTCGGCGAACTTGCCGACGCGCAGCTTCGGCCCCTGCAGGTCGGCGAGGATGCCGATCGGCCGGTCGACGGCCGCCTCGACCCGGCGGATGCGGGCGACGAGCTCGCGCATCGAATCGTGGTCGGTATGGCTCATGTTGATGCGGAAGACGTCTGCGCCCGCTTCGTGCAGCTTGCGGATCATCGCCTCGTCCGACGAGGCCGGCCCGAGCGTTGCAAGAATCTTCACGCGGCGATTGCGTTTCATGGCTGGTCGGTCCCTTCGCGTGCCGCTTCCGTCAGCTGGACCATCCAGCTGCCTTGCCCGCCGGTGTCGTACTCCCGAAAGCCCATCTTCTGGTACCCGCGGGCGAAGCAGTCCTTGACCCCGACGATTTTGAACTCGTTCTCGGCGATGCACATGTCGATGTCGCCCGCCCACCGACCGACGCCCTCGGCGTCCTCGGCGTAGATGTAGTAGTAGCGCGACTGCAGTTCGCCCTCGATGACAGAGCGGCAGGTCGTCGCCGGAATGCGCCACCAGCCCTCGCTGACCCACCCTTCCGCCGTCCGCTGGCCGACCGCGACGCCGACGAGCGCCTGCGTGCCGTTGCACACCCGGAAATCGGCATGGGCGACGGCAGCGAACAGGGGCAGCGACAGGACGGAAAGACCAAGGGTCAGAACGGCGGCGGCGATCGGGGAACGGAGCCCCAGGATCGGGCGAGACGGCATGGGCGACCCTTTGGATAAGGACGGCGGCGGGCCCTTCTCGCATAGTCGGTAAAACTGTCAAAGACGGGGCAGGCCCGATGGCCCATTCTTTTTATTAAATCGATACGATCGCACCCATCGGGCCGCTTGCGGCCCGCGACGCCGGGCCCGATATCGGTCCCGAACGCTCAACGGAAGGACCTCGCATGGACCGCGCGCCGACCACCACCGAACTGGAAGCCGCCGCCTTCCGGCGACTTCGCGACCATCTGCGCGAGCGCACCGACGTGCAGAACATCGACCTGATGAACCTCGCCGGCTTCTGCCGCAACTGCCTGTCCAACTGGTATGCCGAGGCCGCCGCCGAGGCCGGTCGGCCGATGGGCAAGGACGAGGCCCGCGAGATCGTCTACGGCATGCCCTACGACGAGTGGCGCGCGCGCCACCAGCGCGAGGCGAGCGCCGGAGCGCAGGCCGCGTTCGACGCATCCAAGCCGCACGATTGAGGCCGGCGTAACGCTCGGGTAACCATTCGGCGTCATCGAAGAGGGGAAAGCGGTCGCCGGTTCCGGCGCCCTGCCCCAGTCGTCCGTTACGAGGTTCCCCCATGTCCAACGCCACCGAGGAAGTCGCCCAGGATCAGCTCCGCTCTTTCGTCGAGCGCATCGAGCGTCTCGAGGAGGAGAAGAAGCAGATCTCCGACGACATCAAGGACGTCTATGCCGAAGCCAAGGGCAACGGCTTCGACGTCAAGGTGCTGCGCAAGGTGATCTCGCTGCGCAAGCAGGACGCCAACGAGCGCGCCGAGATGGACGCGATCCTCGACCTCTATCTTCAGGCGCTGGGGATGATGCCGTCCGGCGAATAAGCGGCACCGCTCCCAGAAACGAAAAACGCCTCCGGCCCGAGCCGGAGGCGTTTTTTCATGCGAGAAGCGTCCGGCGCCTCAGCGGCCGCGACGACGCTTGTGGCCGAGGCCCATCTGCTTGGCGAGACGCGAGCGCGCCGCCGCATAGCTCGGCGCCACCATCGGATAGTCGGCCGGCAGGTCCCACTTCTCGCGGTACTCCTCGGGCGACAGGTTGTAGTGCGTCATCAGGTGGCGCTTCAGCGACTTGAACTTCTTGCCGTCCTCGAGACAGACGATGTACTCGTCCGTCACCGACTTCTTCACGGAAACCGCAGGCTTCGGCTTCTCGGCCGGGGGCGGCTCGGGCTGCGCGCCGGTCATGCCGAGCGCGCCGTGGACGTCCGCGATCAGGGCGGGCAGATCGGCGACCGCCATGGAATGATTGCTGACATAGGCCGCGACGACGTCCGCCGTCAGCTCCATCAGGTCATCATTGTCGTCCGGCAGGTTCAACTCGTCCATGTCTTTTCCGATCCGATCGTCAGGCGCGACAGCTGCCGAAGTCCCTTCCCCCGCAAGCATCGCGACGAAACGCGAATCATCTTGACGGGCCGGCGAAGCAACTATGCACCATCGTTGATTCAAACGGTATCTGAGAAACCATCTGATTTTTGTCAAGCTCGAATCGAGGCAAGACAAGTTCAGCACGTCTTAGGCGACGAACGTCTGCCGCAATCAACTTGAGATTCCAGCTGACATCGGATGCAGCCGGCCACGAAAACTTCAGCCTCGGCGCCCGGCCGGCCTCGACTGCACAAACGCGAACGCCCGCACCGAAGGCGCGGGCGTCGAGCGACCGAAGCGTCCGGTCAGTTGATCTTGCGGACCGGCATGAAGTTGACGGCCTTGCCCTCGAAGCGGCCCGCGGCCGACGGGGAGCCGGTCTTGCGCGAGAAGCCATGCGCGAACACCGTGTCCGGCACGTTGCCGATCAGGCTGTGGGCGACGGGACGCTGGAGGTCGGCCTCGATCGCGCGCCGCTCAGGATTGGCGATCAGGGCGGCGACCTCGACGCGCTCGGCGATGATGCGCGCGGACGGCTGGGCGGCCCGACGGGCGGCGGCCATCGCCGCCTCGTCGCCGACGACGCGCCCGCCCTTGGCGGACACGGGCCTCGCAGGAATGCGCGGCTTCGAAACCGGCGGCGCGGAGGCGGACAGGGCGGCGACGCGGATCGGTCCCGACGAGGCCGGGATCGGCGCGGCAGCGGCGAGAGCCGCAACCGCCGTCGTCTCGGCGGGACGCTGCGAAGGCGCGGCGGCCGGACGGACGAGCGGCTCCGCGGCCGCAGCGGTCGAGGTGCTCTCGGCCATCGCGGCGGCGATGATCGATTCGGGCGTCAGTTCCGGCTCGGCGCCGATCATGCGCGGCGTCGGGAGCGCGGCCTGCTCGGCCCGCAGCACGGCCTCGAAGGGCGGCCGGGCCCGGGGCATCGGAACGGCATAGGCGAGTTGGGCCGGCGCGCCCGGCGCGGCCTCGGCTTCGAGGGCGGCAACGAGCGTCGCCGCGGGATCGACGGCATCCGGGCGGACCGGCGCGCTGGTCGGCAGCGGCACGCGGGCCGGAACCAAAGCGGCGACTGCGGTCTCGGCCGCGGGAATAGCGGCCGGCGGGGCCGCACGGGCGGGGCTCGTGCCGTCGAAGGCGTCGCGCTCGGGCATGGCGACGCCGGCGGGAAGCGCGGCAGGCGGCAGGGCGCGGGTGGGCCGAACGGCGGCGACCTGGATCTCGGGCTCGGGCGCCGGCTGCGGCCGGGCGGCCGGGGCGCGGCCGACCGGCGCCGCCGTTGCCTCGGCCTCGTCCTCCGCCTCGTCGGCACCGCCGCCGAAAATGGCGGCCAGAAGCGAACGGCCGCCGCCGGAGCGCGACGACGAGGCGATCTGAACGTCGTTGGCGCCCTTGCGCTTGTTGTAGGAGGCGAGCGCCGTCTCGTAGCCGGCGAGCGGCTTGCCGTCGGACGGGACGTGGATCGTGTTGCCCTTCGGGAAGATGCTGGCGAGCTCGCTGCGGCTCATGCGGGGCCAGTAACGGCCCTTTCCGGTATCGAAGTGGACGAAGGGCGAACCGGAACGGGGATAGTAGCCGACGCCGCCGAGCTGCATGCGAAGGCCGATGTCGCGCACCTTCTTCAGCGGCACGTCGGGCAGGAAGAAGTCCACCGCCTTGCCGGACATGTGGAGGCTGGAACCGGCGACGCCGCTGGAGCGCGAGCGCAGCATCTTGTTGGTGCCGGGCGAACGGTAGCCGCCGATGACGTGTATGTAGCCGCGCGAGCCGGACTGCTTGTGCGCCTCGTAGAGAAGGTCGAGGAGCTTCGGGTCCATCGTGGTCGGCTTGTTCTCGCGCCAGTCGCGCAGCGCCCAGTTGGCCTTCTTCAGGCCGTCGGGCAGGAACTTGCCGTCACGCTTGTAGACGATCTCCGACTTTTCCTTGAGATGGACGTGAAAGAGCTTGAGGGTCCGCGTCTCGGCCTCCGCCGCCGTCGCGGCCAGAAGGCCCATCAGGACGACCGCCGCGCGCTTGATGGCGCGTGGCGATACGCATTCGGTCCATCCGAACATGCGGTATTTCCCCCGGTGCGTCGTCCCGCTGATGGATGTCCCCACCAGATTTCTAAAGTTCCCGATCAGGCTGACAAGGCTCATCGGGAAAGAGTGCGGCACGAAAATGACACTTGGTCCATTGTTTCGCCAATACACAGGATTTTGGTTAACGGCGAGTGAAAAGCGGGCCAGCCTCGCCGCCCCGACCGAATCACCGCCGTGACGAGCCGCGCGGGATCTTAAGGATGCGCCGCCCGGCCCGCTGTCCTATATGCCCAGCCGGCGGACGTCTCAGACAAGCGTCCGGTCTCGCGTCGTCCCCCGGAGTGTTCCATTCATGAGCCAAGCGTCCGCGTCGTCCTCCCGCCCCTCCTCCGGCGCGGCCGGTGCCCTTCCCGAATGGAACCTCGCCGATCTCTATGCCGGCATCGACGCCCCCGAGATCGCGCGTGACCTCGACGAGGCCGCGCACCGCGCGGGCGCGTTCCAGGCGCGCTGGAAGGGTCGTCTCGAGGACGCGGCGAGTGCCACAGGCGAGAACGGCCTCGGGGCGGCGATCGCCGAGTTCGAGGCGCTGGAGGAGCTCCTCGGCCGCCTGATCTCCTATGCCGGTCTCGTCTATTCCGGCGACACGGCCTCGCCCGCCAACGCCAAGTTCTACGGCGACATGCAGGCGCGCGTCACCGACATCTCGTCGCTCCTCCTGTTCTTCGCGCTCGAGCTCAACCGTATCGACGAGCCGACGATGGACGCCGCGATGGAGCGCGACGCGCAGCTCGCGCACTACCGCCCGTGGGTCGTCGATCTGCGCCAGGACAAGCCCTTCCAGCTCGAGGACCGGGTGGAGGAGCTGTTCCTCGAGAAGTCGGTGACCGGCCACGGCGCCTGGAACCGTCTCTTCGACGAGACGATGACGGCGCTGCGCTTCACGGTGGACGGCGAGGAACTGGCGCTGGAAGAGGTGCTGAACCTCCTGCAGGACCCCGACCGCACGCGGCGCGCCAAGGCCGGCGCGGCGCTCGCCGAGGTGTTCCGCCGCAACCTGCGCACCTTCGCGCTCGTCACCAACACGCTCGCCAAGGACAAGGAAATCTCCGACCGCTGGCGCGGCTTCGAGGACGTGGCGGACTCGCGCCACCTTGCCAATCGCGTCGAGCGCGAGGTGGTCGACGCCCTCGCGAAAGCAGTGTCGGACGCCTACCCCTCGATCGCCCACCGCTACTACGCCCTGAAGGCGAAGTGGCTCGGCCTCGACGCGCTGGAGTTCTACGACCGCAACGCGCCGCTGCCGGGCGCGGCCAAGCGCGACATCGGCTGGGACGAGGCGCGCGAGACGGTGCTGTCGGCCTATCGCGACTTCGCGCCCGACATGGCCGAGATCGCCGGCCGCTTCTTCGAGCGGAACTGGATCGACGCGGCGGTGCGCCCCGGCAAGGCGCCGGGCGCCTTCGCGCACCCGACGGTGCCGAGCGTGCATCCGTACGTCCTCGTCAACTATCTCGGCAAGCCGCGGGACGTGATGACGCTCGCGCACGAACTCGGCCACGGCGTCCATCAGGTGCTGGCGGGCGACCAGGGCGCGCTCATGGCCTCGACGCCCCTGACGCTCGCCGAGACGGCATCGGTCTTCGGCGAGATGCTGACCTTCCGCTCGCTGCTCCAGCGCGCGGCATCACCGGCCGAACGGCGCACCCTGATCGCCTCGAAGGTCGAGGACATGATCAACACGGTGATCCGTCAGATCGCCTTCTACGAATTCGAGCGCGAGATCCACATCGAACGCCGCAAGGGCGAGCTGACCGCCGAGCGGATCGGCGAGATCTGGATCGCGATCCAGAAGCGGAGCCTCGGTCCCGCGGTCAACCTCGGCGAGGGCTACGAGACCTTCTGGACCTACATCCCGCACTTCATCCATTCGCCGTTCTACGTCTACGCCTACGCGTTCGGCGACTGCCTCGTGAACTCGCTCTACGCCGTCTACCAGAACGCCGAAGAGGGCTTCCAGGACCGGTATTTCGCGATGCTGCGGGCGGGCGGCACGAAGCACCATTCGGAGCTTCTCGCCCCGTTCGGTCTCGATGCGACCGATCCCGCCTTCTGGCGTCAGGGCCTGTCGATGATCTCGGGGCTCATCGACGAACTGGAAGCGATGGACGAGGCGGCCTGACCGCTCAATCCGAGAGGCGGTCGCCCCAGTCGGCCCGCCTCGCCTCGCGGAACCGGTCGCCGTCGCGCTTGGTGACGAGCGCGTCGGCGATCGTGCCGTCGCGGCGGCAGAGCTTGAGACGCACCTTGCCGCTGCCGGCGCGCGGCGGGGCGAGGATGCGCGCGTAGCTCGGCCCCGCCGGCGCGTCGCGCGACAGGGCGACATAGGCGAACTTCTCGTCCTCGTAGGGTACCTCGGCCTCCTTGGCGCGCAGATGCAGGCGCGAGCGCGGCAGGCGCTGGGCGAAATGACACCAGTCGGGCGCGACGATCGGGCAGGCCTGCGCATGCGGACAGGGCGCCACGACATGCGCCCCCGCCGCGATGAGGCGGTCGCGGACGGTGAGAATCCGTATCCAGCCGGCGGGCGTGCCGGGCTCGAGGACGAGGAGGACGCCGTCGGTCTTCGACCAGAGGCTATCGGCGAGCGGCGCGATCGCGGCCGGCGCGATCTCGTCGAGGACGTAGGAGAGCGTCACGAGATCGGCACGCGGCATCGCGGCTAGATCCGCCGCAAGGTCGCCCGGACGCCAGTCCGGCGCGAACGCGAAGGCGCCGGCGCCGAGCCGTTGCCCGAGCCGGCGGATCGGCGCGGAGGCTTCGAGGAGCGTCGCGCCACCGAGCGTGGAAAACGCGTCCACGGCGGCCCAGAGCGCGGTGCCGGGGCCGGCGCCGACATCGAGAAGCGTTGCAGGCGCAAAGTCGGGGCGCCCCTCGACCAGCGAAGCGAGGGCGGCGCGAAGGGCGGCATAGGTCGCCGGCAGGCGCGCCGCCGCATAGGCCTTCGCGAAGAGATCGTCGGATAGGTGCATCCGCCCGTCCCGCGTCTCGGCCCGGTAGCGGCCGGACAGCACCTCGCCGGCACGGCGAAGGTCGGCCAGCGGCGTGCCGGCGATCTCCGCCTCGATCGCGGCACGCAAGGAGATCGGCAGGTCCATGGATCGATGCGCGGGCGTCCCGCGGTCCGGCGCTTCCGCCGGGCTCTAGGCGCCAAGCCCCTTTTATTTGACAGCGTTCTGCTCTAGCCCGGCGCTTCCAGACACGTCCAGACCGAAAGGGACCCCATGGCAGACGAGAACTTCCCGGTCCACGCCGAGATCACCGGCCCGATCGTGATGATCGGCTTCGGCTCCATCGGGCGCGGCACGCTGCCGCTGATCGAGCGCCACTTCAAGTTCGACAAGTCGCGCTTCACCGTGATCGATCCGCGCGACACCAGCCGTCACCTCCTCGACGAGCGCGGCATCCGCTTCATCCAGGAAGGCGTGACGCGGCAGAACTACCGCGACCTCCTGACCCCGCTTCTGACGGACGGCGACGGCCAGGGCTTCCTCGTCAACCTGTCGGTCGACACCGGCTCGGTCGACCTCATGCGCATGTGCCGCGAGCTCGGCGTCCTCTACATCGACACCGTGGTCGAGCCCTGGCTCGGCTTCTACTTCGACGACACGATGTCGAACGCCGACCGCACGAACTATGCGCTGCGCGAGACGCTGCGCAAGGAGAAGCGCAAGCACCCGGGCGGCACGACGGCGGTCTCCACCTGCGGCGCCAATCCGGGCATGGTCTCCTGGTTCGTCAAGCAGGCGCTCGTCGACATCGCGCGCGACACCAACCTCGACTTCGAGGAGCCGGGCCCGGACGACCGCGAGGGCTGGGCGAAGCTGATGAAGAAGGTCGGCGTCAAGGGCGTCCATATCGCCGAGCGCGACACGCAGGTCGCCGCCAAGCCGAAGCCCCGCAACGTGTTCTGGAACACCTGGTCGGTCGAGGGCTTCCTGTCGGAGGGCATGCAGCCGGCCGAGCTCGGCTGGGGCACGCACGAGAAGTGGATGCCCAAGAACGGCAAGACCCACAAGAAGGGCTGTCAGGCCGCCATCTATCTCGAGCAGCCCGGCGCCAACACGCGCGTTCGCACCTGGTGCCCGACGCCGGGCCCGCAATACGGCTTCCTCGTCACGCACAACGAGTCCATCTCGATCGCGGACTACTTCACCCACCGCAACAAGGAGGACGAGGTCACCTACCGGCCGACCGTCCACTACGCCTATCATCCGGCCAACGACGCGGTGCTCTCGCTGCACGAGCTGTTCGGCGCGGCCGGAAAGATCCAGCCGGAACACCACGTCCTCGACGAGAACGAGCTGGTCGAGGGCATCGACGAGCTCGGCGTCCTCCTCTACGGCCACGAGAAGAACGCCTACTGGTACGGCTCGCAGCTCTCGCTGGAAGAGACCCGCCGCATCGCGCCCTACCAGAACGCGACTGGCCTGCAGGTCACCTCGGCGGTGCTCGCCGGCATGGTCTGGGCGCTCGAGAACCCGGAAGCCGGCATCGTCGAGGCCGACGAGATGGACTATCGCCGCTGCCTCGAAGTGCAGCGCCCCTATCTCGGACCGGTCAAGGGCTACTACACCGACTGGACGCCGCTGACCGACCGTCCGGGCCTCTTCCCCGAGGATCTCGACGAGAAGGACCCCTGGCAGTTCCGGAACATCCTCGTCCGATAAAGTCGGATAACCAAAATCAACAGTGGAAAAGCCGCAGGTCATCCTGCGGCTTTTTCGTTATAGTCTGGCGCAATGGTCCGCCCGCCCTAACATTCAGCCTCAAGTGCTTGATGCACTTGAGGAGTGTCTGATGGGCGAGTTTTTGTCCGAAGCCCAGCGTAAGCGCAGTATCATCCGCGAAATCATGGACGCGGCCATGTCCGGCTCGCCCGGATCGATCGCCCGTCACTTCGCGCCCGGCGCCATGTTCTCCAACCGCAACAATGCCGGCATCATCGACGCGCCCTGGTTCAACCGGATGGAGGGCGAGTACCGCCTGCAGGGCGAGGAGGAGGCGAAGTCCTTCCTGAACGAGCTGCTGCGCCGCGCGACCTACATCTCCTACAAGCCGCGCGGCATCGTGGTCGAGGATGACGAGGGCGCCAGCCGCTGCGACTGGACGCGGCAGGACGAGACCAACGGCTCGCTCGTCACCGGCAGCACGATGTACTGGTTCTCCTTCACGACCGACGGGCGCATCCGCTCGATCGAGACGATCGGCACCATCCATTCGGTGATCTCGCCCAAGCGCGAGGAAGCGTTCGCGGGATCGAGCTCACGCGGCTGAGGATAGCGCGATCGGCGCCCATGACTCCGGGCGGCATCTGCCTTAAACTTGTATCAACTTTTATCGTTTGCCCCACCGGAGTCGCCGATGCGTTCCTTCACCCGCGCCCTGCCCGTCCTCGCCGCGGCCCTCGCCCTGTCGGCCTGCGAGACCATGGCGCCGCCGCAGCAGATGGCGGTCGCCCCGCGCCCGGCGGGCCTCGAGGGTCAGTGGTCGTCGGTGGGCGGCCCCGTCGCCTACACCGCGACCTTCGCGGGCGGGCGCTTCACCTCGAAGGAGGCGGCGACCGGCGCCGTCTTGGCCGAGGGCAACTACACCAAGACGGGCCAGGCGCAGGCCAGCATCATCTACACCTCGCGCTCGCGCAACCAGCAGGTCTCGGTCAACTGCGCGCAGATGTCGGCCGACCGGCTGGCCTGCGTCAACGCCGACGGCAGCCGCTTCGAGTTCAGCCGCAAGGCCTGATCGGGGCTGCGCCGGGGGCGGACGCTTTGTCCGCTTGCCCGCATGCCCTCCCCTGTCCATATCCGATCGCGGCGGCGGACCCGAGCGGCCCGCCGCCGCTCTCGTTTCCGGTTCCTTGCAAGCGAACGCGCCCATGCTGACCAGCCCCCGCCCCGCCGCGTCCTCCACCGCGATCGGCCCGCTGCCGCCCGGCCATCCGCCCGTGAAGCC
>NZ_CAJYIU010000023.1 GCF_913775355.1 uncultured Aureimonas sp.
CGAAGGCCCACTTCGCCACGGTCTATGCGAAGCCGAAGGGCCGCCCGCTGGTCGACACGTTCATCACGGAAGTCAGCCAGGACACTTGGATCTTCTTCCCCTGGGACCTCGGCCTTTCGTTCCAGGCACCGATCGCCAAGGGTTCGGCGGGCTGAGCCAAACCTATACTGAGATCCTAAACAATCGTTAGTGCTTGTGCGGTCTTTGGCCACCCAAGCGAATGATTCTGCTTGTCCACAGGGCAGCGGTGGAAAGCGTGGATTGCCGCTACAGACTCTGATTCGCGCTGTTGCTCGTGCAATCCTGCCCGCAAGATCGCGTCCCCGGCATTTGAATCAAACGCTTAGTAAAGACGCTTTTGCGACAGACCAGTAGTCGAGGGGAAAAGGACGCCAGAGCTGTGGATAAGCCCTTCGTCAAGACTCCAGCCCTACCCGCCTCGCACCATATATAGCCTCAGGAACGACAGTTCGGCACAAGATGTGGGCCGCGATAGTCGATCGTCTAAAGCGTCCCGAGAATCGGCCTGCTGCTGATTTCGCTTGGGCTCAATTCGAGGAATGCACCGATGGGCATGAAGATCGATCGCCGCTACACGCGGGCTGACCAAGGCGCCTACGACTCCATCGAGTTCCGCAAGGCGACGAGCGAGATCCGCAATCCGGACGGCTCTGTCGTGTTCCGGCTCGCCGATATCGACGTGCCCGCCCAGTTCAGCCAGGTGGCCTCCGACATCCTCGCCCAGAAGTACTTCCGCAAGGCGGGCGTGCCCAAGGCCCTGCGCAAGGTCGAGGAGAACGACGTTCCGTCCTGGCTCTGGCGCTCGGTCGCCGACGAGGAGGCGCTGAGCCACCTGCCCGAGGGCGAGCGCACGGGCTCGGAGATGGACGCGCGGCAGGTGTTCGACCGTCTGGCCGGCACCTGGACCTACTGGGGCTGGAAGGGCGGCTACTTCCAGTCCGAGGACGATGCGCGCGCCTTCCGCGACGAACTCGCCTACATGCTCGCGACCCAGAAGGTCGCGCCGAACTCGCCGCAGTGGTTCAACACGGGCCTGCACTGGGCTTACGGAATCGACGGCCCCGGCCAGGGCCACTTCTACGTCGACTACCGCACGGGTGAGCTGACACGCTCGGCCTCGTCCTACGAACACCCGCAGCCGCATGCCTGCTTCATCCAGTCCGTTGCAGACGACCTCGTCAACGAGGGCGGCATCATGGACCTGTGGGTGCGCGAGGCGCGCCTCTTCAAATACGGCTCGGGCACCGGTTCGAACTTCTCGGCCCTGCGCGGCGAAGGCGAGAAGCTCGCCGGCGGCGGCAAGTCGTCGGGCCTGATGAGCTTCCTGAAGATCGGCGATCGCGCGGCGGGCGCCATCAAGTCGGGCGGCACGACGCGCCGTGCGGCCAAGATGGTCGTGGTCGACATCGACCATCCCGACATCGAAAACTACGTGATGTGGAAGGTGCGCGAGGAGGAGAAGGTCGCGGCGCTCGTGACCGGCTCGAAGACCGTCTCGAAGCACCTGAAGGCAATCCTGTCGGCTTGCGTCAACTGCGAGGGCGGCACGGGCGAGGAATGCTTCGACCCGAACGTCAACCCGGCCCTGAAGCGCGCCGTGAAGGACGCCAAGAAGGCGCAGGTTCCCGAGAACTACGTCAAGCGCGTCGTCCAGTTCGCCCGCCAGGGCTACACGGACATCGATTTCCCCGTCTACAACACGGACTGGGATAGCGAGGCGTATCTGACCGTCGCCGGCCAGAACTCCAACAACTCCGTGCGCGTCTCCGACGACTTCCTCCAGGCGGTCGAGCAGGACGGCGAGCACAAGCTGATCGGCCGCACCACCGGCAAGGTCACGAAGACCCTTAAGGCCCGCGAGCTCTGGGACCAGATCGGCTATGCCGCCTGGGCCTCGGCCGACCCCGGCATCCAGTTCCACACGACGATCAACGACTGGCACACCTGCGCGGCGGCCGGCGCGATCAACGCGTCGAACCCGTGCTCGGAATACATGTTCCTCGACGACACGGCCTGCAATCTCGCCTCGATGAACCTCCTGCAGTTCCGTGACGCGAACGGCCGGTTCGATATCGACGCCTACGAGCATGCGACGCGTCTCTGGACGATCGTGCTCGAGATCTCGGTCCTGATGGCGCAGTTCCCGTCGAAGGAGATCGCCCAGCGCTCCTACGACTACCGCACGCTTGGCCTCGGCTTCGCCAATATCGGCGGCCTGCTGATGACCGCCGGCATTCCCTACTCGTCGGCCGAGGGCCGTGCGATCTGCGGCGCGCTGTCGGCGATCATGACCGGCATCTCCTACGCGACCTCGGCCGAGATGGCGCGCGAACTCGGCCCCTTCCCGGACTACGAGCGCAACGCGGCGGGTATGCTGCGCGTCATCCGCAACCATTCGCGTGCCGCTCAGGGGCTCGCCAACGGATATGAGGGCCTCGCCGTCGATCCGGTGCCGCTCGACCACGCCTCGCTGAAGGACAAGCGTCTGTCGGCCCGTGCCAAGCAGGCCTGGGTGCTGGCGCAGGAGCTCGGTGAGAAACATGGCTACCGCAACGCGCAGGTCTCGGTGATTGCGCCGACCGGCACGATCGGCCTCGTGATGGACTGCGACACGACGGGCATCGAGCCGGACTTCGCGCTGGTGAAGTTCAAGAAGCTCGCCGGCGGAGGGTACTTCAAGATCATCAACCGCGCGGTGCCCGAGGCGCTGCGCACGCTCGGCTACTCTGAGGCGCAGATCGCCGAGATCGAGGCCTACGCCGTCGGCCACGGCAACCTGAACCAGGCACCGGCCATCAACCCCGGCTCGCTCCGCGCCAAGGGCTTCGGCGACGACCAGATCGCGGCGCTGAACGAGGGCCTGAAGAGCGCCTTCGACATTAAGTTCGCCTTCAACAAGTGGACGCTCGGCGAAGCCTTCTGCAAGGAGACGCTCGGCATCACCGACGAACAGCTCAACGACTTCTCGTTCGAGCTCCTGCCTTTCCTCGGCTTCTCGCGGAAGGACATCGAGGCCGCGAACATCCACGTCTGCGGTGCGATGACGCTGGAAGGCGCGCCCTTCCTGAAGGCCGAGCACCTGCCGGTGTTCGACTGCGCCTCACCGTGCGGCCGGATCGGCAAGCGCTCGCTGTCGGTGGAATCGCACATCCGCATGATGGCGGCCTCGCAGCCCTTCATCTCCGGTGCGATCTCCAAGACGATCAACATGCCGAACGACGCGACGGTGGAGGACTGCAACAGCGCCTACATGCTGTCGTGGAAGCTCGCCCTCAAGGCGAACGCGCTCTATCGCGACGGCTCGAAGCTCAGCCAACCCCTCAACGCCTCGCTGATTTCGGACGAGGACGACGAGGACGATCTCGTCGAGGAGACGGCGGCCGCCATCGCCGCGGCTCCCGCCGCGGTGCAGGCGACCGAGATCGCCGAGCGGATCGTGGAGCGCGTCATCGAGCGCGTCACCCGCGAGCGCGAGAAGCTGCCGAACCGGCGCAAGGGTTACACGCAGAAGGCCATCGTCGGCGGTCACAAGGTGTACCTTCGCACCGGCGAGTTCGACGACGGCCGCCTCGGCGAGATCTTCATCGACATGCACAAGGAAGGCGCCGCCTTCCGCGCGATGATGAACAACTTCGCCATCGCGATCTCGCTCGGCCTGCAGTTCGGCGTGCCGCTCGACGAGTACGTGGAAGCCTTCACCTTCACGCGCTTCGAGCCGGCCGGCATGGTCCAGGGCAACGAGGCGATCAAGAACGCGACGTCGATCCTCGACTACGTGTTCCGCGAGCTCGCGGTCTCGTATCTCGGCCGCCACGACCTCGCGCACGTCCAGCCGGAGGACTTCGGCGCCTCGACCATCGGTCGCGGTGTGGAAGGCGACAAGCCGGCCGCCTTGCCGATCTCGAGCGGCATGGTGCGCGGCCAGACGTCGAAGTTCCGCCTCGTCTCGTCCGACACGCAAGGGACGACGGCGCCCGCCGGCCAGTCGAAGCTGGCCGGCGTGACCGCGGTCGCCCGCCCGGTGACGACGACGAGCGCCGCACCGCGCGCCGCGGCAACGCTCGGCGGCGGTCAGGCCACCGCCTTCAAGCGCGACTACGAGGCGGCTCCGCTCGACGAGCCCGCCCCGACCGCCGACGCCTCGCCGGCACAGGGCCTCTTCGACAGCCCGCTCGCCTACGCCGCCTCCCCGCGCGACGTCTCGCGTGTCGAGGCGCCGGCCAAGGCGAC
>NZ_CAJYIU010000024.1 GCF_913775355.1 uncultured Aureimonas sp.
TCCTGCCCCGAGAACTCGAAGCTTTCGGCCGGGTCGAGCGACTTCATGTCGTCGATGCCGTTGGCGATCACCAGCGTGTCGGCCGGGGTCTCGGCCAGGGCCGCCGAGCCCGCGGCGACCGATCCGAGAAGCACGGTCCCGGCAAATAGGCGGCAGGCGAGCGAACGGAGAGAAGAAGACACGGGCGACCTCGTCGGGTTCGTGGAACGAGCAGGAGTGGCGGGAAAGAATCCCGTCACGTCCCGGTGAAGGGACGCTATGCGATGATGAAACGGGCGGCAAGCGTGTGCGCTGCACAAAGCCGGGGCGTTCGGTGCGGTCGAAAGGCGGCGGGCGAAGACCGGCGGGCAGATGAGCCGATATCCGGTTCGTCGATGGGCAAATCCAAAGCCGGTCGGTCGCGCGGGGAGGCGTAACTAGCTTCCACAGCAGCGCCCTCGAGGGGGACGGCGGCATCTTCCAGGGCCCGGATGGTAAGCCTGCCAAACATCGCGCTGTCGATGATTAGCCATTTCTCAACCACGGTCCGCGCAATGTGACGCAGCGGCAACTAAGGGGCGCAGCGTGGACTTGACCATCAGCCTGAACGCCATAGACGTGCCGATCTTCGTGGTCAACGTCGAGCCCGGGCCGCACTTTCGCATCGTCGGCCTGAACCGCGCGGCCGAGAGCGAGACCGGCCGCTCGAGCGACAGCCTCGCCGGGCTGGCCTTCGAGGACTGCGTGCCGGCGGCGAAGGCCAGCATGCTGACCGACCGCTACGGGGTGTGCGTCCGCACGCGGCGCTCGATGCAGTTCGAGGAGCGGGGCGAGATGTCCCCGACCGGCGACTGGTATCGGACGACGCTCTCGCCCTGCATCGACGAGGAGACCGGCGAGGTCTTCCGCATCCTCACGATCTGCCAGAACATCACCCCGACGAAGCGTCTGGCGAAGGCCGCGTTCAAGGATGCGCTGACGGGACTTTCGAACCGGCGCGGGTTCGACACGATGGTGGCCGACCGATGCGACGAGGCGGTCTATTCGCGCTGCAACTTCTCGCTGGCGGTCGTCGATCTGAACGGCCTCAAGGCGATCAACGACACGTTCGGTCACAGCACGGGGGACGAGGCGATCCGGCGCGTGGGCGCCTGGCTCGCGGGGATGCTCCGTCCCGGCGAGGTGGTCGCGCGCGTCGGCGGCGACGAGTTCCATCTGATTGTTGAGGAGACGACGCAGGCGTCTCTCGATAGCCGCCTCCAAGGCCTCCGGCAGGCGGCGGCCGTCGAACTCGCAGGGCCCTGCGGGTCGCTGCAGGTGGCCGTCTCGGCTGGTGGCGCCGTCTGGCATCCGGGCGACGACGTCGCCGTCACCCTCATGGCCGCGGACGCCGCGATGTATGCGCAAAAGGCGGCGCACGGCCGGGCGCCGGCGTCAGCGGGGTCCGTCGCGCTCGCGATCTAGAGATCGGGGGCAGTCGGTCAGGCGGCCCATTCGATGGCGGGCACGACGTGTGTTCGCGAGCCGTCCCAGCGATTGCCGGGCCCGGGACGAAAGCGTCCTTTTGCGCCGGCGTTGTGGGAAACAGGCTGCCTTCGCGGCAGCGTATCCGTCCCTCAAGGCGCCCCGCTGGAGGAGAGGGCGTGGTGGCGGTCGGCACCTTCCGACGTTCGTCTTCGCTCGTGCTTCCGACTACGCTGTCGCCCGGACGGCGATGCGCTTGGAGATCGCACCTCGTCAGCCGCTCATGGATCGACTCTGATCGAGGCCGGGCAGCGAGCCGCCCTGCGGGTCCGCTCAGGTTTTTAGGGAGGACCGAAGACAATTTTCGCGAGGGCCTCGACAAGTCCGGTGCCGGCCCGATCTACGCGTTTTTTCCAAATCATGCGGGTGGCGTCGAATGTCCGATCGCGCTGCAGAAACCGCGGAGGCCGACCATGACCATGTTGAGCCATCATCCCCTGTCAGGTGCCGCCTGTTCGATCTCGACCGGCTGCCTCGAAGATGCGACGAAGCGGGTGCGCGACCGCGCCTACCAGCTCTGGGAGGCGGCGGGCCGCCCCTGGGGCCACGAGCACGAATTCTGGGCCAAGGCCTCCGCCGAGATCGAGGGCGACTGGGTCTCCCTGGTCAAGGCGGACCGCATCGTCGCCCGCTGAACGTCCGGAGGAAACGTCGCGTCGGGCGAGCGTGCCACGCAGCAGGCCGGATTGATAGCGCGTGCTGACGCGCGTCTCACACGCGGCTTCTGCCTGCCGATCCCCATTGCATCTTGTTCAAGTGACTTGAAAACGCGTCCCGGTTCCCGTCTAGTCTCCTTGTGATGACGCGGGACCCGTGGCGATGAATACGAACACCCTGCCTGTGGATGCGGCGCGAGGCACCGGCGAGGCCTCGGCCAAGCTTGGTGTCCGTCTGAAGCTGGCGCGCCAGACCAAGGGCATGACTCTGAAGGGGCTGGCCACGGCGGCCGGCTGTTCGGAAAGTCTCCTCTCCAAGATCGAGAACGGCAAGGCCTCGCCCTCGCTGCCGATGCTGCACCGGCTGGTCGAGGCGCTCGACACCAATATCGGCCGGATGTTCGAGGAGGTCGACGGCGAGGAGGGCGTCGTGTTCCGCGCCGGCCAGCGGCCCATGATCACGCTCGATCCGCTGCGGCAGGGCGACGGCGTGACGCTCGAGCGCGTCATCCCCTATTCCGCCGGCCATCTCCTCCAGTGCAACATCCACCACATCGACGTCGGCGGCGCGAGCGCCGGACCGATCCGGCACGTCGGGGAGGAGGTCGGCTATGTCGTGTCCGGCGAGGTGGAACTGATCGTCGACGACCGGTCGTTCCGGCTGCGCGAAGGCGATTCCTTCGCGTTCCAGTCCGAGCGTCCCCATCACTACCGCAACAGCGGGACGAAGCGCGCGAGCATCTTCTGGGTCAACACGCCGCCCACGTTCTAGGCAGGCTGGGCCGTGTCCCGCGCGGGAACAAGGCGCGCACGGCTGAACTCAGCAATGCGGAGCGGCGCACAATTTCGATGCGGCGCTGCACAATTTCTGCACAAGCAGACGGATTGCCAACAGCTTGCGCAATTCAGTTGACAAGCGTTCAAGTCTCTTGAATTCTCCTGGTGCCGACGATGGCATGGCCCCTGGATCGGGCCCTTGATCATGGAGAATCGGAAAATGCGCCTTTCCCATTTCCTCGCCGGCACCGCCGTCGCCCTGACGGTTCTGGCCGGCAACGCCTCGGCAGCGCTCGCCGAGACCTACGCCTTGGTGACGATCAACCAGCAGGCCCTGTTCTTCAACCAGATCAACGACGGCGCGAAGGCCGCGGCCAAGGCCGCCGGCGCCGAACTCGTGATCTTCGACGCCAACAACGTCCCCGCCGCGCAGAACACGGCGATCGAGAACTACATCACGCAGAAGGTCGACGGCATCATCCTGATCGCTATCGACGTGAACGGCGTGAAGCCCGCCATTTCCGAGGCCAAGAAGGCCGGCATCCCGGTGATCGCGATCGACGCGCAGATCCCGAACGGCGACAACGTCGCCTTCGTCGGCGTCGACAACATGAAGGCGGGCGAGGAGATCGGCAAGTTCTATGCCGACTACGTCAAGTCGCAGATGAAGGGCGAGGCGACGGTCGGCGTCGTCGGCGCGCTGAACTCCTTCATCCAGAACCAGCGCCTGGACGGCTTCAAGAAGGCGGTCGGCGACAGCGGCGCCAAGGTCGAGTTCCTCGACACGGTCGACGGCCAGAACGTCCAAGACGTGGCGCTCGGTGCAGCCGAGAACCTGATGACCGCCAACCCCACGATGACGACGCTCTACGCGACCGGCGAGCCGGCGCTGATCGGCTCGGTCTCGGCGGTCGAGAGCCAGGGGCGCCAGAGTGACGTGAAAGTCTTCGGCTGGGACCTCACCGCGCAGGCCGTCAAGGGCATCGACGAGGGCTGGGTCGCCGCCGTCGTCCAGCAGGACCCGGCCGGCGAGGGCAAGGCCGCGGTCGAGGCGCTGGCAAAGCTGAAGAAGGGCGGCAGCATCGAGCCGATCATCAACATCCCGGTGACGATCGTGACCAAGGCGAACGTCGACCAGTTCCGGGGCATGTTCAAGTAAGGCGCCCCCGCGCAAGCGGCTCGATGGACGGGCTCCGGCCCGTCCGCTCCCCGTTTCCCTCCAGACGGAGCGGCGTCATGCCAGCCACCCCCGACCGTGTCCGGATGACCGGCATCTCCAAGCGCTACGGCCCGATCCAGACGCTCAGCGACGTGTCGCTGCATCTGGCGCCGGGCGAGGTGCTTGGCCTTGTCGGCGACAACGGGGCCGGCAAGTCCACCCTGTCCAAGGTCCTGTCCGGCGCGGTCGTGCCCGACGGCGGCACGATCGAGATCGACGGGCAGGCGGTCGCCTTCGCCTCGCCGGCGGACGCGCGCGCCGCCCATGTCGAGATGGTCTACCAGGACCTCTCGCTCTGCGACACGGTGGATGTTGCCGGCAACATCTTCCTCGGCCGCGAGCCACGGCGGCGGCTCGCCGGGATCAACCTCCTCGACAAGCGGCGGATGCACGACGAGGCGCGGGCCATGCTGGAGACGCTCGGCATCGTCATCGCCGACACGCGTCTCATGGTTGAGAACCTGTCGGGCGGGCAGCGCCAGTCGATCGCGATCGGCCGCGCCGCCTCGTTCGAGCCGAAGGTCCTCATCATGGACGAGCCGACGGCCGCGCTCGCCGTCGCCGAGGTGGAAGCCGTGCTCGAGCTCATCCGCACCGTCTCGGCGCGCGGCGTCTCGGTGATCCTGATCACTCACCGGCTGCAGGACCTCTTCCTCGTCTGCGACCGCATCCAGGTCATGTACGAGGGCCGCAATGTCGCCGAACGGCGCATCGCGGACACCAATATCGAGGAGGTCGTGAACCTCATCGTCGGGCGCAAGTTCCAGGCGCGCTCGGCGCGCGGCGAAGACGGGCAAGGAGCACGGGCATGAGTTCCGGGATCGCGGGCGGCAGCGCCCATCTCCACGCGGCAGCGCCGCCGCGCGTGCGCAAGGCCACCTTCCGCGACCGCTTCATCGCCAACGGCGCGGTGGGCTCGATCGCGATCTTCTTCATCCTGGTCTGCCTCCTGTTCAGCCTGACCACCGGCGCCTTCCTGTCGGCCCCCAATCTCCTGAACATCGTCCGACAGTCCGCGCCGCTCCTCATCGTCGCGGCGTCGATGACCTTCGTCATCACGACGGGCGGCATCGACCTTTCGGTCGGCTCCGTCCTGGCCCTCGTCTGCGCCCTCTCGGCGGCGCTCCTCCAGTGGGGCCTGCCGTGGCCGCTGACGATCCTCGCCATGCTGGCGCTCGGCGCCCTGATCGGCGCGCTGCAGGGTTTCTTCATCGCCTACGAGGGCATTCCGGCCTTCATCGTGACGCTTGCCGGCCTCTCGGTGATCCGCGGCGTCGCGCTGCTGATCACGGGCGGCTACTCGATCCCGATCGAGCCCGACAGCATGTTCGTGACCCTCGGCCGCGGCTGGTTCCTCGGCGTCCCCATCCCCGCCTGGATCGCGCTCGCCGTGCTGCTCGCGGCCTATCTCGCCTTCAACGGCACGCGTTTCGGCCGTTACGTCACGGGCATCGGCGCCAACAAGGAGGCGGTGCGGCGCGCGGGCGTCGACGTCCGGCGCACGCTCCTCAGCGTCTACATGCTCTCGTCGACGGCCGCCGCGCTCGCCGGTGTCGTCCTCGCCGGGCGGCTGGGCTCCGGCTCGTCGAACTCCGGCCAGGGGTTCGAGCTCGACGTCATCGCGGCCGTTGTGCTCGGCGGAACGTCGCTCTTCGGCGGACGCGGGACGATGGTCGGCACCGTGCTCGGCGCGCTGACGGTCGCCGTCATCGCCAACGGCCTGATCCTCGCCCACATGTCGCCGTTCCTGACGCCGATCATCACCGGCTGCATCATCCTCGTCGCGATCTGGCTGAACTTCCGCCTGTTCCGCGGCGCCTCGCGCGGGCGCTGATCCGATGGCGCTCGACTTCCGGGATCCGGCAGGCCGGCGCGGGGTGCCATCGGGCATCGGCGTGCGCTCCGGCCATGTGATGACGGTGGATGGCCCGTCCCCCGTGTCCGACATGGGCGTCACGCTGATGCACGAGCACGTCTTCCTCGACGGCGCCAAGTCCTGGCGCTGTCCGTGCCACCCGCCCGATCCGGTGCGACACGAAGGCCCCGTGCGCATCGAGATCATCGGCGAGCTGCGCATGAACCCCTACATGAACCGCGACAACGTCTCGCTCGACGACGGCGACCTCGCGCTGTCGGAACTGAGGATGTTCCAGGCGCTCGGCGGCCACACGGTGGTGGACCCGACGAACTTCGGCATCGGGCGGGACCCGGAAGGGCTGCGGCGCATCCAGCGCATGAGCGGACTGAAGATCGTGATGGGCTCGGGCTTCTACCTCGAGTTCAGCCATCCCGGCTGGCTGCAGGGCATGGACGTCGACGAGGTCGCCGAACTGATAGTGCGCGACGTCGGCGGCACCGAGGACCGGCCGGAGATCATGGCCGGCATCATCGGCGAGGTCGGCGTGTCCAAGGACTTCACGCCCGAGGAGCGCAAGTCGCTTCGGGGCGCGGCGCGGGCTTCGGCGCGCACCGGCGTGCCGCTTTCGATCCACCTTCCGGGCTGGGAGCGCCTGGCGCACGAGGTGCTGGACGTCGTGGAAGGCGAGGGCGCCGACCTTCGGCACACCGTCCTCTGCCACATGAACCCGAGCCACGACGACATCCCCTACCAGACGAGCCTGGCGCGGCGCGGCGCGTTTCTGGAATACGACATGATCGGCATGGACTACTACTATGCCGACCAGGACGCCCAGTGCCCCTCCGACGAGGAGAACGCGCGCGCGATCCGCACTCTGGTGGACGAGGGCTTCGCCGACCGCATCCTCCTCAGCCAGGACGTCTTCCTGAAGATGATGCTCACCCGCTACGGCGGCTTCGGCTACGCCCACGTGCTGCGCCATTTCGTGCCGCGCCTGAAGCGCCACGGCGTGCCGGGAGCGGTGATCGACGCCATCATGACCGACAATCCGCGCGCCGTCTTTTCGGCCGCCTGACCCCGTTCTTCGTCTGACAAGGAAATCGAAAATGACCCGCAAGAAGGTGCTTCTGGCCGGCGAGAGCTGGGTGTCGACCGCGACCCACATCAAGGGCTTCGACCAGTTCCCGACGGTGACCTACCACCAGGGCGCCGACGAGCTTCTGGCCGCGCTGAAGGACAGCGCCTACGACATCACCTTCATGCCCGCCCATGCGGCGCAGAAGGACTTCCCGCAGACGATGGAGGCCCTTCGCGAATACGATGCGGTGATCCTGTCGGACATCGGTGCCAACACGCTGCTGCTCCATCCCGATACCTGGATTCACTCCAAGACGACGCCGAACCGGCTGAAGCTCCTGCGCGACTACGTCGACCAGGGCGGCGCGCTCCTGATGTTCGGCGGCTACTACTCCTTCCAGGGCATCAACGGCGGCGCGCGCTATGCCCGCACGCCGGTCGAGGACGTCTTGCCCGTCACCTGCCTGCGCTTCGATGACCGCGTCGAGGTGCCCGAGGGCTTCTCGCCCGTGGTCACCGGCGAGGCCTCGCATCCCATCCTGAAGGATCTGGGCACCGAGTGGCCTGTGCTCCTCGGCTACAACGAGGTGGAGCTGAAGCCGGGCGCCGAGGTTCTGGCGACGGTCTCGTCCGACTACGGCTCGCAGCCGCTCCTCGTCACCGGCACCTATGGGCAGGGCCGCTCGGTGGTCTGGACCTCCGACGTCGGCCCGCACTGGCTGCCGGGCGAGTTCATCCGCTGGGAAGGCTATGCCAAGCTCTTCGGCGCGATGCTCGACTGGGCGACCGCGAAGTAGGGAGCCCGGCCGGATGCCCGTCCATGTCGTCGGCAACGCCTGTCTCGACACGACATTCCGTCTCGCCCGCTTTCCGGAGCGCGGCGAGACGCTGAATGCGATCGATTGCAGCGTCGCGCTCGGCGGCAAGGGCGCCAACCAGGCGCTCGCGGCGTGGCGTGCGGGCGCCGAGGTCACGCTCTGGTCGGCCGTCGGCTCCGACGCCGAGGCGGCGCTCGTCCGCCGGGGGCTCGTCGAGGCCGGTCTCTCGGATCATGGCCTCACCGCCCTGCCGCTGCCGACCGACCGCTCCGCCATCATGGTGGACGAGACGGGCGAGAACCAGATCGTGAGCGCTGTTGCCTGCGCGCGCTCCTTCGACCCGGCCTCGAGCGGATGGCAGGCGGCGGCGCGTGCCGGCGACGCGCTCGTCCTGCAGGGCAACCTGACCCCGGCCGCGACGCGCGCGGCACTCGAGGCGGGGCGCGTGCTCGGCCTCCTGACGGTGCTGAACGCCAGTCCGCTTGACGAGCGTGCCGACGGCCTTCCCGGCGCACCGGCCGTCACCGTGGTCAACCGCGGCGAGGGCGAGGCGCTGACCGGCGAGCGCGAGCCCGGCCGGATCGCTGAACGCCTCGCCCGCATGGGCGGCGGCGCGGCGGTGGTCACGCTCGGCGCGCAAGGGTATGCCGCGATACCGGCCCCGGCTGCGGCGCCCCGATTCCATCCGGCCGCACCCGCCAAGGCCTTCGACACGAGCGGAGCGGGCGACGTCTTCTGCGGCACGCTGGCCGCCCGGCTGTCGCTCGGCGACGCATTCGAGCCGGCCCTTCGCCTCGCGGCCCGGGCGGCGGCGGTGGCCGTCACGCGGGCCGGCACCTTCGGCTGCGGCCCGAGCCGCGACGAATTTCAGACATGGCATACGAGAGAGAGCGCATGAGCACCCCATCCAAGCCCATCGGACAGGCATCCGGCGATGCGCTCCACGACATCTTCGGCAGCCGCCGCGCGATCATCGGCGTCGTGCACCTCGCGCCGCTGCCGGGAAGCCCGCGCCACGACGGCGAGGCTGTCGAGACGATCTACCAGCGCGGCCTCGACGACGCGCGCGCCTATCTGGAGGGCGGCTGCAACGGGGTGATTGTCGAGAACCACGGCGACGTGCCGTTTTCCAAACCCGACGCGATCGGCCCCGAGACGGCCGCGCACATGTCGGTGGTCGCCGACCGCATCCGCCGCGAACTCGGCCGCCCGATCGGCATCAACGTTCTGGCCAATGCCGCGATCCCGGCGCTCGCCATCGCCAGCGCAGCCGGCGCCGCCTTCGTGCGCGTCAATCAGTGGGCCAACGCCTATGTCGCCAACGAGGGCTTCGTGGAAGGCGAGGCGGCGCGCGCCATGCGCTACCGCGCCCAGCTTCGGGCCAAGGGCATCCGCATCTTCGCCGACGCGCATGTGAAGCATGGCGCCCATGCCATCGTCGCCGACCGGCCGGTCGAGGAGCAGGTCAAGGATCTCGTCTTCTTCGACGCCGATGTCGTGATCGCGACCGGCCAGCGCACCGGCCACGTGGCCGAGCTGTCCTACATCCGGATGATCAAGGAGGCGGCGAACCTGCCGACGCTGGTCGGCAGCGGCGTGACGCCCGAGAACGTCGGCGACATCCTTTCGGTCGCCGACGGCGTGATCGTCGCGAGCTCGCTGAAATACGACGGCGTCTGGTGGAACCAGGTCGATCCGGACCGGGTGAAGGCGTTCACGGCCAGGCTCGG
>NZ_CAJYIU010000025.1 GCF_913775355.1 uncultured Aureimonas sp.
ATGTCCTGCCGAGCTTGCGTCGAGATCGTCAGGAGGCCGTTGTCCTCCTGCGGAAGGAACGACCGGGGCAGTGTCGCCATCATCACCGCAGAGGCGGCGAACGACACGACGAAGACCGCCATCACGAAGCCGTTTCGGCGCAGGCACCAGTCCACCATTCGGCCATAGACGACGGTCGCCCGGTCGAATCCGCGCGTGAAGGCCGCTGCAATGCCGGACGAGGGCGCATGGCTGGCCGGCAGGCGTGCCGCCAGCATCGGCGTGAGCGTGAGCGAGACGACCGCCGACGCCAGGATCGCAAGCGCGACCACGACACCGAACTCGTTGAGGACACGCCCGACGACACCGCCCATCAGGAGGATGGGAAGGAAGACCGCGACGAGCGATAGCGACATCGAGATGATCGTTCCCGCCACCTCGCCGCTCCCCTTCAATGCCGCATCCATCGGGGCGGCGCCCTCCTCGACGTGCCGCACGATGTTCTCGAGCATCACGATGGCGTCGTCGACGACAAGGCCAACGGAGAGAGTCAGCGCCAACAGCGAGAGGTTGTCGATCGAATAGCCGAGCAGATACATCGCCCCGAAGGTCGCGACGAGCGACAGGGGCACAGTGAGCGCAGGGATCATCGTCGCCGTCAGACGACTGAGGAAGAGGTAGATGACCAGGATGACGAGGAGGATCGTCAATCCCAGAGTTTGCTGCACATCGTCCACCGCGGCGCTGATCGACGTGGAGGCGTCGTTCACCACCTGAAGCTGCACCGATGCCAGCAAAGCCGCCTGTAGTTCCGGCAGCTTGGCTTTGATGGCGTCGACCACCTCCACTGTGTTGGCGCCCGGCTGACGCTGCACCGCAAGGACGATCGCGGGCTTCCCGTCGAGCCAGCTCCCCTGATTGAGGTTCTCGACGCTGTCCTCGACCTTCGCGACGTCGCCGAGCCGCACCGGCACGCCGTTCGGTCGCGCGATCACAAGGGTGCGGAACTCGTCTGCGTTCGTGCGCTGCGTCGGCGCGTCCACCGTGAGCGCCTGCCCGCCGGTCTGCACCGTGCCGACCGGCGTCTGGCTGTTGGCGGCGGCAAGAGCGCTCGACACTTGCGCCATCCCGAGCGAGCGGGCGGCAAGCTTGTCGGGATCGACGCCGATGCGCACGGCAAACGTCTTGGCACCGTAGACCTGAGCCTGAGCCACGCCCTGGATCGTCGACAGCGCCGGCGAGATGACGTTCTCGGCGAGGTCGTCGACCGCGGTCAGCGGCGTGCTCTGCGATACGAGGTCGAGGAGCAGGATCGGCGCATCGGCGGGGTTCGCCTTCCGGTAGCTCGGCGGCGACGTCATGTTGTCCGGCAGTTGCCGGGCGGTCCGCGCGATCGCAGCCTCGACATCGGCCGCGGCCGCATCGATGTCGCGCGAGAGAACGAACTGGATCGTGATCTGCGTGTTGCCGAGCGACGAGCGCGCGGTGATCGTGTCGACGCCGTCGATCGTCTCGAACTGCTTGATCAGCGGGGTGGCCACCGCGCTCGCCATCGTGTCCGGCGAGGCGCCCGCGAGCTGCGCGGACACGCTGATCGTCGGGTAGTCCGCCTGCGGGAGCGCGGCGACGGGAAGCAGTCGATAGGCTGCAATGCCGGCCACGAGGATGGCAAGGCAGAGGAGAAGCGTCGCGACCGGCCGGCGGATGAAGGTGGCGGAGATGTTCATCGGGCGGCCGTCGCGTCCGTCGGCGGCTCTGCGGGCGCTGCATTACCGTCGACATCGGGCTTCGACGAAGGCTTGACCTTCACGCCGTCGGTCAACGCCCCCTGCCCTTCGGTCACGACCACGTCGCCGGCGGACAAGCCCGAGGTCAACCCGGTCCGGTCCCCAACCCGGAACGCCACGTCGACCTTGCGGATGGAGACCATGTCGTCGGAACCCACGACGTAGACGACGCTGCCGTCCTGGCGAGGCTGGACGGCGACGGTCGGCACGATGACGAGGCCGCCCCTCTCGCCCGCCTGCACCGTTGCGGAGAACGCCTGCTTGGCCACCAGCCGACCGTCCGGATTGTCGATCGAGGCGCGCAGGGAGATCGAGCCCGAGGCGGGATCGATCGCGTTGTCGATGAAGTCGACCTTGCCCGAGACCTCGTCGCTCGAGCCGCCGGCGGGGCGCAACGTGACCATCAGCGTTCCCTTGGACAAGCTGTCCTGCAGGAGTGCCAGATCGCTCTCGGCGAGCGTGAACGCGGCTCTGACCGGGGAGACCTGAGTGAGCGTGACGATCGCAGTCCCCGGCGTGACGAGCGCGCCCGGCGACACCTGGAAAGCGCCGAGACGTCCGTCGAAGGGCGCGACGATATGCAGTTTGTCGAGGGCCACCTGATCGGCCGCCAACGTCGCCTTGTCGATCTCCAGCACCGCAGCTGCCGACTGCGCCGCGCTGCGCGCGGTGTCCGCCTGTTGCGCATCCACCGCGCCCGACTTCAGGAGCAGTTCCGCCCTCTGGAGATCGCGTTGCGTCTGATCCAGCGTCGCCTGATCTCGCTGAATCGCAGCCTCGTCCTTGGCGATCTGCGCGCGTGCGGCGCGGTCGTCTAGCGACACCAGCAGGTCGCCCTGCCGAACCACGGCACCGTCGCCGAGGGCGATCGCAGCGATCGTCCCGGTTTCCTCTGAGCTCATGACCGTCGAGTTGACCGGCACGATGGTGCCGATCGTATCGCGCAGGATGGGCAGCGAGCCGCTCGAGGCCGCGGCGACCTCGACCGCAACCGGCGCACCGGAGCCATGCTGCTTCCGCCCGCCAGTCCCGGTCCCGCCGTCGCTGCCCGAACTTGGAGTAGCGAGCCAGGACACAAGGAACGCCGGGGCATAGGGCGCGAGCCGCTCGCGCTCGAAGCCTGCGACCGCAAGTAGTACCACAGCGATCAGAAGCAGCCATCGAAGCATACGGATCCGCCCCCGACTCGTCACATCTTGCACATGCGAAGAGCTGCGACTAAGACCCCGCGCTCCGTCACGGACAAGTGAAATCGCGGCAAGGATTGGCAAGACGCCCGGTGCAATCGCTTAGCGCGCATTGTCGCGGGCTAGGCGCGGCTGGCGGATGGGGTGAGACAATCTCGGTCCGCACCGTAGTCGTTGAATTTACTGATGTTTTGACGCCCCGCAGGCTCCTCGTGTGTAGCAGGTTGGTGTAGCGCCCTGCAAGGCTTCGCACCGCGAGCGGACCCACTGGAGCGAGCCCCGATGCGGTGGTTCCTCAATTCGTGCCCGACACGACCGGCAGCCAAGCCCAGAGGGCCAGGAGTGTGGCCAGAAGCACGGGAGGCGTCAGGACGATGCCGACCCGGACGTACTGCCCCCACGTGATGCGCTGCCCCTTGCCGGCCAGGACGTGAAGCCAGAGGAGCGTGGCCAGCGAGCCGATGGGCGTGAACTTCGGACCGAGGTCGTTTCCCACTACGTTGGCGAACACCATCAGCTCCTTCGTCAACGCCGGGATGTCAGCGCGGTCGATGGCCAGAGCGCCGACCAACGTGGCCGGCATGTTGTTCATGACGGAAGCGAGGGCTGCCACGACGAACCCGGTCCCGACCGTAGCGACCAGCGTCCCGCGTTCGGCCAGCCAGTGGAGGACGCCGGCCGCGATGTCCGTGAGGCCCGCGTTCCCGAGACCGTAGACGACGAGGTACATGCCGATGGAGAAGAGGACGATCTGCCAGGGCGCATCCCGCATCACGTT
This sequence comes from uncultured Aureimonas sp., assembly GCF_913775355.1. GTDB lineage: Bacteria > Pseudomonadota > Alphaproteobacteria > Rhizobiales > Rhizobiaceae > Aureimonas. Next base: position 3,732 of record NZ_CAJYIU010000025.1, read on the forward strand.
CGATAGTGGAATGACCGCGCCCCGTCCCCCCGCCGTCAAGCGTCCAGCCACCATGAGAAGGGCCAGAGCGGCAGCTCCGGTCACCAGCGCGATGGGCACCCCAAGCGGCCCTGTGACGAAGTAGGCGATTAGCAGGAGGCCAAGGAGCGGGAAGGCAGCACGGAACACCGCAGGGTCCTTCACCGCGCTCTGGGGGGCCTCCAAGTCCTCCACAGAGTACTCGACCTCAAGGTCCCGCCGGAAGTGCAGCCACAGGACCAGAAGCGTGGTCGCGATGGACACGAGGTCCACCGGCACCATGACGGCGGCGTAGTGCCCGAACGAGATGCCGAAGAAGTTCGCGGTCACGATGTTCACGAGGTTCGACACCACGAGCGGCAGGCTGGCCGTGTCCGCGATGAAGCCGCAGGCTACCGTGAAGGCGAGCGCAGCGGTCGGGGGAAAGCGCAGGCGCAGGAGGATGGACAGGACGATAGGCGTCAGGAGTAGCGCGGCTCCATCGTTCGCGAACAGGGCGGCGATGACGCCCCCCAGAAGGACCACGAGGGGGAACAGCCGGCGTCCACTTCCCCTGCCCCAGCGGGCCACGTGGAGCGCAGCCCACGAGAAGAAGCCGGCCTCGTCAAGGACGAGCGAGATGACGATGAGGGCGACGAAGGTGAAGGTCGCATCCCAGACGATGTGCCAGACCGTCCCGACATCGGCCCATGCAACGACCCCCGTGGCGAGCGCGAGAGCCGCCCCCATCAGCGCGGACCAGCCAATGCCGAGGCCACGAGGCTGCCAGATGACGAGGACGAGCGTAGCGAGGAAAATCGCGAAGGCGAGCATGGAGATGTCCGGGGGCAGGAAGGGTCAGATGGACCTCTGGTTGACGCGCTTGGAGAGGTCTTCAGCGGTCTCCACACGCTCGGAGTAGCGGTCGGTCAGGTAGGCAGAGCGTCCACGAACGAGGAAGGTGAACTTGGCCAGCTCTTCGCAGACATCGACCACGCGACCGTAGAGGGCCGAGGGCTTCATCCGGCCGGCCTCATCGAACTCAAGGAACGCCTTCGGGACGGAGGACTGGTTCGGAATGGTCACCATCCGCATCCACCGCCCAAGGACGCGCATCTGGTTCACCGCGTTGAAGGACTGCGAGCCGCCCGACACCTCCATCACCGCTAGCGTCTTGCCCTGCGTGGGCCTTGTGGCCCCGAGGGCGAGAGGTATCCAGTCGATCTGCGCCTTCATGATGCCGGTCATGGCCCCGTGACGCTCCGGGCTCACCCACACCATCCCCTCGGACCAGTCCGCGAGGTCCCGCAGCTCCTTCACCTTCGGATGGTCGGGCTCGGCTCCGTCCGGCAGCGGGAGTCCACGCGGGTCGAAGGTCTTCACCTCGCAGCCGAACCAGCGGAGCAGCCGGCCAGCCTCCTCGGACAGGAGCCGGGAGAACGACCGTTCGCGGATGGAGCCGTAGAGAATGAGGATGCGGGGCGCGTGCGTCGGGTCACCGGGGCGCGTCAGCATCTCGACATCAATCGGCTGGAGTTGCGCGAGGTCAACGCTCGGCAGATCGGCGGCCACGGGGTCGGTCATGCAAGGCGCTCCGGGGGCCGTGGAGAGGAACTGCCACAGCCCTCGGGGATTGCCGCAGTCGCCTCACCGATCAAGCCTGCGGGCGGTGCTGGGACCACACGGGGCCATCTCGGGACCATCGAAGACCGCCTCATGCTGCGCCTCCCGAAGTCGAGACCACCTCACCGTCTTCCTTGGTGAAGGAGCGGACCGGATGGTCCAGAAGGGAGAGGACTTCCTCGGACGGACGGCACAGCTTCACGCCCTTCGGGGTGACGACAATGGGGCGATTGATGAGGATGGGATGGGCCATCATCGCGTCGATCAAAGCCTCATCGGACAGGCTCTCGTCACCGAGCCCAAGCTCCGCATAGGGCGTGCCCTTCTGACGTAGGAGGTCGCGCGGCCGGCCGCCCATGGCGTTGATGAGGCCGACCAACGTCTCGCGCGAGGGCGGCTCCTTCAGGTACTCGATGACCTGCAGGTCCTCACCGGACTGGCGCATCATCTCCAACGTGTTGCGGGACGTGCCGCAGGCGGGGTTGTGGTAGATCGTGGAGGTCATCGGCAGGTCTCCGGGGGGCAGACGGTCGAGAGGCGCACGAGGTCACCGCAAATCTCCGGGTTGCCGGAGCAGCAGTCCTCGGTGAGGAAGGCGAGGAGCTGGCGCATGTCGTCGTAGCTCGCGGCATAGAGGATGCGCCGCCCGTCGCGCCACGAGCGCAGGAGCCTGGCGCGTTCCAGTGCGGCAAGATGGAAGCTCATCCGCGTCGGCGGGATCGACAGGGCCTCGGCGATCTCGCCCGACGGCATGCCGTTCGGGCCTGCGCGGACGAGCATCCGCAAGGCCGCGAGGCGGTCGGCATGGGCGAGGGCGGAAAGGGCGGCAACGGCTGAGTCGTCGTTCATTCCCGCGATATTGCAAACATAGTTGTAATGTTCAAGAGACTCAGCTCGCTCGTCCTCGCTTCAGGCGCTCGGGAAGCGACGGGCGCAGCATCATCGTAGCACGGTAAGGGCACTGCACCGCGATGAGCGAGGCGCCCAACCAGTGCGGACACGACTCTCGCTTGCGGGGGGCAGCGTGCTTGGGGTCGGCATCAGGATGCCCGATTGCCGATCGGTGATGCGCGCGCCGTGTCGCCGACGCTTGATCCCATCCGGGATCGCCCCGTCGACACTCCCATTGCTCGCGCCGGGAACGGCGTCGCCGCCGCGGCCCGGGCACCCTTTACCCTTGGGGCGCGATCGGGCACCGTCCGCGTGTCGCCCGCGCCAGCGCGCATGTCCACGCTCGGATGCCCGTCCATCCGTCCCGGGTAAAACATGCGCCCGAACCGGAACATTGTTCCCTCTTGGGGAATTTCGCCATTGTGCCCTGTGGGGGAACCCTATATCGATATGCGTGTCCTCTCCAAGAAGACGCTGAGGGAGTTCTGGGAGTCGGAGCGCAAGCACGCCGTCTCGCAGGGGCCGCTCGAGGCGTGGCACCAGGAGGCGTCGGCGGCGAACTGGCAGAATCCCAACGACCTGAAGGCGACCTATAAGAATGCGAGCGTCCTCAAGGGCGGGCGCGTCGTCTTCAACATCAAGGGGAACGACTACCGCCTGATTGTCAGCATCAACTACGCGGCGCAGATCGTGTTCGTATGCTGGGTCGGGACGCACGAAGACTACGACGAGATCGACGCGGAGACGGTGCGATGCACGTGAGGCCCATCAAGTCCGAGAGCGACTACGAGAACGCGCTGGCACGGGTCGGAGACCTCATGGCGACCGAGCCGGGATCGCCCGCGTTCGACGAGCTGGAGGTGCTGTCCACGCTCGTCGAGGCGTGGGAGGCCAAGCACTACGCCATCGCCCATCCCGACCCGATCGACGCCATCGCGTTCCGCATGGAGCAGGCGGGCCTCCGCCAGCGCGACCTCGTGCCGTTCATCGGCAGCGCCAGCAAGGTGTCCGAGGTCATGAAGCGCCAGCGGCCGCTGACACTCGCGATGATCAGGAAGCTCCACGCTGGGCTGGGCATCCCGGCCGCCGTGCTCCTGCGCGAGCCCGCGCCCGGCATGGAGGCCTTTGACGCCTCGCGCCTGCCCTGGGGCGAGATCGTGAAGCGCGGGTGGATCCCGAACTTCCCCGGCACCGCACGAGAGGCCAAGGCCCGCTGCGACGAGCTGGTGGCATTCCTCGTCCCCCAGTCCGCCAGCTCCTGCCTCCAGCCCGCCCTCTACCGCAGGTCCATCCGCAGCGGGGCCGCCATGGACGACCATGCCGTAACGGCCTGGACGGCGCGGGTCGTGTCGCTGGCCTGCGCGCAGACGTTGCCCGGCAGGTATGAGCGCGGCGTCGTCGACGATGCCTTCGTGTCCGGGCTCGTGCGCCTCAGCTTCCTCGACGATGGACCGCGACTTGCCCGCGAGTACCTCGGCAAGCACGGCATCCACCTCGTGGTCGAGCGGCAGCTCCCGAAGACGAGGGTCGACGGCGCCGCCACCGTGCTGCCCGACGGCTCCCCGGTGATCGGGTTGTCGCTCCGCTATGACCGCCTCGACAATTTCTGGTTCTGCCTAGCCCACGAGCTGGGGCACGTGGCCCTTCACCTTAGCGAGGGCGGGGACCAGTGGTTCGTCGACGACCTCGACTCCGAGGCCGGGGCCGTCGAGAGGACGCGCGAGGACGAGGCCGACGCTTGGGCCCGGGAGGCGCTGATGCCGTCGGAGACTTGGGCGACCGTCGGATCGGTGCGGCGGGAGTCCGAGGTTCGCGCGCTCGCCCGCAAGCTGTCCGTCAGCCCGGCGATCATCGCTGGCCGCGTCCGGTTCGAGCAGCGGAACTACAGGCTGCTCAACGACCTGATCGGACAGGGCGAGGTGCGGCGCCAGTTCGGCCTCGTCTGAGGTCGCCCGGCGATCCGGACTTCCGCACCGCGGCGGCGGCCGCGCACGGTCGGGCCGTACCGACGTGGGGACGCCGCAACGGTCATGACCAAGACTGACGGGACGCCCATGCGGGCTGGAAACGGGACCTGACCGATGGAGACGATCGAGACGGACCGGCTGCGCCTGAGAAACTTCCGGGTCGACGATGCCGAAGGGCTCCTGGAATACGTGCGCGAGCCGCGGGCGCGGTGCTTCCTGTCCCTGGAGCTTGCCGACCCTGCGGCCGCCAAGGCCGAGGCGGCCCGCCGCGGCTCGTCCGACGAGAATGTTGCGATCGCCCTCGCCGGGACCGACGACCTGATCGGCGACCTCTTCGCCGTGCATGAGGAACCGGACACCTATTCCGTCGGCTGGAACCTCAACGCTGACCATGCGGATGCCGGGTTCGCGCTCAAGGCAGCTCAGGCACTCTTCCGGCACCTTTTCGACGATCGGGGAGCGCGGCGCCTCTATGCCTACGTCGAGGTCGACAACGCGCCGTCACGCGGCCTCTGCGAGAGGCTCGGCATGCGGCTCGAGGGTACGTTCGTCGAGTTCGTCACCTTCACCGACGGCCCCGACGGCATGCCCGTCTACGAGGATACGATCCAGTACGCGATCCCGCGCCGGGAGTGGGATGTCGTCGATCGAGCCCCAGCCGCAGGCGGGCCCTCACGTTTCCGGGATGAACCCTGAGGGCCCGCCCCGGCGGGTCACGCCGACCTGGCGAGCGCCTCGGTGAAGATCGGCGAGAACGGACGCGCCGCCGCGGCGGCCGAGGGCGGGGGATCGTCGCCCCGATCCGCCCACGGCGTCGGCCCGCGCCGCACCAGCCTAGCGACAAGGCGGTTCCTCCGGCGTGCCGCGAACCTGTCGGATGTTCCCGATGCCGGGAGTTCCCCGTCCCGGCCGAGCGCCGTCATGGCCTCGAGGATGTCGTCGATCGGAACCATCGCCCCGCTGTCGAGCTGACGGAGCGAAGGCTTGTCGTCGACGGTTCGCCGATCCGATGCCCACGAGGCAAGGACCATGCGCTTCTGGCCCTTGGTGAGCCCGGCGGCCGAGACGACCTGGTCGGGATGGTTGAAGGTGTCCGCATTGGGCACCGGGGAGCTTTCCAAGCTTGCGGGCAGTCCGTCGGAGATCCGTGCGGTGTCCGTTCCGTATGGTGTTTGCATAGCCACATCCTCCATCGAGCAACATGGATACGCTGTGCCGCCGCGAGACGTGGCAACACAGGCCCGTCTCGCGCGAGCCGGGCGACGATCGATGTGGAAACCGTCGCCCGCGGCGTCAAGGAGATCGCGCGGCATCGCGGACGCTGACGGCAACTTCCCAAGGAAGTCCGCGAGCGTCGAAACTATCGCAGAGTGCATCAAGGACGCTCCAGGCCGGAATGCCGGGAAGCGGCCCACCCAGCCGCTTCCGAATGCGCTCCAGCGCTGTCTGCTGGCCGGGGGCCGGGGGCGTCGCGGGCATGTCCATGTCGGACATGGCGTCGCCCTTCGTCTTGGGCATCTTCATTGATGTCATATTCGCGCAGCAGGGGCACCTCCCGCGCTCTCGGCGGACTGGACGGGCGTTGACTGCGATGCCGCCGTCGCGGACGTGTCGCATATCATCCACTCGGCGCCGGCGCGGCCTAGGATAGAAGCGGATGGCCTCCGGTCCCGTGACCAAGGGATTGACCGCACTGCGGGCATCGAGCGTCAGGTCGGGAATGACGAGGATCTCGGAGCCGCCGAGCGTGAAGGCGCAGATCGAGCGGTCGAGCGTCGTCTCGGCGAGCTCGAAACCGACGCGCGCCTTGAACCACTGACGCTCCCGGTCCAGGAGGCTGACGAGCGCGATGGGCGTCTCGCAGATCTCGCAGGCCACGGCCACGATCGCGTCGAACGCGTGCTCCGCCGGCGTGTCGAGGATGCCGAGCCCGTCCAGAGCCTTCAGCCGGATAGGGTCGCGCACCGCATTCGCGGGGAACGAAGCGCCCATCGGGGCGTTCGCAAGGTCCGTGACTGAATTCGTGGACATCTCGACGGCCTAGCCTGCCGCCTGCCGCAGGCGCCTTGCGCTTG
>NZ_CAJYIU010000026.1 GCF_913775355.1 uncultured Aureimonas sp.
ACTGGCGTCACTCGATCGTCGATCTCCTGAAGCTCCTCGACCTCGATTCCAGCCTCTCGGCCCGGCAGGAGCTGGCGAAGGAGCTCGGCTACACCGGCGACCACAACGATTCGGCCGCGATGAACACCTGGCTCCACCGGCAGGTCATGACGAAGCTGGCCGCCAACGGCGGCACGGTGCCGGCCGAGTTGCGCGACTGACGGCCCTGGAGCCGGGCGGCCCTAGCCGGCCGCCCGTTTCCGCCGCACGAGCTTCAGCACCATGGCCCGGTCGGCCGCCCCGGTGAGGAAGGCCAGCGCGAAGTAGATCAGCATGGCGACGCCCGCGAGCGCCAGAACGGCCAGCGACTGGTGGATCACGTTGGGGGCCGACCCCATCCAGCGCTCCAGCGCCTCCAGCATTACGAGAAGCGCGCCGCCCATCAACGCGGCCGACAGGAACACCAGCCCGGCGCGGCGCAGGAGCTTGCCGTCGACGTGCCAGAGCCCCTGGCGCCGCAGTCCCTCGAACAGGAGGGCCGCGTTGATCCAGCCGGCCAGCGTCGTCGCCGCCGCGATGCCGCGCTCAGCGTAGAACCAGAACAGGACGAAGGACAGGACGGTGTTGGCGAGCGCCGAGATGCCGGTGACGATCATCGGCGTGCGCGTGTTCTCGCGCGCGAAATAGCCGGGCGAGAAGACCTTGATGAGGACGAAGGCCGGCAGGCCGAGGGCGTAGAGGCCGAGGACGGCGGCGACCTTCTCGGTCGTGTCCGGCCCGAACGCGCCGCGTTCGTAGATCAGCCGGATGATCGGTTCGGGCATTACGAAGAGCGCGACGGCCGCCGGCACGGTCAGGAACAGGGCGAACTCGAGCGAGCGGTTCTGCGTGTGCTGCGCCTCCTCCAGCCGCCCCGCCTTCAGGGCGCGGGCGAGCTCGGGCAGGAGCACGACGCCGATCGCGACGCCGACCATGCCGAGCGGCAGCTGGTAAGGCCGGTCGGCATAGGTGAGGATCGACACGGCGCCGGGCTGGTAGGAGGCGATCGCCTGGCCGACGAAGAGGTTGATCTGGGTGATGCCGCCGATCAGCGCGGCGGGGCCGGCCAGAATCAGGAGCCGCTTCAGTCCCGGCGTCCAGCGCGGCCGGCCGAGCGAGACCGAGAAGCCGGCGAGCCGCATGGCGAGCGTCACCATCAGAAGCTGCCCGACGCCGGCGGCGAGCACGCCCCAACTCATCAGGAAGCCGATCGTCGCCTGGTCGGCCCTTGTCCACCACGCATAGGCGAGGACGCCGATCAGGATGAAGTTGAGGAGGGTCGGCGCGGCCGCGGCGGCGAAGAAGCGGCGGAAGGCGTTGAGGATGCCCGACACCATCGCCATCAGCGACATGCAGGCGAGATAGGGAAACATGATGCGCGAGAAGGCGACGGTGATGCCGAAACGATCCTCGCAGGAGAGCTGCTGCCCGAGCGTCTCGGGATCGTCGATGCAGGCGGCAAGACCCGGCGCGATGATGGTCTTCACCAGGAACGGCATGAAGATCATGGCGACGATGGTGAGCCCCGTCAGGACCACGAAGAGGGTCGCGAATATCTCGGACGCGAAGCGCCGCGCGCCGGCCTCGCCCTCCTCCTCCAGCGAGCGGGCGAAGAGCGGGATGAAGGCGGCGTTGAACGCGCCTTCCGCGAACAGGCGCCGGAAGAGATTGGGAAAGCGGAAGGCGAGGTTGAAGGCGTCCGCGACCGGCCCGATGCCGAGCGCGGACGCCATCATCATCTCGCGCGTGAAGCCGAAGACGCGGCTGACGAGCGTCGCGCCGCCGACGGTGGCGAATTTCTTGAGAAGGCTCAACTGACGATTCCGAAGGCGACCGGCGTCGGTTTGACGGAGGGCGAGGAGAGTTCGCCGTCCGGGTCCTCGAAGACCGAGAGAAGACGGCGGCGGATGCGGTCGGAGCGTCCCTCGCCCGTCACCTTCATGCCGAGGAGGTCGGTGACGTAGAAGACGTCGACTACCTTCTCGCCGTAGGTCGAGATATGGGCCGAGCGGATGTCGAGCGAGAGGTCCGAGATCGCGCCGGTGAGGTCGGCGAGCAGCCCCGGCCGGTCGAGCCCCTCGACCTCCAGCACCGTCAGGCGGTTCGACAGCTCGTTATGGATGTCGATGCGCGGCGGAAAGGCGAAGGACGGGCTGGTACGGGGTGAGCGACGCCGGGCGATCAGGGCGGGAATCGCCTCGCGCCCATTGAGGAGGCTTTCGATCGTGGCCGCGATCCGCGTCGCGCGGCGCAGCTCGTCGGCGTCCTCCGCGAACTCGCGGTTCAGCGTGACGATGTCGAGCGCCCGCCCGTCGGTCATCGTGAAGATCTGCGCGTCGGCGATGTTGGCGCCCGCCGAGGCGCAGCCGCCGGCGATCAGCGACAGGAGGCGCGGATGGTCGGGCGCCAGCACCGTGATCTCGGTCACGCCGCGGAACCGGTCGGTGCGCGAGATGGTGGCGAAGGTGCGCGCGCCCGCGTCGGCGTCGCGCACGAACTCGGCATGGCGCACCTGCTCGTCGATCGGCACCGACAGGAAGTAGTTCTGGTAGTGGTGATCGACCGCCGCCTCGCGCGCCTCCGCGTCCCAGGCCGACAGGCGCGCGCGCAGCTCGGCCTTGGCGGCCTGCGTGCGCTGCTCGCGCGAAGATTCGGAATATCCACCGGTCAGCATGGGCTCGGTCTCGGCATAGAGCGTGCGGATGAGCTGGCCCTTCCAGCCGTTCCAGACACCGGGGCCGACCGCACGGATGTCGCAGACCGTCAGGATCGTCAGGAGCTTTAGCCGGTCCAGCGTCTGCACGCGGGCGGCGAAATCGCGGATCGTCTTGTGGTCGTTGAGGTCGCGCTGCTGCGCAACCATCGACATGACGAGATGGTCGCGCACCAGCCAGGCGACGAGCTCGGTCTCGCCGGCATCGAGGCCGAGGCGCGGGCAGAGCTCCTCGGCGATCTCGGCGCCCGCGACCGAATGGTCCTCCGGCCGCCCCTTGGCGATATCGTGGATCAGAAGCGCGACGTAGAGCGGCACGCGGTCTCGGATCGTCGAGATGAAGCCGGAGGTCACCGGCAGCTCGCCGCCGAGATTGCCGCGCTCGAGCTTGGAAAGTTCCGCGATCGAGCGCAGGAGATGCTCGTCCACCGTGTAGTGGTGGTACATGTTGAACTGCATCATCGCGACGATCTTGCCGAAGTCGGGCACGAAGCGGCCGAGCACGCCGGCCTCGTTCATCCGGCGCAGGTGGAAGGCCGGGTCCTCGCGGTCGGTGAGAACGTCGATGAAGAGGGAGTTGGCCTCCGGATTGCGGCGCAGGTCGTTGTCGATGAGGCGCAGCGACCGGCGGATCAGCTTCAGGGCGTCCGGGTGGTATTCCAGTCGGTGGACCGCCGCGAGCTTGAAGATGCGCAGGAGATTGACCGGATCAGCCGCGAAGACATGCCGGTCGGCGACGTTGATGCGGCCGTTGTCGACGAGGAACGAGAGCGTGCCGGGAATGTGGCGCGAGCGGCGGCGCAGCGACTGGACGAAGCCGCGGATGCCCGGCACGTCCTTCGCCTTCTCCTCCTCCAGCGCCGCGCAGAATATGCCGGTGAGGTCGCCGACGTCTTTCGCGATCAGGAAGTAGTGCTTCATGAAGCGTTCGACGTCGGTGAGGCCGGGATGCGACGTGTAGCCGAGGCGCGCGGCGATCTCGGGCTGGATATCGAAGGACAAGCGCTCCTCGGCCTTACCGGTCAGGAAGTGCATGTGGCAGCGCACGGCCCAGAGGAAGTCCTCGGCCTTGCCGAAAATCTGGCCCTCGCGCCGCGAGAAGACGCCGGCCGCGACCAGTGCCTCGCGCGTGTCGACGCGGTAATGGTCCTTGGCGATCCAGAACAGGGTGTGGAGGTCGCGAAGCCCGCCCTTCCCTTCCTTGACGTTGGGCTCGACCAGATAGCGCGTGTCGCCACCCTTGGCGTGTCGCGCATCCCGCTCGGCGAGCTTGGCGGCGATGAAGGCGCGGCCCGTGCCCTCGACCACCTCGGCGTCGAAGCGACGGCCGAGCTCGGCGAAAAGCTCGGCGTCGCCGCAGATCAGCCGCCGTTCCAGGATCGCGGTGCGGATGGTGAAGTCGCTCTCCGACAGGCGCACGCTCTCCTCGACCGAGCGGGTCGCGTGGCCGACCTTCAGGCCGAGGTCCCAGAGAAGGTAGAGAAGATACTCGGCGACCTGCTCGCCGAGCGCCGTCTGCTTGTAGGGCAGGAGAAACAGGAGATCGATGTCGGAGCCGGGCGCCAGCGTCCCGCGCCCGTAGCCGCCGACGGCGAGGATCGCCATGCGCTCGCCCGACGACAGGTTGGTCGCGGCGAAGACGTGGTGGAGGGCGAAGTCGTGGACGGCTCGGATCAACTCATCCTGCAGCGCCGAGATTCGCGCGGCACAGGGCAGCCCCCCGCCGTCGGCGAACAGCATGGCCTCCGCGGCCTTGCGCCCGGCGATATTGGCGGCCTTGAGGACGGCCAGCACCTTGGCGCGCACCTCGGGCGTCGCGCAGGCTCCGGGCTTTTCCGACGGCACGAGGGCCCAGAGCGCCGCGCGCAGCGCCGCCGGATCGACGATCTCGGACAGGCGCAGGTCCTCGCCGTCGAGCGGATGGCGCGCCGCAAAGCGGATGCCGGGTTTGGAAGAAACGCTCATAGGACTGCCTCATGCCGGCGCAACGCCGCCGCCGGTCGGCGGGCGTGAAAGCCCGTCCGTCCGGCGGCGGCGCTCTAGCATGGGCGAGCGGCCCTGACAAAAGGTTGCGCCGGGAGGGCCTCCACCTGGCGCGTCCGCGTTCAGGCGCCGACGATGGTCCCGCCGTTCGGGTGCATCACCTGTCCGGTGAAGTAGGAGCCGTCGTCGGAGGCGAGGAACAGGAGCGCCGAGGCGACCTCGTTCGGCTGGCCGGCGCGCTTCATCGGCACCTGGCTGCCGAAGCTCGCGACCTTCTCCTCGTCCATCGCCATCGGGATGAAGGGCGTCCAGATCGGACCCGGCGCGACGCCGTTCACGCGGATGCCCTTCTCCACGAGGTTGGAGGCCATCGAGCGCGTGAAGGCGGTGATGGCGCCCTTGGTCGAGGAGTAGTCGATCAGCGTGTCGTTGCCCTTGTAGGAATTGACCGAGGTCACGTTGACGATGGCCGCCCCGCTCTTCAGGTGATCGAGCGCGGCCTGCGTCATGTAGAAGTAGCCGTAGATGTTGGTCTCGAAGGTCTTGGCGAGCTGCTCCTCGGAGATCTCGCGCAGGTCCTCCACCTCCTCCTGGTGGGCGGCGTTGTTGACGAGGATGTCGAGCTTGCCGAACGTGGCGACGGCCTTGTCGACGGCCTCCTTGCAGAACGCCTTAAAGCGCACGTTGCCCTTGATCAAGAGCGCCTTGCGGCCTTCGCGCTCGACCAGCGCCCTGGTCTCCTCGGCGTCACGGTCCTCGTCGAGATACATGATCGCGACATCGGCGCCCTCGCGCGCGAAGAGGACGGCGGTCGCGCGACCGATGCCGGAATCCCCGCCCGTGATGATCGCCGTCTTGCCGGCAAGGCGACCGGACCCCGGAAAGCGAGGCTCGTAGTCCGGCCGCGGCGTCATCTCGTGCTCGAGGCCGGGATCGCGGGACTGGTGCTGGGGGGGAAAGTTCGACATGGCGCATGGCTCCTTCTGCGCGCCGCCGGGGCAGCGCATCCGGGCAAGGAAGGCCGACGCGCCCTGCGCGTTCCCGCTTGGGCCACCGCGCAAAGCGTGGCCGGGAAACGATCCGGGCGACGCGTCAGGACTTCGAGGCGACGAGCCCTTTCAGCCGGTAGAGCGCTTCCAGCGCCTCGCGCGGGGTCAGGGCGTCGGGATCGAGCGCGGCGAGCGCCTCCAGCGCGGGCGACGGCGCCGGGGCGGCGGGCGCGCGGGCGGCCTGCGAGAACAGCGGCAGGTCGTCGAGGAAGGCGGTGCGCTTCTCGCCCTGGCCGGACCGCTCGAGCTCCGACAGGATCTGCCGCGCCCGCTCGACCACGGCCGGCGGCAGGCCGGCAAGGCGCGCCACCTGAACGCCGTAGGAGCGGTCGGCGACGCCCGCCGTCACCTCGTGGAGGAAGATCACCTCGCCCTCCCATTCCTTGACGCGCACCGTCGCATTGCGCAGGCGCTTCAGCCGCCCGGCCAGCGCCGTCATCTCGTGGAAGTGGGTGGCGAACAGCGCGCGGGCCCGGTTTACCTCGTGCAGGTGCTCGACCGCCGCAAAGGCGATCGACAGGCCGTCGTAGGTCGAGGTGCCGCGCCCGATCTCGTCGAGCACGACCAGCGTCCGCTCGGTCGCCTGATTGAGGATCGCCGCGGTCTCGACCATCTCGACCATGAAGGTCGAGCGCCCCTCGGCAAGATCGTCGGACGCGCCGACGCGGCTGAACAGACGATCCACGACGCCGATATGGGCCTTCGTCGCCGGCACGAAGGCGCCGATTTGGGCAAGCACCGCGATCAGCGCGTTCTGGCGCAGGAAGGTCGACTTGCCGCCCATGTTGGGACCGGTGATCAGCCAGATCGCGCCGGCGCCCCCCGCCTTGCCGGATATCCCTTGCAGGGGCGACAGGTCGCAGTCGTTGGCGACGAAGGACTGGCCGCCGCCTTTCAGCGCCGCCTCGACCACCGGATGGCGGCCGCACTCGACGAAGAAGGCGAGCGAGCCGTCGACGACCGGCCGGACCCAATCGGCGGCCACCGCGAGATCGGCGAGCCCCGCCGACACGTCGATCACGGCCAGCGCGTCGCTGACGCCGCGAATGGCGTCGATTTCGGCGAGCACCGCCTCGCGCATGCCGGAGAAGAGCCCGAGCTCGATCGCCAGAGCCTTCGAGCCCGCCTCGGTGATGCGGGCCTCGAGGTCGGCGAGTTCCGGTGTCGAGAAGCGCATGGCGGAGGCGAGCGTCTGGCGGTGGTGGAAGGCGCCCCCCGCCAGCATCGCCGGCCCCTGCGCCTCCGGCACCTCGACGAAATAGCCGAGCACGTTGTTGTGCTTGACCTTCAGGGAGCGGATGCCGGTCTCGCCGGCATAGCGCGCCTGCAGTTCGGCGACGACGCGGCGCGAGTGGTCGCGCAGTGCCCGCGTCTCGTCGAGTTCGGGATCGGCCCCGGCGCGCACGAAGCCGCCGTCGCGGCGCTGGAGCGGCAGATCGTCGGCGAGCGTGTCGGTCAGGCGAGCGGCCAACGCCTGCGGCCGGGCATCGAGAGCGGCGAGCGCATCGGCCAGCTCGCGCCCGAGGTCAGCGCCCGCGAGTTCGCGCGCGATCGTCCCGGCCCGCTCCAGCCCTTCGGCCAGCGCGCCGAGATCGCGCGGGCCGCCGCGATCGAGGCCGAGGCGCGACAGGGCGCGGTCGATGTCGGGCAGGCCGCGCAAGCATTCGCGCAGGCGGCGGCGCAGCGTGCCGTCCTCCGCCAGGCTTGCCACGCTGTCCTGCCGCTCGGAAATCCCAGCCGGGTCGGTCAGCGGCAGGGCGAGACGGGAGCCGAGCAGCCGCGAGCCCGCGCCCGTCAGGCAGCGGTCGATGGCGGCGATGAGCGAGCCCTGCCGCTTGCCGGCGACGGTGCGCGTCAGCTCGAGGCTCGTGCGCGTCGCCGGGTCGATCCTGAGATACGACCCCGCCTCCACGCGGCGCGGCGGCGAGAGCGGGGGATGAGCCTTCAGCTGCGTGCGCGCGAGATAGGCCAGAAGCGCCGCCCCGGCCGACAGCTCGGCCCGCCCGAACGTGCCGAAGCCATCGAGCGTCGAGACGCCGAAGAAGCGGCACAGGCGCTCCTCGGCCGTCGCCCCGTCGAAGAGCACCGCCGGCTCGACGCGCAGGCGCCGCCCGAGACGATGCACGAGCGGGCCGAGGGCCTCGTCGGCCGCCAGCGTGTCGGCGACCACGACCTCGGACGGCTCCATCGCGAGGACGTCGGCGGCGAGCTGATCGGCGCTCGTCTGCGCGATGCGGAAGAGGCCGGTCGAGAGGTCGGTCCAGGCGATGGCATAGGCCCCGGCCGCCCCGCCGATGCGCGACAGGCACATGAGGTAGTTCGGCCGGCCGGGCTCGAGCAGCGTTTCCTCGGTGATCGTGCCGGGGGTGACGAGGCGCACCACGTCGCGCCGCACGACCGACTTGGCCCCGCGCTTCTTGGCCTCGGCGGGATCCTCGACCTGTTCGCAGACGGCGACGCGAAAGCCGAGGCCGATCAGCTTCTGCAGATAGTCGTCGGAGGAGACGACCGGCACGCCCGCCATCGGGATGTCGGCGCCCAGATGCTTGCCGCGCTTCGTCAGCGTGATGCCGAGCGCGGCCGAGGCCTCCACCGCGTCGTTGAAGAAGAGCTCGTAGAAATCGCCCATCCGGTAGAACAGGAGACAGTCGGCGTGGCGCTCCTTGATCTCGAGGAACTGCGCCATCATCGGCGTCGGCGCGGCATCGCCCACGGCAGCCGGCCCCGTGTCGGGGGCCTGTCGCGGTTCGCGGTCGGGTCGCAGGATGTCGAGCATGGGTGAATGGATAACGGCGCCTGCCCCGGGGCGGAAGCCTGACGCCCCCTGCCGTCCCCAGGATTTCCGAGGGAACACGCACCATTCATCGGGCATTCAACAACCGCATGCGAGACTGACGGTCTGCAGGCGTCCATGATTTTGCCGAAGGCTGGTGCTAGAACGCGATCAGGATGGATTTTGCTCGATGCGCGGTGCTGAAGGCTGCGCGTCCGGGGACAGGCGATGACACGGATCGACGGATTTTCGAGGATCGGCGGAGCGGCGCTGGCGGCTCTGCTTCTGATGGGCGGCGCAGGCGCGGCGCTGGCACAGGACCAGAAGGAGCGGGTCAACGTCTACCAGTACGCGGTGGACCACCCGCAGGCCGACGCGCAGATGAAGAGCGCGCCGAGCCTCGGCGCCTCGGTGCCCCAGGCGGTGGAGCTGGCGCGCGTCGAGGGCGAGCAGGACTACGGCTACTTCTATTTCGAAGGGCGCCCGGTGCTGGTCGACATGCACACCCGATCCGTGGTCCGCGTCGACCAATAACGATAGGCCGATCGCCGGGCGGCCGCTTCCGCCGCCCGGACGGACTCAGGCTGCGAAGCGGCTGGCGTCGGCCCCGTAGTGGCTGACGTAGCGCGGGTTGATCCGCGACACCGGTAGCACCACGAGAACGTCGGTGGTGCCGAACTGGTGGTCCACCACCGCATCCTCGCCGACATAGCCGCCGATCCGCAGGTAGCCCTTCAGGAGCGGCGGCAGCGTGCCGAGCGCGCGCTTCGGGTCGGCGCAGACGGTGCCGGCCGGCAGGGTCGACCGCCGCCCGGTGACCGCGCGCACGCGCCACTCGTCCGGTGCCGGCGCGCTGTCGCGTAGGAGCGCCAGCGCATCGGACAGCTTCGACAGGTCCGTGCCGGCGAGCGAGGCGCAGCCGAACAGGACGTCGATCCGGTGCTCCAGCACATAGGCCCAGATACCCTGCCACAGAAGCTCGACCGTGCGCTTGCCGCGATAGTCGGGCAGGACGCAGGAGCGGCCGAGTTCGAGGAAGCGCAGCCCGGCATGGCGCGCGACCAGACGGTCGATCTCGAACTCGCCGGCCGTGTAGAAGCCGGGCGAGCGGCCGCGCGTCGCTTGGCGCAGAAGACGATAGGTGCCGACGATCTGCGCCGTGCCCTCGCCCGCCCTTGCGCGGTCGAAGACGAGAAGATGATCGCAGAAACGATCGAACCCGTCGGCGTCGCGACGCGTCACCTTTTGAAGCGGCGAGGGCTTGGCGCTCATCTCCTCGTAGAAGACCTGGTAGCGCAGTTCCTGCGCCGCGCGGATCTCCGCCCTGGTGCGGGCGAGCCGCACCTCCAGCCCGCCGAGGCGGCCGAGGACGGGCGCGCGCGGGTCGAGCGGCGCGGTGAGGCTGCGGGGCGCGGAGGGGATCAGCGAAAGCATGCGCTTCGACAGGGGTTCGCCGGTGCGGGCGGCGTGCGAACCGAGGGTGGCGGCAAATCCCATCTTCGCGTCTCCTGCGGGCGATCGAACCATCGGGTCGCTTTCGAATTAGCCGATGGCGGCGACGGTTTCGTGACGCGCGTCGCCTGTCGAGACGGCTGCGCCGGATGGCCCGCCCCGTGTTTCCGCCCGTTTCACGAAGACGTCAACCGTCTGCCGTCTCGCCCCCGCCGGTGTCGCGCTTCTTCCGGTGGAGGACGAACTCGTCGAGGAGGATCAGCGCCGCCCCGACCGAGATGAACGCGTCGGCGAGATTGAAGACGGCAAAGCTCCAGACCGGCGTGTGGAAGAGGATGTAGTCGACGACATAGCCGAGCGACACGCGGTCGATGAGGTTGCCGATCGCGCCGCCCACGATGATGGCGAAGCCGAACTGCGTGAGCTTGCGGTCGGCGGGCGTGTTCCACCAGAGCCAGCCGACGAAGCCGAGAACCACGACCGAGATCGCGGCAAGGCCAAGGCCGTGGAAGCCGTCCAGCATGGAGAAGGCGATGCCCTCGTTGCGGGCGTGGAAGAGGGCGAGGAACGGCAGGACCTCGATCGCCTCGCCGAGCCCCATCGTGTCGACGACGAGGCGCTTGATCCCTTGGTCGAGCGCGACCGCGAGCGCGACGATCGAGAGGGCGGACAGGAGACGCGGCATCACAGCGCCAGGCTCCCGCGGCGCGCCTCGAAGATCATCAGGCCGGTGGCGACCGCAAGGTTCAGGCTGTCGGCGCGCCCGACCTGCGGAATGCGCACCAGCGTATCGCAGGCGCTGGCGAGCGCGTCGGACAGGCCGGACTGCTCGTTGCCCATCAGGAGCAGCGTCGGCTTCGACCCGTAGGCGGGTTTGCGGAAGTCGGTCTCGCCGCGCATGTGCGTTCCGACGACGAGACCGGAGAGGCCCTTGCGGAAGGCGAGGAAGGCGGCCTCGTCGACCTTGGCGACGGGCACGGCGAAGATCGAGCCCATCGTCGCGCGCACCGCCTCGAGCGAGAACGGATCGACGCTCTCGCCGACCAGGACGACGCCCTTGGCGCCCGCGGCGTCGGCGGTGCGCAGGATCGTGCCGAGGTTGCCGGGATCGCGCACCCGGTCGAGGACGACCAGAAGCCCGTCGCGGCCGAGGTCGATCCGGTCGAGCCGCGCCGTCTTCTGGCGGAACACGCCGATCGCGCTCTGCGGGTTGTCGCGGCGCGAGATGGCGGCGAGCACCTTGTCGCTGGCCTCCAGGACATCGGCGCCGCCGGCCACGGTGCGCGCGGCGGTCTTCGACAGAAGGTCGGAATGCAGCTGCGTCTTGGCGGCGATCAAGGTGTCGATCGTCCAGCCCGCGTCGAGCGCGTCGATCACGAGCTTCAGCCCTTCGGCGAGAAACAGGCCGGTCTCCTCGCGGTGCTTCTTGAGCGCGAGGTTGCGGATGTCCTTGACGATCGGGTTGGAGACGCTCGTCACCTCCTTGACCCGACCGGGCGCCGAGGTGGCGGGGCGGCGGGGGGCTTCGCGTTCGGTCAAGCGGACACCCATCTGGAAAAGAGCGAGGTGGACAGGTGGCGGGCGTCCTCGCCCTCCTCCCGGATGACGAGTTCGCCCGATTCCACGGTGCCGCCGAGGCCCCGCATCGCCTCGCCCATCAGCGCCGAGAGCGAGTAGAACGAGGAGCGGATCGAATAGGCGGTGAGGACGAGTGCAAGCGGGCGGTCCGACAGGAGCTGGCGCATCAGGACGAGAAGATGCGGCAGATCCTCGAAGAGCTGCCAGACCTCACCCTTGGGCCCGCGGCCGAACTTCGGCGGATCGAGGAGGATGATCTCGTAAGCCGAGCCGCGTCGCGCCTCGCGCTCGGCATAGCGCACGGCATCCTCGCAGATCCAGCGGATCGGCGCGCCGGACAGGCCGGCAAGTTCGGCATTCTCGCGCGCCCAGCCGATGGCGCGCTTCGAGGCGTCGACATGCGTCACCTCGGCGCCCGCGCGCGCGGCCAGAAGCGAGGCGAGACCGGTATAGCCGAAGAGGTTGAGGACGCGCACGGGCCGCTGGTGCCGCTCGCGCTCGCGCTCGATCGTCTCGCACATGAAGCGCCAGTGCACGGCCTGCTCGGGGAAGACGCCGACATGCCGGAACGAGGTGAAGCGGCCGAGATAGGGCAGGCCGTCCTGGCGCATCGGCCAGGTCTCGCCGAGCGCCGTCGCGGGAAAGCGCCAGCGGCCGGCGCCCTCCTCGTCGGTGTCGCCGGTGAAGATCGCGTCGGCCCCGTCCCAGCGAGTGGCGACCATGCGCCGGGGCCAGATCGCCTGATTCTCGGGACGGCGGATCGTCAGCGGTCCGTAGCGCTCGAGCTTCTCGCCGTCGCCCGAATCCAGGAGCGCGTAATCGGCGCCCGGCTCGACCTCGAGGACGACCGGCGCCCGGAACGCGGGACGCTCCCCCTTCGGCCACTCGACGGCTGGACGGTCGCGGCGGTTCTCGCGCGCGATCTCCTCGACGCTTTCGCGCCGCGGTGGCTCGGCGGCGACGGCCGGCGCGGGCGGGCGCGGCCTCTCTCCGGTCGGCTTGGCCGAACGGGGCGCCGGCCGCTCGGCCGGGCGCTCGCGCCGACCGGACTTGCCCGGCCCCTTGGGTCTGTCGTTCCTCATCGGCGGCTCATAGCGTATCGCGGGGGCGGACCGCAAACGGTGCCGGCTTGGCAAAGCGCCTCGCCGGTTCCATTCTCCCGCCGTGCCGGCCACAGGGCCGGCGGGGAGGATAGGACATGGATCTGAAGGGCGAATACCGCCTGCCCGCGCCGCGCGAGACGGTCTGGGCGCTGCTCAACGACCCGGCGGTTCTGAAGGCGTGCATCCCGGGCTGCCAGGAACTGGAGGTGACCGGCGAGAACGAGATGGCGGCGACCGTCGTCGCCAAGGTCGGCCCGGTGAAAGCGACATTCACGGGCCAGGTGCGGCTGGAGAACATCGTCCCGCCGGAGAGCTACTCCATCGTCGGCGAGGGCAAGGGCGGCATCGCGGGCTTCGCGTCGGGCGGCGCCGACGTGCATCTCTCGGAAGAGGGCGCCGAGACGGTTCTCACCTACACGGTGGACGCCAAGGTCGGCGGCAAGATCGCGCAGCTCGGCGGCCGCCTCGTCGATTCGTCGGCCAAAAAGCTCGCCGGCCAGTTCTTCGACAATCTGGCCGCGCGCGTCAGCGGCCGGGAGCCGGCGTCCGCCGAGGCGGCCGGCGCCTGACGCTCAGATCGCGGCCGGGCCGGACAGGGCCGGCCGCACGTCACCGGGGGCGGCGAGCGCCGTGCCGGTCGCGCGCACCTGCTCCTCGCGCATGCGGCGCAGGCGCTCGTTGCCGACGGCGACCTCGTGGCGGAGGTTCTCGACCTCGTCGGTCCGGCGCGCGGCGCGTGCGCGATAGTGGTGCTGCGTGAACCAGGTACCGAGACCGCCCAGGATGAGGCCGAGGATCACCGCCCCGATCAGCAGCACGAAGAGCGGAACATCGTAGACGAACTGTGGCATGGTGCCGATCGGGTCGAGAGACACGGGCACCGGCGCCCGGTTGGCGACGCAGAACACCACGAGCAGGATGGCCAGCGGCCCGAGCACGAGGAGGGTGAGGATCTTCGAGATCATGGTCTGTCCGTCTTGAAGGGCGCGAGGCGACGGGCCGCCCGGCCGCACGCCCGCGTGTCCGGGCATCGGGTGTAGGTATGAAGACCGGGCCCCGCGTCAATCGCTTTCCGCGCGACCGCCGGCCGGAAGGCTCAGGCGTCGTTCAGGCGCTCACGCAGTTCCTTGCCGGTCTTGAAGAAGGGCACCCACTTCTCCTCGACCTCGACCGCCTCGCCGGTGCGCGGATTGCGGCCGGCGCGCGGCGGGCGGTTCTTGACCGAGAAGGCGCCGAAGCCGCGCAGCTCCACCCGGTTTCCGTCGCAGAGCGCCTGCGTGATCTCGTCGAAGATCGCGTTCACGATGGTCTCGACATCGCGCTGG
This sequence comes from uncultured Aureimonas sp., assembly GCF_913775355.1. Lineage (GTDB taxonomy): Bacteria > Pseudomonadota > Alphaproteobacteria > Rhizobiales > Rhizobiaceae > Aureimonas. The sequence continues at coordinate 13,995 of NZ_CAJYIU010000026.1, forward strand.
TAGAGATGCGGATTGCGGCCGGCGATGATCTGCACGAGCTCTGACTTGATCACGATACGTTGTCCCCGGAGCGCAGCCCGAAGGCGCATCGGCCAACCACGCGGAGCGCGGGGCCGAAACGCCAGCAAATTCAATTGGATGGCGCGGTCAGACCGCGCCCTGTTCTAGTGGCCGGGAGGCTGCCAGAGCGATACCATCCCGTCAAGGCGGCCGGTGGCGCCCGCCACGGCCTGACCGAGGCCGGAGGCGGCGGGGTCGAAGCCGAGAAGGCTGACCGTCAGCGCCCGCGCGCCGGACGAGAGGCCCCAGCGCCCCTCGCTCTCGGGCTCGCGCTCGACGATCTCGAGATTCTTCGGCACGCCGCGCTCGTCCTCCAGCCAACGCCGCACCTCGGCTTCCCCGCCGAGCGCGTCGACCAGCCGGTTGGCGAGGCCCTGCTCGCCCGAGAACACCGAGCCGTCGGCGAGCGCGTCGGTTTCGGCCGGCGTGAAGCCGCGGCGCTCGGTGACGAGGCGCTTGAACCAGTCGTACGAGCTGTTGACGAGCCGGCCGATCATCTCGCGCGCTTCCGGCGGCGCGGGATCGAAGGGCGAGGGCTCCGCCTTCAGCGGCGAGGACTTCACCGCCGCCACGTCGACGCCGATCCGGCCGAGGAGCACGGAGGCGTCGACATACTGGAACAGGACGCCGATCGAGCCGACGATGGAGGAATGGTGGGCGACGATGCGGTCGGTCGCCATCGCCACCATGTAGCCGGCGGAGGCCGCGAGCTGGCCGACCTCGGCCGCCACGGGCTTGGTCTCGGCCAAATGCCGCACCGCATGGAACAGCGTCTCGCCGCCGACCGTGGTTCCGCCCGGCGAGTTGACCTTGACGATCACCGCCTTCACGGCGTCGTCCTCGGCAAGTTCCTCGAGGAGGTCGAGCATCTTGCGGTCTTCGGTGATGACGCCCGAGATCTCGACGCGCGCGATCGTGGGGCCGAGCCCCGCGCCCGGCCGCCAGCCGGCGGCCAGAACCGCCAGGAGCACCGCGAGCGCGAGGCCGCAGAGCGCCACCACACGCCAGAACGACAGCTTGCGGCGCAGCCGCCGCCGGTCGATGATCCCTTGTGCGTCCATGCCGCCCCGCCTGGTCCCCGAACATCCGCGGGTCAGCGATAGACGGACCCGCGCGGCTTGCCAAGCGTCGCCCGGGCCGCACCCGGGCCGGTTGCGCCGGGCCTCGCGCCCGATGGTTTTACCATGTAAAAACCCTATATCGCGCATACATGATGGCGGTGCGAAGCCCGGCTTCGCTCCCGCCCCGCATTCCCCGCCCGAATCATCCGGAGCCCTCTTCATTCTCGACGCACCCGACAGGCAGGACAGGCAGGCAGGCGCCGCGCGCGACGGACTGGCCCTCGGCAACGTCGCCGAGCGGCCGGCCGACGCGTTCGACCGCGCGCAGTCGCATTCGCGGCGCGTGCGCTGGCTCAAGATCGGCCTGCCGCTCGTCGCGACCGCCATCGTGCTGGCGGGCGCGGTCGCCATCTGGCTCGCCCGCAGCCTGCCCGCCGACATCGCCTTCACCTCGACCTCGATCGAGGACGGCCGCCTCGTGATGCGCGATCCGCGCATGTCGGGCGTCGACGGCAACGACCGGCCCTTCTCGATGGTCGCGGACCGCGCGATCCAGGCGCTCGGCGGCTCCAGCATCGATCTCGAGGGCGTGCGCGCCAACCTGACGGTCGACCAGAACACCACGGCCGAGCTCACCGCCGCCAAGGGCCGCTTCGACACGCGCACCAACATGCTGCGCCTCTACGACCAGATCGCCGTCGACACGACGAGCGGCATCCGCATCCGCATGCAGAGCGCCGACGTGTCGCTCGAGGGTGGCGCCCTGACCGGCACCGGGCCGGTCGAGATCGCGACGAGCGACCAGCGCCTCGAAGCCGGCACCGTCTCCATCTCGGACGGCGGCAAGACGCTGTCCTTCGGCAACCGGGTCAAGCTGACCCTTCTTCCGCAGTCCCTTTCCAACGGGGGCGAGGCCCCACTCAGCGAGCCAGGACCATGACAACGATCCATCGCCTGCCCGTCGTGCTGGCCGTTATCGGCTCCCTCTGCGCCGCCGGCGCAGCGGTGGCGCAGCAGCAGTCGCAGGGGTTCGGCAACTCCTTCGGCGGCTTGCAGGTGAAGGGCGACCAGCCCGTCGCCATCGAATCGAACCAGCTCGACGTCGACGACGGAAAGTCGCTCGCCACCTTCTCGGGCGATGTCAGCGTGCGCCAGGGCCCGACCTCGATGAACGCCGAGAAGCTCCTCGTCTTCTACGTGCGCAACAAGGACGGCGAGGCGCAGCCGGCCGCCCAGCGCTCCAACCTGCCGGGCGGCTCGGGCGACATCAGCCGCCTCGAGGCCACCGGAAAGGTGACGATCCGCTCGGCCGACCAGGTCGCGACCGCCAACAAGGCCGAGTTCGACATGGCGACGCAGGTGGCGCTGCTGACCGGCGACGTAGTGCTCAGCCAAGGCAAGAACGTCGCCACCGGCTGCGTCCTGCGCATCCAGATGGATACCGGCGTCGCGCGCCTCCAGAGCAACAACTGCAACGGTGCCTCGGGCGGCGGCGGCCGGGTTCGCATGCTCCTGTCGCCTGGCGCGAACGGCGCGGCCGGCACCAACTGACGCCTCCCTCCCGCTCGATTCCCTTCGGGCGGCCCGGCGCCTCGCCGGCCGCCCAGACCCCGGACGTTTCGTGGCCGCACAGATCGATACCCCTCCCCGTCGCCCGGTCGGCGATCCCCGCGAGAGCGCGATGCCCGGCGAGAAGCGGGCGCATCCGTCCGCCGGCACGCTGGTCGCCCGCGGCATCACCAAGACCTACCGGGGCCGGCGCGTCGTCGACAGCGTCGACGTCGCCGTGCGGCGCGGCGAGGCGGTCGGGCTTCTCGGCCCGAACGGCGCGGGCAAGACCACCTGCTTCTACATGATCACCGGCCTCGTGCCGGTCGATGGCGGGCGCATCGAGCTCGACGGCCACGACATCACCGGCGTGCCGATGTACCGGCGCGCGCGCCTCGGGATCGGCTACCTGCCGCAGGAGGCCTCGATCTTCCGCGGTCTGTCGGTGGAGGACAACATCCGCGCCGTGCTCGAGATGGTCGAGCCCTCGAAGACGGAGCGCGAGCGCCAGCTCACGGCGCTTCTCGAGGAGTTCCACATCGGGCACCTGCGCAAGCAGCCCTCGACCGCGCTGTCGGGCGGCGAGCGGCGGCGCTGCGAGATCGCGCGCGCGCTCGCCTCGCGCCCGACCTTCATGCTGCTCGACGAGCCCTTCGCGGGCGTCGACCCCATCGCGGTCGCCGATATCCAGGAACTCGTGCGCCACCTCACGCGGCGCGGGATCGGCGTCCTCATCACCGACCACAACGTGCGCGAGACGCTCGGCCTCATCGATCGCGCCTACATCATGCACGCCGGTGCCGTCCTCACCCACGGCACGCCGCAGGACATCGTCGACAACCCCGACGTCCGCCGGATCTATCTCGGCGAGCAGTTCACCTATTGACGCTTTCCCGCGCAGCGCTACCGCGTTTTTCTTGACAAGCAAGATGCGGACCAGTTTCCTTCCGAGGCTTGCCCCTGGCTGACGGGGCGCCTTGGGAGGGAGGATCGCCGTGAACTTGTCGATGAACCTCCAGGTGCGTCAGAGCCAGTCGCTCACGATGACGCCCCAGCTCCTGCAGTCGATCCGTCTTCTGCAGTTCCACCACGTCGAGCTCCTCGCCTTCCTGCAGCGCGAGGCCGACGCGAACCCGCTTCTCGAACTCGTGGCCCCTGCCGAAGTCGCCCCGCCGCCGCCGCCGGCGGAGCCCGCCCTGCCGGCCGCCGACCCGGTGCCGCTCTCCGGCTGGCAGGACGACGGTTCGGCGTTCCGGGACGGCGCCGGGCCGGAGGGCGAGCGTCATCCGGACGCCGCGGACCGTCTTCTCGACGCGCGCGGCATGGGCTCTGCCGCCCCCGGCCCCGATGCGGGGTCCTGGGAGGACCGGATCGGCGAGGATGCGCCCTCGCTGCACGCCCATGCGCTCGCCGAGATCGCGGAGGTCTTTCCGCAGGGCGAGGAGCGCCGGCTGGCCGAGCTCTGGTTCGCCGATCTCGACGCCTCCGGCTTCCTCGATGCCGACCTTGGTCTGCCCGCCGATCTCCTGCCGCTTCTCGTCCGCCTGCAGGACGAGGCCGAGCCGGCCGGCCTCTTCGCCCGCTCGCTGGAGGACTGCCTCGCCATCCAGCTGCGCCGGCAAGACCGCTTCGACCCGGTGATGGCGACCGTCGTCGCCAACCTGCCGCTTCTCGCCAAGCGGGACTTTGCCGCCCTCTCGCGCCTCACCGGTGAGAGCGAGGCGGAGCTTCTCGACATCCTCGGCGAAATCCGCGGGCTCGATCCGCGGCCGGGCTCCGCCTTCTCGCTCGCGGCTCCGGCGGTCGTCGTGCCCGATGCCGTCGTGACGCGCGAGGCGTGCGCGCCGAACGGCTGGCGGGTGTCGCTCAACCCGGAGGCCTTCCCGCGCCTTCGGGTGCATCTGGAGCGTGGCGGGGCGGCAGGCGCCGAAGAGCGCACGTTCCTCGCCCAGTGCCGGCAGTCCGCCGGCTGGCTGCAGCGCTCGCTCGAGGGGCGCGCGCGCACGATCCTCAAGGTCGCCGACGAGATCGTGCGCCAGCAGAGCGCCTTCCTGTCGCGCGGCGGCGGCCATCTGAAGCCGATGACGCTGATGGACGTGGCGGCGGCCGTCGGCATGCACGAATCGACGATCAGCCGCGTCACGGCCGGCAAGTATCTCGCGACACCGCGCGGGACGATGGAGATGAAGGCCTTCTTCTCCGGGGCGATCGCCGCCAGCGACGGGGGCGACGCGCATTCGGCCGAGAGCGTGAAGCTGCGCATCCGCGCGCTCGTCGCCGCGGAGGGCGCCGGCGGCGTCCTGTCCGACGACGATATCGCCGCGCGGCTGAAGGAGGAGGGCATCGATCTCGCCCGGCGCACCGTCGCCAAATACCGCGAGGCGCTCGGCATCGCCTCCTCGGTGCAGCGGCGCCGCGAGATGAAGGCGCGCCGGCTCGCCGTCTGACGCGTTCCGGGATTTTCGAGCGCGCGGGCCTTGGCCCCGTCACCGATTTGGGATCGAATGATTCCCCCGGCAGGCCGGAACGAAATGGTCGCGCGAAGTCTTCGATATGACGGCGACCAAGAGACTTCGAAGGCCCGTCGCCGGACGAATGGAAGGAGACACGAATGGGACTTCGCGTATCAGGCCGACACATGGACGTCGGCGAAGCCTTTCGCTCGCGCATCGAGGATCGGCTGAACGACTTGGTCGCCAAGTACTTCGACGGAAACTTCTCCGGCGCCACCGTTCTGTCCAAGGAGGGCGCGCGCTACAGCGCGGACATCACGCTCCATCTGGACAGCGGCGTCGACTTTCAGGCCACCGCCGATACCCACGACCCGGAATCGAGCTTCACCGAAGCGTCCGAAAAGATCGAGAAGCGCCTGCGACGCTACAAGCGCCGCCTGAAGGACCACAAGGCGAACGCAGCGGCATCGCGCGAGATTGCCTACACGGTCATCAGCTCGGTGCCCGAGGAGGATGACGAGGTGCCGGAGGACTTCGCGCCCGCGGTGATCGCCGAGACCTCGCTCGTCATGGGCACGATGAGCGTCGCCAGCGCCGTGATGGAACTCGACCGCCGAGACGGGCCGGTCGTGGTGTTCAAGAACGGCGCCACGGAGGAGGTCAACATCGTCTATCGCCGCCCGGACGGCAACGTCGGCTGGATCGACCCCTCGACATTGCGGGCCCGGGTCTGATACCCGCCGCACGGACGATCGGCCGGACCCCAAAAGGTCCGGCCGACGTTTATCGGCGTGTCCGGGAAGGGCTGCGCAAGGTTTGTCCGGCACGATCATCCCCGCCGAGGGCTGCGCGGACCGGTTGAGCGGAAGGCATTGACGACGTGGAGCTGGCCGAACTGATCCGGGAGGACGCGATCCTTCCCTCGCTGAAGGCGCATTCCAAGAAGCAGGTGCTGCAGGACCTTTCCGAGCGCGCCGCCGCGCTGAGCGGGCTCGACGCACGCGACATCTTCGAGACCGTGATCGCCCGCGAGAAGCTCGGCTCGACCGGTATCGGCCACGGCATCGCCATTCCGCACGGCAAGATCTCAGGTGTCCAGCGCATCCAGGGGGTCTTCGCGCGCCTTGCCAAGCCGATCGACTTCGAGGCGCTGGACGACCAGCCCGTGGACCTCGTCTTCCTCCTGATCGCGCCGGAAGGCTCGGGCGCCGACCACCTCAAGGCGCTTTCAAAGATCGCCCGCCTCCTGCGCGATCCGCGCACGGTGAACGAGTTGCGCGCCTCGCGCGACGCGAGTTCGCTCCACCACCTGATGACCCATCAGGCGCCGCCGCACGCGGCCTGACGAGCGCGCAGAAAAAAACCGGCGCGGACAGGGTCCGGCCGGTCTCTCATCGGCTTATCGCTGCCAAGTCAGTGAATGCTGACCGTCAGCAGTTCGTTCTCGGTAGCGCTCGCCAGGATCGAACCGCGGTCGTCGGAGACCGCCAGCGGCGTTCCGTCGGCGGAGAACAGCGCCCAGAGCTTCAGCCCCGGACGGATCGACTGGGCGGAGGGGAAACGGGCGCGAATGTCGTCGGAGGACATGCGGCGCAGATAAGCCAGATGGCCTTCGCCGATGGAGGCGAGGTCGGACGGGGTGATCGAATTCGTACGGGTCATGGGCGTCTCCTGCAGAGGCAAACGGGAGATCGGGTCCGAGGTTTCAATCCTCGACGGTAATCTCGATCTTTTTCACAACGCGCTCTGGCTCGGGCTTCACGAGATCGATCATCAGAAGACCGTTCTTCAGCTGGGCGCCGAGGATGCGCATGCCGTCCGCGAAGAGAAAGCTCTTCTGGAACTGGCGTGCGGCGATCCCCCGGTGAAGGAAATCGCGCTCCTCCCGGTCGCTCTGCGAGCCCCGGATCGTCAGCTGGTTGTCTTCCGTCGTGATCTCGAGGTCTTCCGTCTGGAAGCCGGCGACCGCAAGCGTGATGCGAATGGCGGGTTCCCCGCCGGTCCCGTCGCGCGCAGCGCCTTCGCGCTCGCCCGGGGCACGGATGCGCTCGATGTTGAACGGGGGATAGCCATCGCTGGCCTTGCCCATCCGCTCGAGCATCCGCTCCACCCCGTCGAAACCGAGAAGCAGCGGACTGGAAAACGGCGTCATCCTGTTCATGTCACGGCAAGCCCTTGTCTCAAGCGACTTGTCGGTCGGGGCCCTGATGCGGCACCCCGCTCGACCTGTCAGAGATATGGCGACCCGAAGAGCTGCGTTCAATGCGCGCCGCCCTTCCGCGGCCCCGTCATCATTGAGCGCCGCAAAGATTGACGAAGGCTTGTTCCTCTCAGGTCACCGGGCCCGGCTTGAACTGCATGGCGACGCCGTTGATGCAGTGGCGCTTGCCGGTCGGCGGCGGTCCGTCGTCGAAGACGTGGCCGAGATGGCCGCCGCAGCGGGCGCAATGCACCTCGGTGCGCGGATAGACCAGGACGTAGTCGGTCCGGTTGCCGATGGCGCCGGCGACCGGCGCCCAGAAGCTCGGCCAGCCCGTACCGGAATCGAACTTCGTGGCGGAGGAATAGAGCGCGTTGTCGCAGCCCGCGCAGTGGAAGAGGCCGCTCGTCTTCACGTTGTTGAGCGGGCTCGAATAGGGCCGCTCGGTCGCCTCCTGGCGCAGCACCGCGTACTGGTCCGAGGTCAGGCGGCTCTTCCAGTCGGCATCGCTCAAGGTGAAGGGAAAGGTCTCGGCGTGGGCCGCGCCCCCGCCCCGCAGCGCGAAGGCCGAAGCCCCGAGCCCGAAGGCCGCGAAGCCGAGAAGGAACTGTCGACGCTGCATGGCATGGCTCCCGTGGGTGGCGGATGAAACGGAAACGGCCCCGCCCCCATGTGGAGGCGGGGCCGTCGGTAATCCATAGGCCTTGATCAGGGCATCAGTACGGTGTCGATGACGTGCACGACGCCGTTCTTCTGCATCACGTCGGCCTGGGTGACGGTCGCGACATTGCCCTTGGCGTCGGTGATCGTCAGCTTCTTGCCCTTCATGGCGAGCGTCAGGGTCTCGCCCTCGACGGTCTTCACGACATGCTTGCCGCCGTCGTCCTTGATCATCTTCATCGCCGCCTCGGCCGTCGCCTTTGCCGGGACGACATGGTAGGTCAGGATCTTCGTCAGCATCGCCTTGTTCTCGGGCTTCACCAGCATCTCGACGGTGCCGGCCGGCAGCTTGGCGAAGGCCTTGTCGTCGGGCGCGAAGACCGTGAAGGGACCCTTGCCGTCGAGCGTCTTGACGAGGCCGGCCGCCTTCACCGCTGCCACCAGCGTCTTGAGGTTCTTGGCGTTCGGGGCATTCTCGGCGATCGTCTTGGAGGCGTACATCGGCGCGCCGCCGACCATCACGCTCTTGCCCTGAGCCATCGCGCCACCGGCCGTGCCGAGGAGGAGCGAGGCGACGACGACACTGCGGAACAGCTTGGAGATCATGGGTTCGTTTCCCCTGTTGGGGCCCTCCCATCGAGGGGCGTCAGGAGCTACGAGGACATTGATGCGCCGGATGCAGAAAAAAACGCCCGGCCTCAAATTTTCTTTAAGACCCCGTGATCGGAGCCTTCAGTCGTCGACGCGACCGCGCATCCGCTTGACCGTGGAACGCCCCTTCTTGGCCTCGAGGCGCCGCTCCACCGAGCCGCGCGTCGGGCGCGTCTTCTTGCGCGGCGGCGGGGGCGGCACGAGCGCTTCGCGGACGAGGGCGACGAGGCGCTCGCGCGCGTCCTCGCGGTTGCGCTCCTGCGTGCGGAAGCGCGAGGCCTCGATCAGCACCTCGCCGGCCTTGGTCGCGCGCTGACCGGCCAGCCGCAGGAGGCGCGCCTTGACCTCGTCGCCGAGGACCGTGGACGCCGCACCCGCAAAGCGCAGCTGGACCGCGGTCGCCACCTTGTTGACGTTCTGGCCGCCGGGCCCGGCCGAGCGGATGAAGCTCTCATCGAGCTCGTCGTCGGGAATGGTGATGCGGGCGTTCACGGGCAGGCCTTTGGCGGAACCGGGCTCTGCCATGGGTCGCGTCTCCTCGAGCGTTCGCGGCGGCAACGCCGCCCTCTCCCCGTGGTTGCCGCAAACGACAGGGGCCCGCAACCCGAAGGTCGCGAGCCCCTGGCCTCCTCCCAGAGGTCTTGAGCGTTACTCGGCGGCGAGCGCCAGCGCCGGCGAGGCGTCGACGACGCCCGCATCGACGTGATCCTCGAACTTCTCGAAGTTCGCGCGGAACATGCCGACGAGCTTGTTGGCCTGCCGGTCGTAGGCGGCCGGATCGCTCCAGGTCGAGCGCGGGTCGAGGATCGCGCTGTCGACGCCCGGCACCGCCACCGGCACCTGGAAGCCGAAGTTCGGATCGGTGCGGAACTCCGCGTTCTTCAGGGAGCCGTCGAGCGCGGCGGCCAGAAGTGCGCGCGTCGCCTTGATCGGCATGCGCCGGCCCGTGCCGTAGGCCCCGCCCGTCCAGCCGGTCGAGACCAGCCAGCAATCGACGCCGTGGCTCGCGATGAGGTCGCGAAGGAGGTTGCCGTACTCGGCCGGATGACGCGGCATGAACGGCGCGCCGAAGCAGGTCGAGAAGGTGGCTTCGGGCTCCGTCACGCCCTTCTCGGTTCCCGCGACCTTGGCCGTGTAGCCCGACAGGAAGTGGTACATCGCCTGTTCGGGGGTCAGCTTGGCGATCGGCGGCATCACGCCGAAGGCGTCCGCCGTCAGCATGATGATGTTCTTCGGGTGCGCGCCGAGGCCGGTCTCGCTGGCGTTCGGGATGAAGTGCAGCGGGTAGGCGGCGCGCGTGTTCTCGGTGAGCCGGCCGTCCTCGAAGTCGGGCACGCGGCGCTCGTCGAGGATCACGTTCTCGAGGACCGTGCCGAACATGCGCGTCGTGGCGAAGATTTCCGGCTCGGCTTCGGCCGAAAGGCGGATCGTCTTGGCGTAGCAGCCGCCCTCGAAGTTGAAGATGCCGTTCTCGCCCCAACCGTGCTCGTCGTCGCCGATCAGCGTACGCTTCGGGTCGGCCGACAGCGTCGTCTTGCCGGTGCCGGACAGGCCGAAGAACACGGCCGCGTCGCCGTTGGCCCCGACATTGGCCGAGCAGTGCATCGGCATGACGCCGGTCTCGGGCAGGCGGTAGTTGAGGACCGTGAAGACCGACTTCTTCATCTCGCCGGCATAGGTCGTGCCGCCGATCAGGATGATGTTGCGCGTGAAGTCGCAGGCGATCACCGTCTCGGTGCGGCAGCAGTGACGCTCGGGATCCGCTTTGAAGGACGGCAGGTCGATGATCGTCAGCTCCGGCACGAAGCTCTCGAGCTCGGCGCGCTCCGGGCGGATCAGAAGGTTACGGATGAAGAGCGAGTGCCAGGCGAACTCGGTGACGACGCGGGCCTTGATCGCATTGTCCTTGTCGGCGCCGCCGACGAGGTCCTGCACGAAGAGGTCACGCCCCTCCGCATGCGCCTTGAAGTCGGCATAGAGGCGCTCGAAGGCGTCCGGCGCCATCGGCTTGTTGTTGTCCCACCAGATGCGGTCCTCGGTGGTCTCGTCGCGAACGACGAACTTGTCCTTGGGGCTGCGGCCGGTGTGCTGGCCGGTGGTCACGACCAGCGCGCCGTGCGCGGTCAGCATTCCCTCGCCCTGCCGCACCGCGGTCTCGACGAGTTCGCTCTCGGAAAGGTTCCAGCGCAGGGACGACACGTTCGCGAGGCCGGTCGTCTCGATGCCGCGATCGGGATTGCGGAGCCCGAATTCATCCATGTGCCTGCTCCTCGAAAAAACACCGGGCCGCCCCGGCATGAGCCAAGCAAGTATCGCCGATGCCGGCGCGCGGCAACTGTCGAAAAGCTGCAGAAATACATGGCCTTCTCAATATCAAACGATTTAAAACATGAGAGGACCCATCTAAATCGGTTCAACGCTTGGCTTCAATCGGATTAACCCAAGCAAAAATAATTTCGCCTTTCGCCGCCGATCCTGAGGGTTCTGCCGCGTGCCGGGGCACTTTTCGCCGCCCGGCGCGTTGAAGGGCCGAGTTTCAGGCAAGAAAGGACGAGAGATGGCCGAGGCGGCAACCGAGAAGTTCTGGGACATGATCGGCGACTTCGAGACCTGCATGGTCACGACGCGCGACGGCCGGCAGCTGCGCTCGCGCCCGATGGCGCCGAAGATCTCGCGCGAGCGCGGCGAGATCCTGTTCGTCACCGACCGCAGTTCCCACAAGGTGGACGAGATCCAGGCGGACGATCAGGTCGCCTGCTCCTTCGTGAAGAAGGAAGAGTATGTCGCCGTCTCCGGCACCGCGAGCGTGACGACCGATCGCGCCCGCATCGAGGAGGCGTGGGACGCAGAGGCCGAAGCCTGGATGCCGGGCGGGAAGAACGGGCCGGACACGGCGATCCTCGTGGTCCGCCCGCATCAGGCCGAAATCTGGGACGTGACCTCGAACAAGATCTCGCAGGCCTGGGAGTTTGCGAAGGCCTATGTCGGCGACAAGCCGCGGCCGGACACCACGGAGAACATCAAGGTCGACCTCTGAATCGGCTCGCGCGGGCGTTCCGACGGGACGCGGAAATGCTTTAGGCGTTGCAAAAGCGCCACGAACGCCACATTTCCCCTTCAGACAGGGAATCGGGTCCGCGTCGGCGACGATGCGGATACCGGGCGTTTCCGGCGCTTCGCTCAGTCGAAGGCGAGCGCCCGCCCGCCGGAACAGGAGTTGAGACGAGATGCCGACGATCGCGCTGGTGGATGACGACCGCAACATCCTGACATCCGTGTCGATCGCGCTGGAGAACGAGGGCTACCGGGTCGAGACCTACACCGACGGCGCCTCGGCGCTGGAGGGCCTGTCGGCCCGGCCGCCGCATCTGGCCATCTTCGACATCAAGATGCCGCGCATGGACGGCATGGAGCTCCTGCGTCGCCTCCGCCAGAAGAGCGACCTGCCGGTGATCTTCCTGACCTCGAAGGACGAGGAGATCGACGAGCTCTTCGGTCTCAAGATGGGGGCCGACGACTACATCCGCAAACCCTTCTCGCAGCGGCTTCTCGTCGAGCGCGTGCGCGCGATCCTGCGGCGCGGCGCCCCGCGCGAGGCGGTGGCGGGCAAGCCGGGGGCGGCGCCCGAATCCTCGCTCGAGCGCGGCCAGCTCGTGATGGACCAGGAGCGCCACACCTGCACCTGGATGGGCCAGCCGGTGACGCTCACCGTCACCGAGTTCCTGATCCTGCACTCGCTTGCCCAGCGCCCCGGCGTCGTGAAGAGCCGTGACGCGCTGATGGATGCGGCCTACGACGAGCAGGTCTACGTCGATGACCGCACGATCGACAGCCACATCAAGCGCCTTCGCAAGAAGTTCAAGGCGATCGACGACGACTTCGACATGATCGAGACGCTCTACGGCGTGGGCTATCGCTTCCGCGAAGTCTGACGGGCCGCCGGCCTTGACGGCGACGGACACATCCGAGACGGGACGCGCGGCGGCCGCACGCCGGCGCGTCGGTCGCTGGCGGCGCAAGCCCATCGTGCGCCGGCTCCTGATCCGCGCCCGGCGCGTTCTCGGTCACTCCGTGTTCTCGTCGCTGACGCGGCGCATCGTCTTCCTCAACCTCGTCGCGCTGATCGTCCTCGTCTCGGGCATCCTCTATCTCAACCAGTTCCGCGCCGGACTGATCGACGCGCGCGTCGAAAGCCTCCTGACGCAGGGCGAGATCATCGCGAGCGCCATCGCCTCCTCGGCGACGGTCGAGACGGATTCGATCACCGTCGACCCGGAAAAGCTCTTGGAGCTGCAGGCGGGCGCGACGCTGCAGCCCAATCCCGACCAGTCGGAATCGCTCGACTTTCCGATCAATCCCGAGCGCGTCGCTCCGCTCCTGCGGCGCCTGATCTCGCCGACCCGTACGCGCGCGCGCCTCTACGACCGCGACGCCAACCTCATCCTCGATTCCCGCCATCTCTATTCGCGCGGCCAGATCCTGCGCTACGACCTGCCGCCGGTGGAGAGCGAAGAGGAAACCGGGATCTTCGCCTGGATCAGCCGCGAGACGGGCCGCCTTCTCGGCCATGGCGACCTGCCGGTCTACAAGGAGACGCCGGGCGGGTCGGGCTCGACCTATCCCGAGGTGATGAGCGCGCTGACCGGCGGCCCCCGCGCGCTGGTCCGCTCCACCGAGAACGGCGAGCTCATCGTCTCGGTCGCCGTGCCGATCCAGCGCTTTCGCGCGGTGCTCGGCGTCCTCCTTCTGTCGACACAAGGGGGCGACATCGACAAGATCGTGCAGGCCGAGCGCATGGCGATCGTGCGCACCTTCGCGGTCGCCGCGATGGTGACCGTGATCCTGTCGGCGCTCCTCGCCTCCACCATCGCGACCCCGCTCCGCCGCCTGTCGGCCGCCGCGATCCGCGTGCGCCGGGGCGTCACGGCGCGCGAGGAGATCCCCGACTTCGGCGACCGCGCCGACGAGGTCGGCCACCTCGCCTCCGCCATCCGCGACATGACCAACGCGCTCTACGCGCGCATGGACGCGATCGAGAGCTTCGCGGCCGACGTCAGCCACGAGCTGAAGAACCCCCTCACCTCGCTGCGCTCGGCCGTCGAGACGCTGCCGCTCGCGCGCAACGAAAGCTCGCGCGAGCGCCTGCTCGCCGTGATCCAGCATGACGTGAAGCGCCTCGACCGGCTGATCACGGATATCGCCGACGCCTCGCGCCTCGACGCCGAACTCGCGCGCGAGGTCGCCGGCGAGGTGGATCTTGCCGGCCTCGTCGGCTCGGTTGTGGACGGCGCCCGCGCTCATCTGAAGCCCGAGCAGTCGATCACGATCGCGCTGACGATCACAGCCCCGCCGCCCGGCAAGACCTACCGCGTCGCCGGCCACGATCTGCGCCTCAGCCAGGTCTTCACCAACCTCATCGACAACGCGCGCTCCTTCGTGCCCCCGACGGGCGGGCACATCAGCGTGCGCCTGCAGCGCCGCGCGCGCGCCTGCGTCGTCACCATCGAGGACAACGGGCCCGGCATCCAGGCCGAGAAGATCGACCGCATCTTCGAGCGCTTCTACACCGACCGTCCGGGTGCCGAGTCCTTCGGCCAGAACTCCGGTCTCGGTCTCTCCATTTCGCGCCAGATCGTCGAGGCACACGGCGGCGAGATTCGCGCGGAGAACATGGCCGATCCCAAGGCCCCCGGCGCCATCGCGGGTGCCCGCTTCACCGTCGAGCTTCCGGCCGAGACGTGAGCGCGAGGGTCAACCTCCATGCGAGCGCGCTGCGCCTCGGCGGGCGCGGCCTTCTCGTTCGCGGCCCTTCGGGCAGCGGCAAGTCCTCGCTCGCGCTCTCCGCTCTCGCCCGAGGCGCCACTGTGAGCCTTGAGGCCGTCCTCGTCGCCGACGATCAGGTCTTCGTCGAGCCGCGCGGCGGGCGACTTTACGCTGCGGCTCCGACAGCCACCGCCGGACTGATCGAGGTGCGCGGCATCGGCATTCTGTCAAAGCCGTACCTCGCTGAGACGGGTCTCGATCTTGTCGTCGATCTCGTGCCGCGCGGATCGATCGAACGCCTTCCGGAGGACGGTGCCGTGATCCTGTCGGGGATCGGGATCCGCCGGATCGCGCTGCCCGAGCGCGATCCGTCCTTTGCCGCCGACGTTCTTCTCACCCTCGTCGCGACCCCTTCGTTCTGGTCCGCCACGCGCACCGGTTGATATCGCGTCGCAGCATTCGCGTCGCGGCTTCGTGAATGGGCAGAAAACCCCGAAATGCGGGGGTTCGACGCTTGTTTGGAAAGATTCCGAGGGGTGTGACTTGCTGCGTCTTGCAGCAATCTGGCCGCAAGCGCACAATCCGTTGCACAGGGAAGTGGCGGAGTCCGGGATGGTCGACGTATGATTGGACTGGTGCTGGTGACGCATGGCCAGCTCGCGCGTGAATTCAAGCTCGCCGTGGAACATGTGGTCGGCCGCCAGGAGGCGTTCGAGACCATCTGCATCGGTCCGGACGACGACATGGAACAGCGGCGGCTGGACATCCTCCAGGCGGTCCGCGAGGCCGAGCGCGGCAAGGGCGTGATCATCCTGACCGACATGTTCGGCGGCACCCCGTCCAACCTCGCCATCTCGGTGATGGACGAAGGCAACATCGACGTCCTCGCAGGCGTCAACCTGCCGATGCTGATCAAGCTCGCCAGCGTTCGCGGCGAGAAGCCGATGGCCGACGCGCTCGTCGCCGCCCAGGACGCCGGCCGCAAGTACATCGCCGTCGCAAGCCGCATTCTCAGCGGCAAGTAGCCCTCGAACAGGTTCAACGGATCATCGGCGGCCGAGCCATGGACAAGTCAGAACACTTCCCCTCGCCGTCCGAATCGTCCCACGCCGGTTCGCCCTCCGCCGGGCCGATCGAGCAGACGATGACCATCGTCAACCGCAAGGGCCTTCATGCCCGCGCCTCGGCCAAGTTCGTGCAGCTCGCCGAACAGTTCGACTGCGACATCACCATCTCGCGCGAGGGCCTGTCGGTCGGCGGCCAGTCGATCATGGGCCTGATGATGCTGGCGGCCGGCCAGGGCACCACGATCGACGTGCGCGCCGAGGGCCACGACGCCGACAAGGCCGTGGCGGCGATCTCGGCGCTGGTGGCGGACCGGTTCGGCGAGGACTGCTGACCGACGAGATAACGATATAAGGATTTCCTTATATCCTCTCTCCTGCTAAGGAAGCGCCTTGAACGGCGGCACCGGACGGCTCGGCCGAGCCCTGCTGCCCCATCCAAGGAGCTTCCGCATGGCCAATACGGGCGATTTCGTCGTCAAGGATCTTTCGCTGGCCGATTGGGGCCGCAAGGAACTCGACATCGCGGAAACCGAGATGCCGGGCCTCATGGCCTGCCGCGAGGAGTTCGGCGCCGACCAGCCGCTGCGGGGCGCGCGCATCACCGGCTCGCTGCACATGACCATCCAGACCGCGGTCCTGATCGAGACGCTGCAGGCGCTCGGCGCCAAGGTCCGCTGGGCCTCGTGCAACATCTTCTCGACGCAGGACCACGCCGCGGCCGCGATCGCCGCGACCGGCACGCCCGTCTTCGCCGTCAAGGGCGAGAGCCTCGAGGAGTACTGGGACTACACCGACCGGATCTTCCAGTGGCCGGACGGCGAGCCCTCCAACATGATCCTCGACGACGGCGGCGACGCCACGATGTACATCCTGACCGGCGCGCGCGCGGAAGCCGGCGAGGACGTCCTGTCGAACCCGGGTTCTGAGGAGGAGGAGGTCCTCTTCGCGCAGATCCGCAGGCGCCTCGCGGCCACCCCCGGCTTCTTCGCCCGCCAGCGCGACGCCATCAAGGGCGTGACGGAGGAGACGACGACCGGCGTCAACCGCCTCTATCAGCTCCAGAAGCGCGGCCTCCTGCCCTTCCCGGCGATTAACGTCAACGACTCGGTGACGAAGTCGAAGTTCGACAACAAGTACGGCTGCAAGGAATCGCTCGTCGACGGCATCCGCCGCGCGACCGACGTGATGATGGCCGGCAAGGTCGCGGTCGTCTGCGGCTACGGCGACGTCGGCAAGGGCTCGGCCGCCTCGCTGCAGGGCGCGGGCGCCCGCGTGAAGGTGACCGAGGTCGATCCGATCTGCGCGCTGCAGGCGGCGATGGACGGGTTCGAGGTCGTCACCCTCGAGGATGCCGCGCCGACCGCCGACATCATCATCACGACCACCGGCAACAAGGACGTCGTGACGCTCGACACGATGCGCACCGTCAAGGACATGTGCATCGTCGGCAACATCGGCCACTTCGACAACGAGATCCAGGTGGCGAGCCTTCGCAACCTCACCTGGACCAACATCAAGCCGCAGGTCGACATGGTGACCTTCCCCGACGGCAAGCGCATGCTGCTTCTGTCGGAAGGGCGCCTCCTCAACCTCGGCAACGCGACCGGCCACCCGTCCTTCGTGATGTCGGCGTCCTTCACCAACCAGACGCTGGCGCAGATCGAGCTCTTCACCAAGGGCGAGAAGTACGAGAACCAGGTCTACGTCCTGCCCAAGCACCTCGACGAGAAGGTCGCGCGCCTCCATCTCGACAAGCTCGGCGCCCGGCTTTCGACCCTTTCTGAGGATCAGGCCGCCTATATCGGCGTGACCCCGCAGGGCCCGTTCAAGGCCGAGCACTACCGCTACTGACGGCGGATCGGCTGCCCTTCGCAAAGACGGGAGGCCGCATAGCAAGAGGGCGTCGGGGGCAAGCCCCCCGGCGCCTTTTCTTTTTTCGGATGCGTGTCCGATCGACGCTTTGCGGACGGTTATCCACCGTTTAGATTCGCGCCCAAGCCTGCCGTTGGGGAGCGGGGGCGCTACGGGGACACCCGCCTCGATCGAGGGGCGGCTGAAAGGACGCGATGCGGACGCGCGAATCAGTGCAGGAGGCGGGTCGGGGGACCTGCTCAATGAAAGCTGGCCGGAACGGCAGGCGGCGACGCGATGCGTGGGCTCCGGTGCTCGTGTCGGCGGTCCTCGTTCTCGGCAACGGTCCAGCGCGGGCGCAGGCCGAAGCCCAGCCGCTCGCCGCCGAGCCGCTCCTCTATCTCGCCCTCGTGGCCCTGACGATCGGCGCGGCGATGATCGCGGCCTTCTGGCTGATCCGCCAGCAGGCGGCGACCGCCGAGGAAAACGTCCGCCTCCGCGCGGACCTCGCCGACGCGCTGACCGAGGCCGACCGGCGGGCCGGCCTCCTCACCGACGATCATCAGCGCCTCGTCGTCTATGCCGGCACCGGCGCTCCGGACATCATCGGGACGCTGCCGAAGAATCTCGGCGTTCCAAGTGACTCCACCGGCTTCCTCGACTTCTCCGGCTGGATGGATGCCGGCGAGGCGCGCCGGCTGGAAGCCGCGATCGCGCAGCTTCGCACCCGCGCCGAGCCCTTCCGCCTCGAGATCGAGCGCCCGGACGGGCGGCTGATCGAGGCCTCGGGCCGCACCGTCGGCGCGCTCGCCACCGTGCGCTTCGCCCCACTGTCGGGCCTGCGCGAGGAACTGGCGGCGCTTAAAGTGGAGAACGCCCGCACCAACGGCATGATCGAGACGATGCAGTCGCTGTTCGACGCGGCGCCCCTGCCGATGTGGGTGCGCGACGCCGACGAGCG
>NZ_CAJYIU010000027.1 GCF_913775355.1 uncultured Aureimonas sp.
GGGGCCGGGGTCGGATCGGGAACCTGCCGGATGTCCGGCTCGGTCCCGAAGGTCTCGAAGATCATGGCTTTCATCGTGCGGCGCTCCGTCTGACAGGAGCATCCTCCACCGCAACGGCGTCGCAACGTCAAGACGACTGCGGCTCGCCCTCAGTCGGGATGCCGGACGGATGCTACGAGGCCACGCAGATGGTCCCGCAAGACCAGCGCGTTCGGGCCGGGCGGCCCGCTGTTGTCGATCGTCAGCGCGCTTTCGCAGCGGGCGGGAATGTCGAGACCCACCTGACGGGCGAGCCGTCGTTCGATCTCATCGGCGCTCTCCCGGCCACGCGCCGCGATGCGCTCGACGAGGACGGAGCGAGGTGCGGTGATCTCCACCACCGCGATCCGCCCGAAGCGAGTAACGGCATCCGCGAGGGACCGGCGGGAGAGGTTCGCCACCAGGATTCGACCGGACCGGACCTTGTCCTCGATCGCGAGCGGCAGTCCGTAGGCGAGGCCGTGCGCCCGCCATGTCAGGCAGAACCCGCCAGCGGCCTCGACGTCGGCAAACGCGTCCGTGTCGAGGCTGTCGTGATCCTCGGTCTCGCCGTCCGGCGGTCGGGTAATCGTGCGCCGGGCCAGTTCGATGCGGGGCTCGTCGGTCAATTCCTCGAACGCAAGACGGATCAGCGTATCCTTGCCGGCGCCGCTCGGGCCGACCACGGCCACAAGAAGCCCTTGCGGTGCTCCGTCGTCACGCAACGCGCCGCCCCTCGCGCCAGACGCTGCGCACAACGGGCGGCTTGGCCGCGCCGGTCTGCGCGCGCACGCGCACCAGATCCGCCCGAAGACCCACGGCGATCTCGCCGCGGTCATCGAGGCTGGCGACGCGCGCAGGCGTCCGCGTGACCATCGCGGTGGCCACGGGCAATCCGATAGAGCCCGCCAGCACGAAGGTCGCCTGGATGAGACTGAACGGCACGTAGTCCGACGACAGGACATCGAGGACGCCAATCTTGACAAGGTCCTTCGCCGACACGTTCCCCGAATGCGAACCGCCCCGCACGACGTTGGGCGCGCCCATGAGCACCGACAGGCCGGACTCGCGCGACAGGCGTGCCGCCTCCAGCGTCGTCGGGAATTCGGCCAAAGCGATGCCGAGCTCGCGGCTTTCCTCGACATGCGCGGCAGTAGCATCGTCGTGACTGGCAAGCGTGATGCCGGCGTCGCGGCAGAGCCCCGCGATGTGGCGGCGGTTGCCAGGCGAGTTCGCCTCGGATTCCGCGACACGCCGCGCGCAGAACGCGTCGAACACGGCATCCGTCATCCGCATCTTGCCCTGGTAGTAGGTGCGGTAGGTCTGGATATCGACGAACTGGCGCTGACCCGGCGCGTGATCCATCAGCGAGGCAAGGCGCACGCGCTCGTTGCCGATCATGGTCTCGAAGGCCGGCACGACGTCGGGTGCCGAGACCTCGCACCGCAGGTGAATGAAGTGGTCGGCGCGCAGGCGGTCGTCGCGCGTCGCGTCGAGGATGGCGTCGGCCATCGCCGACATGTCGGTCGAGCCGAGCGCGGCATCCTCGTCCATGCCGACCCGCAGGGCATCGAACACGGTGGTGATACCGGAGGCCGAAACCTGCGCATCATGGGCCTGCAGCGCGGCGTCGATGTTCCAGCGCACCTTCGGGCGGGGCAGGTAGTGGCCCTCGAGATGGTCGGTGTGTAGCTCGACGAGGCCGGGCAGAAGGTAGTCGCCCTCAAGGTCAGTTCCGGTGTGGGACTTGTTCTTGGAAATATCGGCGATCCGTCCGTCGCGAACCAGAATGTTGCCCTCGATCACCTCGTCGGCCAGGACGATGCGGGCGTTGTGGAAGACCTCTTCGGTCGATGGACTGCTCATGTCTGGCTCGTTGCGGTATCGGAAGAAAGGGAATGAAGGGCGCGAACCTGGAACGGCGCGCCGGGACGAGGTTCGACGAAAAGCGCCAGCCCGTCGATCGCCAAGGGACGCCCGAGTGCGGGCGCGAAGCGTTCCCGAAGTCGCGCCTCGACCGCTGCGGCGTCCTCGTCGGGGACGGGGCCGGTCAGGGTCATGTGGAAACGGAACTCGTCGAAGATGTAGGGGTAGCCCCAGCGGTCGAGGTGCTCGCGCTGGCGCTCGGTCAGCCTGTCCGGCGCTCGACGGGCCAGCTCGGCAGCATCGAGTGGGGCTCGGAAGCGCTCGAACTCCCGTACGGTCTCGTCGGCCAGAGCATGGAGCGCCGGCTCACGATCGCCGGGCACCAACGCGAAGAAGCGTCCGATGAGTCGGAGCTCCAGCTCCGCGATCTCGACCCGGTGTTGCCGGCCGCAAAAGACGGCGAGGGCGTCGTCGAGTTCTTCCACCGTCCGGCCTTCAGCGAGCCGGAACGGCGGCTTCATCGTGGCGTGGAAACCGTAGCGGGCCGGCTCGGCGACGAGCGGCGCGGGGGCTTCGCCCGGACCGTGCGAGAAGGCGTCGCGACCCAGCCACGCGGCGGCAAGGCGGGTCAGCGGCGCGTCGCGCGGCGGCGTGAAGTAGACGGCGGCGCGCATCAGATGACGCGCTTTCGAAGGCTCTGCGAGATGACATCCATGACCGTGACCGTTGCGACCACGATGATGAGGATGGCCGAAGCCTGCGGATAATAGAAGCCGCGGATCGACTCGAACAGCACCTGTCCGATGCCGCCGGCCCCGATCACGCCGAGCACGGTGGCAGCGCGCACGTTGGATTCCAGACGGTAGAGCGAGAACGAGATCCAGAGAGGAAGGACCTGTGGGATGACGCCGTAGACGATCTCCTGCAGCCGCGACGCGCCGGTGGTCCGGATCGCCTCGACAGGCCGTGGATCGATCGCCTCGACCGCTTCGGAGAAGAGCTTGGCCAGAATGCCGGTCGTGTGAATGAAGAGCGCCATGACGCCGGCGAACGGGCCGAGGCCGACGGCGACCACGAAGAGCACGGCGAAGACGACCTCGTGGATGGCGCGGAACAGGTCCATCAAACGTCGCGCCGGCTGATGCACCCACCACGGCGAGACGTTGGCAGCCGAGAGAATGCCGAACGGGATCGAGAGGAGAACGGACAGGAACGTGCCCCAGACCGCGATCTGCACCGTCACGATCATCTCGGAGAGGTAGTAGCGCCAGTCCGCGAAGTTCGGCGACAGGAAGCCCTTCGCGTATTCGGCCATGTTGGCGGAGTCGGTGAAGAGGTAGGTCCAGCGCCCCATGTCGGCCGGACCCCAGCTCCAGACGAGAAGAAGCGCCAGCCCCAGCCAGACGGCGAGGCTGCCGAGCGAGCGCTTCGGCGCGGGGTCCGTCGCGGCGGCGGCCGTGGCGTCTGCGTTCATCTCGGTGTCTCCTGGACGGGCGGTCCACCGCCGCGCGTCCGGCGCGGCGATGGACACTTCGGATCGGACTTCAGCCCTGCGGTGCCGCGGCGAGCTTCGCCTCGTAGCCGGACTTCTTGTCCTCCAGCTCCTTAAGCTTGGCGGCCTTGGCGTCGGCGGAGAGCGAGGCGTCGTTGCGGGTCGCGGCCATCGCCTTCGACACTTCCATTACGCGGACCGGCAGAAGCTGGTCGTCGCTGGAGGCGCGGAACGGCGACCAGGTGAGGCCGGCGAGCGTGTTCAGCTCTTCGCCCTTGTCGCCCTTCGTGCGATCGGTGCCGTAGTTAAGCACGAACG
>NZ_CAJYIU010000028.1 GCF_913775355.1 uncultured Aureimonas sp.
GGCATCGTCGCCAAGGAGGACAAGGCGCTCAGCCCCGACCTGCAGCGCATGATGTACAAGCGCTCGGGCGCGAAGGTGACCGAGATCGACGGCAGCCACGCCCTCTACATCTCGAAGGCCGAAGCGGTCGCCAAGGTCATCGAGGAGGCCGCCAAGGCGGCGAAGTAAAGCCCGACGTGGGCGGCCCCGGCGGGCCGCCCGCTCCCCAGACGTATGGATCGCAAAACGCAGAACGCCCTGCCGGGGGAGGACCGGCAGGGCGTCATGGGTAAAGCCAGCGTGGGAGGAACGCGGGCTTCGATCCGCTTCGGCCGTTGGGAGGAGAGTGACCGACGCGAAACCTTGGATCTCGTTAGCGGCTGGCCTGACGGGCCAGCGCCGGGATGTCGGAGCGCGAGATGCCGAGATCGGCGAGCTCGCGGTTGGACAGCCTATTCAACTCGTTGGCGGTTTCGCGAGCCTTGCGGAAGGAGCGGAGGGCATTGGCGAAGCGCATGGGGTGTTCCCTTTCTGTGCGGCCTCTCGTCGATGGTGGCCGCGTCTCTCGTTTCTTTCGACACCCGGAACATAGTCGCGGGGGTCGGAGAAAAGCAGCGCAAAGTCCGCAGCCCAGCCATGCAGCCCCTCGCTATCTCACGGGTGCAAGGCAGCCTTGCGTCTCGTGCGGGCTTTGGCCGCGGATGCAACCGCCGGCCACCGCGCCGGCTTCCACAGGCTTCGGAGGAACGGCAACGGGCTGTTTCCGGCACACGAGAAGCAACGCATCACATGGCACGATTTCAGGACAAGATGGTCATCGTCACGGGCGCCGCATCGGGCATCGGGGAAGGGGCGGCCCGGCGCTTCGCCGCGGAAGGGGCACGGCTCGTCCTCAACGACCGCGACGCGGAAGGCCTGTCGAGGATCGCCGCCAGCCTGTCGGGCGCGCGCGTCGAGACGCTGGCGGGCGACGTTTCAAGCATGGCGGATTGCGAGGCGCTGGTGGCCCACGCCGTCAAGGCCTTCGGCCGTATCGACATCCTCGTCAACAATGCGGGCATCGACCATCTCGGCAAGCTCGACGAGGGTGATTTATCGGCCTTCACCAAGGTCATCGAGAGCGATCTCTACGGCGTCGTCCAGATGAGCCGCGCGGCGATCGCCGCCCTGCGCGCCTCGCGCGGGTCGATCGTCAACGTCTCGTCCGTCTCGGGTCTCGGCGGCGACTGGAACCACAGCTTCTACTGCGCGGCCAAGGGCGCGGTGACGAACTTCACCCGCGCGCTCGCGCTGGACGAGGCGAAGAACGGCGTGCGCGTCAATGCGGTCAACCCGTCGCTGACCTACACCGGCCTCACCGCCGGCATGCAGGACCAGCCCGATCTCATCGCCGAGTTCGAGGCGCGGATCCCGATGGGGCGCGGCGCGCAGCCGGACGACATTTCCGGTGCCATCGCGTTCCTTGCCAGCGAGGATGCCCTCTACATCACCGGCGTGAACCTGCCGGTGGACGGCGGCCTGTCGGCTTCGAACGGCCAGCCGCCACTGCGCTGACGGCGACGACGGTTCCCATTGTGGACGACCGGTTCAGGATCGGTCAGGGATAACGCTCCATTAAGTCGAGCCTCCTAGCGTCCCCCTCGAAAGGGGGGCGCCCATGCGTTTCATAGCGATCCCGAGCCTTCTGGCCGTCCTAGCGCTCGCCGGCTGCGCCTCGGCGCCGAAAAGCACCGGCAACGCCTGCGCCATCTTCAGCCAGCGCGACGGGCTCCTGTCGGATTGGCGGGCCGATGCCCGCCGCGCGTCCGCCGAGTTCGGCGTGCCGGTCCACGTGCTGATGGCGACGATCCAGGCGGAATCGAACTTCGAAGCGCGGGCCCGGCCGCCGCGGCACTGGATTCTCGGCTTCATTCCCGGCAAGCGCATCTCGACCGCCTACGGCTACGCGCAGGTGCTGGACGGCACTTGGGACGACTACCAGCGCCGCACGGGCCGCCACGCCGACCGCCGCAACGACTTTGCCGACGCCGTGCGCTTCATCGGCTGGTACCACGCCGACAGCGCGCGCCGGCTCGGCATCGACAAGGGCGACGCCTACCGCCTCTACCTCGCCTACCATTCGGGTCATGCGGGCTACGAGCGGGGCGTCTGGCGCAGCCGGCCGGAAGCGTTGCGCGGCGCCAAGCGCGCCGAGGACATGGCCCGTCGCTATGCGGCCCAGCTCGCGCGCTGCTGACGCTACAGGCTGGCGCGACTGGCCCGACATATCGCGCCGGCCTGTGCATAACGTCTCGCGGCCGGCGCGATCGGGGCCGGCGGCCGTTGCCCGTCACGATGCGCACAGGCGAAAACCTCGGCCGGCCCGTGACCTGCGGGCCGGGGACGGTCGCCGACGAGAAGCCGACCCCCGCGCATCGTCGTGTCGAAGGGGACTGAAGCGCATGGCAGGCACCATCACCGTCGACGAGGGCCTGCGCGCAGCCGGCCTCGGGCGCTTCCAGTATCGACTGTTCGGCGTCTTCGGCCTCGTCTGGGCCGCCGACGCCATGCAGGTTCTGGCGATCGGCTTCACGGCGCCGTCGATCGCCGCAAGCTTCGGCCTCGGCGTGCCGCAGGCGCTCCAGACCGGGACGCTGTTCTTCGTCGGCATGCTGGTCGGCGCCTTCGTCTTCGGGCGGCTGGCGGACCGTTTCGGCCGCCGCCCGGTGCTGATCGCCTCGGTCCTGATCGACGCCGTGTTCGGCATCGCGT
Organism: uncultured Aureimonas sp.; assembly: GCF_913775355.1. Classification (GTDB taxonomy): domain Bacteria; phylum Pseudomonadota; class Alphaproteobacteria; order Rhizobiales; family Rhizobiaceae; genus Aureimonas. Next base: position 2,731 of record NZ_CAJYIU010000028.1, read on the forward strand.
CCGCCTTCGCGCCGGACTTCACGTGGCTCCTCGTCCTGCGCTTCCTGACCGGGGTCGGCGTCGGCGGCACGCTGCCGGTGGACTATACGATGCTGGCCGAGTTCCTGCCGTCCGACCGGCGCGGCCGGTGGCTGGTGCTTCTGGAATCCTTCTGGGCCGTCGGCACAATCCTTCTCGCCCTCGTCTCGCTTTATGCCGGAAGCCTCGGCGGCGAGGCCTGGCGCACGATCTTCCTGTTCACCGGCCTGCCCGCCCTGATCGGCCTCGGCCTGCGCTTCTTCGTGCCGGAGACGCCGGTCTATCTCGCAAAATCGGGCCGCGGCGAGGAGGCCCGCCGGGTGCTCCAGCGGGTCGCCGACATCAACGGCTCGCAAGCGACCATCGGGGCGCTCCATCCCGAACCGCGCGCGAAGGCCCCGATCTCCGACCTGTTCTCGGCGGCGCTGCGCCGGCGCACCGTCTTCGTGCTGGCGGCTTGGGCGCTGGTCTCGATCTCCTACTACGGGGTCTTCGTCTACCTGCCGGTGCGGCTGGCGGGCGAGGGCTTCGGCTTTCTGCGGGGGCCGGAATTCCTGGTTCTGATCGCGCTGGTCCAGCTTCCCGGTTATGCGCTCGCCGCCTACGGCGTGGAGCGCTGGGGCCGGCGGCCGACGCTGATCGGCTTCCTCCTCCTCAGCGCCGCCGGCTCGATGCTGTTCAGCTTCGGTACGGCCCCGGCGCTCGTCGTCGGTTCGACGCTGCTTCTGTCCTTTGCGCTGCTCGGCACCTGGGGCGCGATCTACGCCTTCACGCCGGAGATCTATCCGACGCCGCTGCGGGCGACCGGCATGGGCACGGCCGGCGCGATGGCGCGGTTCGGCGGACTGCTTGCGCCCTCCATCGTCGCGCCGCTGATGGCGGCAAATTTTACGGGCGCGCTTGGGCTCCTCTCCGGGTTTCTCATCCTCGCGGCCTTGGCGATCCGCATGGTGGACGTCGAACCGCGCGGCCAGCGGCTGGACTAGGCGCGCCACAGCTGATCGCGCGGCCATCGCTTCGGTCTATGGCCGCCAGGCCCGATCCCTCTTTGCCAAAGGACGCGCGCCGCCCGACATAAGGTGGGATTTCCAGCGACGGAGCGCTCATGGACACCCTGTCGACCCCCGATGCGTTCGGCGACATCCGCGAGGCCGTTCGCGCGCTCTGCGCCGAGTTCCCGCCCGAATACCACCGCAAGGTGGACGAGGCGCGCGCCTATCCGGAGGCCTTCGTCGAGGCGCTGACGAAGGCCGGCTGGCTGGCGGCGCTGATTCCCGAAGCGTACGGCGGCTCCGGGCTCGGGCTGACGGAGGCCTCCGTGATCATGGAGGAGATCAACCGCTCGGGCGGCAATTCCGGCGCCTGCCACGGCCAGATGTACAATATGACGACGCTGGTGCGGCACGGGTCCGACGAGCAGCGCCGCACCTATCTGCCGAAGATCGCGAGCGGCGAGTTGCGGCTCCAGTCGATGGGCGTCACCGAGCCGACCGCCGGCACCGACACGACGAAGATCAAGACGACCGCCGTCCGCCGGGGCGATCGCTGGGTGATCAACGGCCAGAAGGTCTGGATCAGCCGCGTGCAGCATTCCGACCTGATGATCCTCCTCGCGCGCACCACGCCGATGGATCAGGTCGCGAAGAAGTCGGAGGGCCTGTCGATCTTCCTCGTCGATCTTCGCGAAGCGATCGGACGCGGGCTCGCCGTCCAGCCGATCCGCAACATGGTCAACCACGAGACCAACGAGCTCTTCTTCGACGATCTCGAGATTCCCGCCGAGAACCTCATCGGCGAGGAAGGCCAGGGCTTCCGCTACATCCTGACCGGGCTCAACGCCGAGCGCGCACTGATCGCCGCCGAGTGCATCGGCGACGGCTACTGGTTCGTCGACAAGGTCACGGCCTATGCCAGGGAGCGCGTCGTCTTCGGCCGCCCGATCGGGCAGAACCAGGGTGTCCAGTTCCCGATCGCCGAAAGCTTCATCGAGCTGAAGGCGGCCGACCTCATGCGCTTCGAGGCCTGCCGGCTCTACGACGCCGGCCGGTCCTGCGGGGCCGAGGCCAACATGGCGAAGTACCTCGCGGCCAAAGCGAGCTGGGAGGCGGCTAATGCCTGCATCCAGTTCCACGGCGGCTTCGGCTTCGCGGCGGAATACGATGTCGAGCGCAAGTTCCGCGAGACGCGTCTCTATCAGGTCGCCCCGATCTCGACCAACCTCATCCTGTCCTATGTCGCCGAGCACATGCTCGGCCTGCCGAGGTCGTTCTGATGCCCGACGATCTCGGTCACGTGCGGGACTGGATCGGACGGGAGGAGCGGCGCGAGGACTGGCTGACGCCCGATCTCGCCGCCAAGTTCCACGCGACGCTCTCGCTGCCCGGCGCGCCTCCCGGAGAAGGAGAACCCGCGCCGGCGATGATCCATCTCTGCCTCGCGCAGCCGGCTTTGCCATCCGACGCGCTTGGCCGCGACGGTCATCCACGGCTCGGTACCTTCCTGCCGGCGGTGCCGCTGCCGCGCCGCATGTGGGCGGGTGGGGACCTGCGGTTTCATGCGCCGCTCTGCGTCGCCGATCGCGTGACGCGCGTCTCGCGCATCGCCGGCGTCATCCCGAAGGTCGGCCGCACCGGCCCGCTCTGCTTCGTCGACGTCGAGCATGAGATCCGGGTCGGCGACGACACGCGCATCGCCGAGACGCAGACCCTCGTCTATCGCGGCGACGATGCGCCTGCGCCGCCGGCCGCTGAACCGGCGCCGGAGGGCGAGACGATCCGCGACGTCGAGATCACGCCGACGCTTCTCTTCCGCTACTCGGCGCTCACCTTCAACGGGCACCGCATCCACTACGACCGGCGCTATGCCGTCGAGGTCGAGAACTATCCGGGTCTCGTGGTCCACGGTCCGATGCAGGCGACGCTTCTCTGTCTTCTCGCCGCCGAGATCGCCGGCCGCACGCCCCGGCGCTTCCGTTTCCGCAGCCTGTCGACGATCTTCGACGGCGACGGGCTGCGCCTTCATGCCCGGCATACGGAAGCCGGTGTGTCGCTCTGGACCTCGCGCCCCGGCGGGCCGCTCGCGATGTCGGCCGAGGCCGAGTTCGCCTGACGCAAGCGTGAGAGGTCCGGAAACCGGACCACTCGCCAGATCCCATCGTTCGGCCTAAGCTGGCGGGGCAGGGCGTCGGCCGATTCGCGTGGTCGACGCATCGTTTCTCGAGGGGAGGGAGGCCTCAAGGGATGACCACGCAATCGATCCGCGCCGGCGTCGTCGGGCTCGGCTCCATGGGGCTCGGCATCGCCGCGTCGCTGGTGCGCGCCGGCATCGAGACATGGGGCTTCGATCCCAATCCGACGGCTGGCAAGGCCTTCGCGGACAAGGGCGGCCACGTCGCGGCGTCCCCGGCCGAGGTCGGCGCGCAGGCGGACGTCCTCTTCTGCGTCGTCGTCAACGCCGCGCAGGCGGAGGCCGCACTTCTCGGAGAGGCCGGCGCTGCGGCCGCCATGGCGCCAGGTTCGGTCGTCGTCCAGTGCGCGACCTGCGCGCCCGACGCCGTGCGCGCGCTGGCCCGGCCGATCCTCGAGGCCGGGCTCCTCTTCATCGACGGACCGATCTCGGGCGGCGCCGCCAAGGCCGCGACGGGCGAGATCACGGTGATGGCGTCCGGCGACCCGGCGGCCTTCGCGAAGGCCCGGCCCGCCTTCGACGCCGTGGCGGCCAAGGTGTTCGATCTCGGGACCGAGATCGGCGCGGGCTCGCAGGTCAAGTTCGTGAACCAGCTTCTGGCGGGCGTCCACATCGCGGCCGCCGCCGAAGCCATGGCCTACGGCATCTCGGGCGGCTGCGACCCGAAGGCGCTCTTCGAGGTGATCACGGCGAGCGCTGGCAATTCCTGGATGTTCGAGAACCGGGTGCCCCACATCCTCGACGACGACTACGTTCCACGCTCGGCGGTCGACATCTTCGTCAAGGACCTCGGGCTCGTCCACGGCAGCGCCCACGCCCGCAAGTTCCCGCTGCCCTTGACGGCACAGGCGCTGCAGATGTTCACGCAGGCCTCCGCCATGGGCCTAGGGCGCGAGGACGACGCGGCCGTGGTGAAGATCTTCCCCGGCGTCGCGCTGCCCTCGCGCGGCGGCAAGGACCCGGCCTGAATGTCGGCGCCGCTTCTCGGCTGCATCGCCGACGACTTCACCGGCGCGACCGATCTCGCCAGCCAGCTCGTCTCGGCCGGCATGCGGGTCGTGCAGACGATCGGCGTGCCGGACGGGCCGCTCGACACGCCATGCGACGCGGTTGTGGTCTCGCTGAAGTCGCGCACGGTCGCGCCGGCGCAAGCCGTCCGCCAGTCGCTGGAGGCGCTGGACTGGCTGCGCGGCGAGGGCGCCGGGCGCTTCTTCTTCAAATACTGCTCGACCTTCGATTCGACGCCGGACGGCAATATCGGACCGGTGACCGACGCCCTCCTCGATGCGCTCGGGCAGGACTTCACGCTTGCCGTGCCCTCGCTGCCGGCCAACCGCCGCACCGTCTACAACGGCTACCTCTTCGCGGGCGACGTGCTCCTCAATGAGAGCGGCATGCAGGACCATCCGCTCACTCCGATGCACGACGCCTACCTGCCGCGCGTCCTCGCCCCGCAGACGCGGCGCAAAGTCGGCCTCGTCAGCCATCATGCGCTGGCCAAGGGCGCGGCGGGCGTGCGTGCGCGGATCGAGGAGCTGCGCCGCGAGGGCGTCGGCATCGCCATCTGCGACACGCTGGACCACGAGGATCTCGTCTCGATCGCCGAGGGCTCGAGCGATCTTCCGCTCGTCACCGGCGGCTCCGGCCTCGGCCTGACGATGCCTGCGACCTTTCCGGGCTTCTCGCCGCGCGGCGACGCCGCCCGGCTCGACCCCGTCGGCGGCCGGGCGCTGGTCGTCGCCGGCAGCTGCTCGCGCGCGACGCTTGGCCAGGTCGAGCATGCGAAAGCGCACATGCCGGCGATGGCGGTCGACGTCGACGCGCTGTTTGCGGACGCCCAAAGCCATATCGACGCGCTGGTGGCGTTCGCCGCCGACCGAGGCGGCGACGGGCCGGCGCTGATCCACGCCAGCATGCCGCCGGAGCGCCTGCGCGCGGTGCAGGAGCGTTTCGGCGTGGCGGAGTCGGGCGCGCGCGTGGAGCACGCGCTCGCGACCGTCGCCCGTCGGCTGGTCGAGGAGGGCGGCGTGCGTCGGATCCTCGTCGCGGGCGGCGAGACGTCCGGCGCGGTGGTGAGCGCGCTCGGCGTGGCGAACCTGCGCATCGGCCCGACGATCGATCCCGGCGTGCCCTGGACGCAGAGCGTCGGCACGTCCGAGCCGCTTGCGCTGGCGCTGAAGTCCGGCAATTTCGGCGGACCCGACATCATGACCCGCGCCTTCGAGGTTCTCGCATGACGATGTCGTCCACGGAGTCCGCGTTGCGCGAGGAGATGGCGCGGATCGGGGCGGAGTTCCGCGCGCTCGGTCTTGCGCCCGGAACGTCCGGCAATCTCAGCGCGCGCCTCGACGACGGCTGGCTGATGACGCCGACCAACGTTGCGCTCAGTGACCTCGTGCCCGAACGCATTTCCAAGCTCGACTGGGACGGCCGCCATCTGGCCGGCGACAAGCCGACCAAGGAGGCCGTGCTCCATCGCGCCTTTTACGAGAACCGGCCGGGCACGGGCGCCGTGGTCCATCTCCACGCGCCGCACGCCGTCGCCCTGTCCTGCCTCGACGGGCTGGACGCGGAGAGCTGCATTCCGCCGATCACCCCCTACTTCGTGATGCGCGTCGGACGGCTGCCGCTCCTGCCCTATTTCCGGCCGGGCGACCCGGCGATGGGCGAGGCGGTGGCGCGGGTGGCGTACACGCGCTCCAGCGTGCTTCTCGCCAACCACGGTCCGGTCGTGTCCGGCCCGACCCTTTCCGCCGCCAAGGCCGCGATGGAGGAACTGGAAGAGACGGCGCGCCTCGCGCTTCTCCTCCACGGACGGCCGGTTCGCCTTCTCGGCGAGGACGAGATCCAGCCGCTGCGCGAGAATTTCGGCGCCGTCTGGTAGCGATCGGAGGACACCACCCATGCCGAGCTTTGCCGCCAACCTCACCATGATGTTCAACGAGGTGCCGTTCCTCGACCGGTTCGCCGAGGCCGCGCGCGCGGGCTTTGCCGGCGTCGAGTTCCTGTTTCCCTACGAGTGGGAGGCGCAGGCGATCGCCGAGCGGCTGCGCGCGAACGCCTTGACGCAGGCCCTCTTCAACATGCCGCCCGGCGACTGGGCGGCCGGCGAGCGCGGCATCGCCTGCCTGCCCGGCCGCGAGGCGGAATTCACGGAGGGCGTCGAGACGGCGGTGCGCTATGCACGGGCGCTGGGCTGCGAGCGGATCCATGCCATGGCCGGGCTCCAGCCTGCGGGCACGGAGCGCGGGCGCTCGCTCGACCTCTACCGCCGCAACATCGCAGCCGCCGCGCGGCGCCTCGCCGACGACGGCCTGACGCTCGTGATCGAGCCGATCAACACGCGCGACATGCCGGGCTATCTCCTCAACCACCAGCGCGAGGCGCACGCCCTCGTCGCCGAGATCGGCGCGGCCAATCTCAAGGTCCAGATGGACTTCTACCACGCCCAGATCATGGACGGGGACCTCTGGCGCCTGTTCGAGGCGCACAGCGAAACCGTCGGCCACATCCAGATCGCCTCCGTTCCCGACCGTCACGAGCCGGACGAAGGCGAGGTGAACTACCCTTGGCTGTTCGAGCGGCTCGATGCGGCGGGCTACGACGGCTGGGTCGGCTGCGAGTACCGGCCGAGGGGCGACACGCGCGCCGGCCTCGGCTGGTTCACGCCGCAGCGCTGACCGGTCAGATCGTCCGTCCGCCGTCGACCTCGAGGATGACGCCGGTCACGAAGCGGGCCTCGTCGGAGGCGAGATAGAGGCAGGCGCCCGCGACGTCGTCGGGCTCCGACAGGCGGCCGAGCGGGATCGTCGCGATGAACTTCGCGCGGTTTTCCGGCGTGTCGGGCATGCCCATGAAGCTTTCGAGCAGCGCCGTCGCGCCCATCACCGGAGCGATGGCGTTGACCCGAATGCCGCGCGGGGCGAGTTCCACCGCCAGCGAGCGGCTCAGCATGTTCACCGCGCCCTTCGAGCCGTTGTACCAGGTGAGGCCGGGGCGCGGGCGCAGGCCCGCGGTCGATCCGATATTAAGGATGACGCCCGACCCCTGAGCCGAGAAGACCGGCAGGCTCGCCTGCACCGAGTGGTAGATCGACTTGACGTTTATGGCGTAGACGCGGTCGAACTCCTCCTCGCTGACCTCTTCCAGCGGCTTGTTGCGGTGGGTCCAGCCGGCATTGTTGACGAGGATATCGAGCCGTCCGCCGTGCCGCGTCGCCTCGGCCACAGCGCGCTCGAAGTCCTCGCGCCGCGTCACGTCGCCCTTAAGGCTCGCCGCCGCCGCGCCGATCTCGCCCGCGATGCGCTGTCCGCCGTCCTCGTCGAGGTCCATGATCACGACGCGGGCGCCCTCGCGTGCGAAGGCTTTGGCGATCGCCGCGCCGAACCCCGACGCCGCGCCCGTCACCAGCGCCGATTTCCCGTCCAGCCGTCCCGTCATGTCGTGCGATCCTCCCAAATCCTGACACAGCATATGGCGGAACGCCGTGCCGCGGCGAGCCCGCTCAGGCCGCGTCCTCCACACGGCCGGCGGGGGCGAATTCGGCCCGCAGCGCCTCGGTCTGCTGCCCGAGCGCCGGAACGGCTCGGAACGCCGGGTCCTGCCCGTCGAAGCGGGCGCCGGGCGCGAGATAGGCGACCGGGCCGGCCGGCGTCTCCACCGTCACGAAGCGGTTCTGCGGGTGGTCGGCGAGGTCCTGCATCGAGCTGACGCGGCCATAGGCGATGCGCGCCTTCTCCAGCCGCTCGATCATTTCCGGCCTGTCCGCCATCGCGAAGGCGCCGGTGACGATCGCATCGAGCTTGTCGCGGTTGGCGACGCGCCGGGAGTTGTCGGAAAAGAGCGGATCGCCCGCAAGATCCGGCGCCAGCAGGACGTCGCGGCAGAGATTGGCCCATTCCCGCTCGTTCTGGATCGAGAACAGGACGGAGGACCCGTCGCGGCAGGCATAGGCGCCGTAGGGCGCGATGGTCGGGTGGTTGAGCCCCGAGCGCGCCGGCTCCTTGCCGCCATAGACATATTGCAGGTACGGCACGTTCATCCAGTCGGCGAGCGCGTGGAAGAGCGAGACGTCGATGTGCCGGCCCTCGCCGGTCTTCGCCCGGCCGATCAGCGCCTGCAGCACCGCCTGGAAGGCCGTCATGCCGGCGGCGATGTCGCAGACCGACACGCCGACGCGCGCCATGCCGTGCTCGTTGCCGGTGATGTTCGACAGGCCGCTCTCCGCCTGCACCAGGAGATCGTAGGCCTTGAGGTCGCGATAGGGTCCCTCGTCGCCATAGCCCGAGATCGAGCAGGTGATGAGGCGCGGGTTCCGGCGGCGGAGTTCGCCCGGCGCAAAGCCGAGCTTGTCGATCGCGCCGGGCGCAAGGTTCTGGACGAAGACGTCGGCCGCATCGATCATGCGCGCGAGCACCGCCTTGTCGGCCTCCGACTTCAGGTCGAGGCAGACCGATTCCTTGCCCCGGTTGAGCCAGACGAAATAGGCGCTTTCGCCCTTCACCAGATGGTCGTAGCCGCGGGCGAAGTCGCCCTCCGGCCGCTCGATCTTGATGACGCGCGCGCCCGCGTCCGCAAGCCGGCTCGACACGTAGGGAGCGGCCACCGCCTGCTCGACGGAGACGACGACTAGACCCTCGAGATCGGTGTTCATCGGTCCTGACCCTCGCTTCTCGGACGCTGCCAGTTAAGGACGGCACGAGCGCGCCTCGCCAATAGCGATGCGCGAGACGCTCCATAACCCGTCGATATGGGCGCCGAGACCGCATAGGGGCCCCCTATGACCGCCAGCGCGAAAGCCTATTTCCCGTCGGGCGGCCACAGATCCGACAACCCTCGGGTCCGTGGTTCCGACGAGACAGGGAAGACCCCATGCCGTCCACGATCAGCGATGCCGCGCTGTTCCTCTTCGTGCCGGGCGACCGCCCGGAGCGCTTCGCGAAGGCCTTTTCCGCCGGCGCCGACGCGGTGATCCTCGATCTCGAGGATGCCGTCGCGCCGGACGCCAAGGCGCGCGCCCGCGCGGCGATCGAGGCTGCCGCGTCCGAAATCGCGAACGCGCCGTGCGCCGTTCTCCTGCGCATCAACGCGGTCGCCGATCCCGCGCACGCGGCGGACCTCGCTCTGGCCGCAAGGATCGAGGTGGCGGGCGTCATGCTGGCGAAGGCGGAGCGCGCGGCCGATGTCGAGCGGGTCGCCGAGGCGTCGGGCCGGCCCGTGGTGGCGCTGGTCGAAAGCGCGCTCGGGCTCGGCGAGATCCGGGAGATTGCGGGCGCTGCCGCGCGCCTCGCCTTCGGAACCTTCGACTATGCCGCCGATCTCGGCTGCCGGCCGACGCGCGAGGCGCTGGCCTCGGCCCGCCAAGAGTTCGTGCTGGCGAGCCGCCTCAAGTCTCGCCCAGCCCCGATCGACGGGGTGACGGCGGCGACGCGCGACGAGGCCCTGATCGAGGCCGATTCGGCCTATGCCGCCGAACTCGGCTTTTCCGCCAAGCTCCTGATTCATCCCGCCCAGGTTCCGCCGGCCGCGCGCGGGTTCGCGCCGAGCGCCGAGGCCGTCGCCTGGGCGGGCCGGGTTCTCGATGCCGGGCAGGGCGGGGGCGCCGTGTCGCTCGACGGCGAAATGGTGGATGCGCCGGTGATCCTGCGCGCGCAGGCGATTGTGGCGGCCGCCGCGCGGGCGGGCCGGGGAGGACGATGATGAGTTCGCAAGGCACCCCCATCCGCGAGGCGGATCTCGTCTCCTCCGTCGCCGACGCGCTGCAGTACATTGCGGTGTTCCACCCGCCGAGCTTCGTCAGGAGCCTCGCCGACGCCTACGAGCGCGAGGAGAGCCCGGCGGCGCGCGATGCGATCCGCCAGATCCTGATCAACTCGCGCATGGCGGCCTTCGGCCGGCGCCCGATCTGCCAGGATACGGGCACGGTCAATGTCTTCGTCAAGCTCGGCATCGGCGCGCGGATCGAGACGACGCGCCCGCTCGCCGATCTCATCAACGAGGGCGTCGCCCGCGCCTATACCGACCCCGACAATCCGCTTCGCGCCTCGATCGTCCGCGATCCGCTGTTCGGCCGAACGAACACCGGCGACAACACGCCGGCCGTCGTCCATTTCGACGTCGTGGCCGGCGACGCGCTGACGATCACGGTCGCCGCCAAGGGTGGCGGCTCTGAGAACAAGGCGAAGTTCGCCAACCTCGCGCCCGCGGCCTCGGTCTCGGACTGGGTGGTCGAGACGGTCGAGACGCTCGGCGCCGGCTGGTGCCCGCCGGGACTGCTCGGGATCGGCGTCGGCGGCACGGCCGAGAAGTCGATGATGATGGCGAAGGAAGCGCTCCTCGAGCCGATCGACATGGACGAGCTCCTCCGCCGCGGCCCGTCCTCGCCGATCGAGGAGATGCGGCTCGAGATCCACGAGCGCGTCAATGCACTCGGCATCGGGGCGCAGGGTCTTGGAGGCTTGACGACCGTCGTCGACGTGAAGATCCGCTCGCACCCCTGCCATGCGGCCTCCAAGCCCGTCGGCCTCATCCCGCAATGCGCCGCCGACCGCCATCTCACCTTCACGCTCGACGGCTCGGGGCCGGCCCGGCTGGTGCCGCCGGACCTCTCGCTGTGGCCGGAACTCGACATGGGCGAACAGAGCGCGGGCGCGCGGCGCATCGATCTCGACCGCCTGACGCGCGAGGAGGTGGCGACCTGGCGGGCCGGCGAGACGCTGCTCCTGTCGGGGCGGATGCTCACCGGGCGCGACGCCGCCCACAAGCGCATGGCCGACATGATCCGGCGCGGCGAGCCGCTGCCGGTCGATCTGAAGGACCGCGCGATCTACTATGTCGGGCCGGTCGACCCGGTGCGCGAGGAGGTCGTCGGACCGGCGGGGCCGACCACGGCCACTCGCATGGATGGCTTCACCGACCTCGTCCTCGACGCGACAGGCCTTCTTGTGATGATCGGCAAGGCCGAGCGGGGCCCTGCCGCGATCGAGAGCATCCGTCGCCACGGCGCGGCCTATCTGATCGCCGTCGGCGGCGCAGCCTATCTCGTCTCGAAGGCCGTGAAGGAGGCCGGTGTCCTCGCCTTCGCCGATCTCGGCATGGAGGCGATCCACGAGTTCGTGGTAGAGGACATGCCGGTCACCGTGGCGGTCGATGCCGAGGGCACCTCGATCCACCGCACCGGCCCCTCGCAGTGGCGCCGTCCGGCCGTGACCCTCAAAGGCTCGGTGCCGGCCTGACGCGGCAGGTTCTCGCGGTGGGAAGGGGATGGTGCGGGCGGTCGGACTCGAACCGACATATCCGTGAGGACGGCGGATTTTGAGTCCGCTGCGTCTACCAATTCCGCCACGCCCGCAGCGGGCGCCGCCTTGGCCGCGCCGCGATCCTCTTGCCAGAAAAGCGCGAATGCGTCCATAGCGCCCCGGCGGGCGGGCGGCGTGTCGCGGCGGCATCGGAGCGGAGTTTTCAAGGACATGGCGGGGCAGGTCACATTCCAGGGTCGCACGGGCTTCCGGCAGACCCTTTCGGCAGCGCTGCTCGCGGGTGGCATGGCGGCGACGGTCGGAGGCGCGCTCCTGTTCCAGCATGTCGGCGGCTACATGCCCTGCGCGCTTTGCCTCGAACAGCGCACACCCTACTACATCGGCATTCCCGTGGCGCTGGCGGCCCTTGTGGCGGCAAAGCTTCGCGCGCCGGCCATCGTGACGCGCGGCCTCCTCTTCGCGGTCGGGCTCCTGATGCTCTGGGCGGCCGCGCTCGGCGTCTACCATGCCGGCGTCGAATGGGGCTTCTGGGCGGGGCCTGTGGACTGCGCGGCGGCGGGCGCGGTCGACCTGTCCGTCGATCTCCTGTCCTCGATCGACGCGGTGCGCCCGCCGTCCTGCTCGGAGGCGGCGCTGCGCATCCTCGGCGTGTCGCTCGCCGGCTGGAACGCGCTGATCGCGGCGGCGCTGGCGGCGCTGGCGCTGCGCAGCGCGCTGGCGCGGGGCGACCGCTTCGCCTGAACGAGAAAAGCCCGCCGACTTGCAGGTCGCGCGGGCTTCTATTCGGCTTCCAGCTCGGTGTCCCAGTAGAGATAGTCGAGCCAGCTTTCGTGCAGGAAGTTCGGCGGGAACTGCCGGCCGTTGTTGTGCAGGTCATGCACCGTCGGCTGGTAGGGCGTCTGGTGCGGGTGCATCCCCGCATCGCGCGGCATCAGGCCGCCCTTCTTCAGGTTGCAGGGCGAACAGGCGGCGACGACGTTTTCCCATGTGGTGAGGCCGCCGCGCGAGCGCGGGATCACGTGGTCGAAGGTCAGCTCGTGCGGCGAGCCGCAATACTGGCACTGGAAGCGGTCGCGCAGGAACACGTTGAAGCGCGTGAAGGCCGGGTGCCGGGCCGGCTTCACGTAGGACTTCAGGCACACGACCGAGGGCAGCCGCATCGAGAAGGTCGGGCTGTGAACGGCCCGGTCGTATTCGGCGAGGATGGTCACGCGGTCGAGGAACACGGCCTTGATCGCGTCCTGCCACGACCAGAGCGACAGCGGGTAGTAGCTCAGCGGGCGATAGTCGGCGTTGAGGACAAGCGCCGGAGACAAGGAAGACGGCACTGCGATCGTCAAGGAGCTTCTCCTTCACGCAAGGCAGCGGTTTCGCAGGAACGGGAGCCGGTTTTGCGAAACCGTATGCTCATGCACGTTTCATATGCGTCCCCTTTATCGTGGCCTATCGTGTCGCCTTTGTGAAGCCTTTGGCGCCGCTTGCAAAACGCCATGCACAGACAGGTCGGCGCCCTGCGGCGTCACGTCTCGCCGACCGGCGGGGCGACCGGCGCGCCGTCGCGCCGGAGGAGCGCGGCGTAGTAGGCCCAGAACAGCCGTGCGGCGACCGAGCGGTGGGGCGACCAGGCGGCGGCCGCCTGTGCCACCGCGCGCTCGGGCGGGCGCTCCCCGAGCCCAAGGCCCCGGCCCACCGCAACGCGCAGCGCAAGGTCGCCCGCCGGGAAGATGTCGGGATGGCCGATCCCGAAGAGAAGATGGCACTCCGCCGTCCAGCGCCCGATGCCCGGCAGCGCGACGAGCTCTGCGACCGCCTCGTCCGCGGGCAGGAGAGCGATCCGGCCGAGATCGAGACGGCCGCCGAGGATCGCCGCCGCGACCGCCCGCAGCGTGCGCATCTTGGGCGTCGACAGCCCGGCCTCGCGCAGCGTCGCGTCGGATGCGCGGGCGAGGGCACCCGCATCCGACAGGTCGACCAGCCGCGCGAGACGGCCGAGGATCGCCGTCGCGCTGGCGCGCGAGATCTGCTGGGCGACGACGGTCGCGACGAGGCCGTCGAGGCCGGGCGAGCCGGGGCGGAGGGGGACGAGACCGGCGACGGCAGCGATCGGGCGAAGGCGATCGTCGAGCACGAGAAGAGCGGCGAGATCGCGCGCCACATCGCCTTGCGTGCGGATCATCGCCCGCTCCTTTTCGCCGCCCGGCCTGCATGAGATAGGAGGGCATGGTCGCCGCTCCGCCCGTCTTTCGATTCGCGCCGAGCCCGAACGGGCTCCTGCATCTCGGACACGCCGCGTCGGCGCTCATGAACGCCGATCTCGCGGCCGCGAGCGGCGGGCGCCTGCTTCTGCGCCTCGAGGACATCGACCCCGTCCGCTGCACGCCGGAGCTGGAAGCGATGCTTCTGGAGGACGTCGCCTGGCTCGGCGTTCCCTTCGAGACGCCGGTGCGGCGGCAGAGCGAGCACTTCGACGACTACCGCGGGGCGCTGGACGCGCTCGTCGCCGATAGACTCGCCTATCCCGCCTTCATGACGCGCGGCGAGATCCGCCGCCATGCCGCTGCCTTCGAGGCGCGCGAAGGGCAGCCCTGGCCGCTCGACCCCGACGGCGCCCCGCTCTATCCCGCGCTCGACCGGCATCTCGGCAGGGCGGAGCGCGAGGGGCGGATCGCGTCCGGCGAGCCCTTCGCCTGGCGCCTCGACATGACGGCCGCGCTGCGGCGGCTCGGGCGGCCGCTCGCCTTCGTCGAAACCGGTAGCGGTGAGGCCGTCGAGGTCGCGGCCGAGCCGGCGCTCTGGGGCGACGTGGTGCTGGCGCGCCGCGAGACGCCGACCAGCTACCACCTGTCGGTGGTGGTGGATGACGCCATCCAGGGCGTCACCCATGTCGTGCGCGGGCGCGACCTTCTGGCCTCGACCGCCGTGCACCGGGTGCTTCAGGCGCTTCTCGGCCTGCCCGCGCCGGTCTATCGCCATCACGATCTCGTCCTCGGGCCGGACGGGCGCAAGCTGTCGAAGAGCCGGGGCGACGTCGCGCTTCGGGCCCTGCGCGAGGCGGGTCTTTCGCCCGTCGACATCCGGCGCATGGCGGGGCTCACGGCATCAGCGCCAGCCATCCCGTCAGCGTCAGCGCCGACAGGAGCGTCGACAGGACGATGACGCTGGCGGCGAGCCGCTCGCCGGTGCGGAAGAAGGTCGCGAAGAGATAGGCGTTGACGCCGACGGGACAGGCGGCGCCCGCGACCGCGACGGCCAGCCAGAGCGGCGGCAGGAGGGCGACGCCGATGGCATAGACGATCAGCGGCTGTACGAGGAGCGAGAGCGCTGTGAGGACCAGCGGCACGGAGCGATCGGAGCCGACGGAAAACCGCACCATCGACATGCCGAGCGCGAAGAGCGCCGTCGGCCCTGCGGTCCCCGCCACCAGCCGCACCACCTCGCCGTGCGGGCCGTTGAGCGGCAGCCCGGTCCAGCGCCAGAGCGCGCCGAGAGCGAGCCCCACCACCAGCGCGTTGCGCGACAGGTTGCGCGCGACCTGCCCGACCACCCGGCGCGGCGAGAACGAGGCCGCCTCGCCTCCATCGCGCGCGTCGCCGAGCGCAGCCCGTTCCAGGAGCAGCGTCGAGACCAGCATCATGGTCGGCAGGTGGATCGCGAGCAGCAGCGCGAGGACGTCGAGTCCCTCGCGACCGAACGCGCGCTCGGTCATCGGCACGCCGACGAAGATGAGGTTGGAGAAGCTCGCCGAGACGCCGGCGATCACCGCGCCGCGCTGGTCGGTGCCGGCAAGGCGTCGCCCTATCCACATGCCGGCGGCATAGACCGGCGCGACACCCGCGAAGTAGGCGATCCAGAGGAGAAGCGGGTTCGCCCCGCCGAAGTCGGCCGTGGCGACCGTTCGGAACATCAGGGCGGGCACGGCCACCTTGAACACGAAGCCGGAGAGCGCGTCGCCGGTGGAGCTGGGAAGGTAGCCGGACTTCGCCGACAGGGTGCCGAGCGCGATCAGGATGAAGATCGGGGCGACGACGGAGAGGACGAGCGTCATGGCATCTCGGCTGCGGCGGATCGTGCCCTCCGTTACCGCGCGCCGGGGGAGGAGGCGAGGCGCAATCGACGGCCCGCCGGGCTTGACGCACGCCGTCCGGCTGGTATCGCGGACGTGTCGCCGGAGCGATCGCGAGATCGTGCGGCGCTGCATGAAAGGATCTTCGGGCCTTGCGCCGGCTTCTTCCCTTCTTCCCGGCCATCTTCGTGTTCTTGTGGTCCACCGGCTTCGTCGGCGCGCGCTACGCGATGCCCCATGCCGAGCCGTTCACGTTCCTGTCGATGCGATACGCGCTGGCGCTCGTGATCCTCGTGCCGATGGCCGCGTTCGCGCTGCGTGGGGCCAGGGGCGTGACGGCACCGCAGCTCGCCCATGCCGCCTTTGCCGGCAGCCTGATCCACGGACTCTATCTCGGCGGCGTGTTCTTTGCCGTGCGCCACGGACTTCCGGCCGGCGTGACGGCGCTGGTGGCGGGGCTGCAGCCGCTCCTGACCGCGCTTCTGGCCGCCTCGCTCGTCGGCGAGCGGGTCACCGCGCGCCACTGGATGGGGCTCGCGGTCGGGCTCCTCGGCGTCGGGCTGGTGGTCGCGCCCAAGCTTGGGAACGCCGGCGGCTTCACGATCGGGCAGCTGATGCCCGCGCTCGGCGCCGTCGCCGGCATCTCGCTCGGCACCGTGTGGCAGAAGCGGTTCGTCGGCAGCCTCGACCTGCGCCTCGGCACGGCGGTGCAGTATGTCGGTGCGCTGCTGCCGACCTTCATGGCCGCCTACGCCTTCGAGACCATGCGGGTCGACTGGGCCACTGAGATGGTGCTCGCGCTCGTCTGGCTGACGCTGGCACTGTCGATCGGCGCGATCTTCCTGCTCCTCTACCTCATCCGCGAGGGAGCTGTCTCGCGCGTCGCCTCCTTGATGTATCTCGTGCCGGCCGTCACGGCGCTCCAGACTTTCGTGCTCTTCGGCGAGGCGCTGACGGGGGTCCAGCTCCTGGGCATGGCGCTGGCGGCGGGCGGCGTCGCGGCGGCCACCGGCGCGCTGACCATGGGGAAGCGCGGCCGCGAGGCATGACGTCGCGGTGCTCGCGCACGCACGCGTGAACGCCTATATCCCGCCCAGCGGCCAGCAGCCGGAAAGAAGCCAGATGTCGACGATCTTCACCATCCTCGCCGTGATCTTCATGATCGCGGTCGCCGTGGTCCTCGTGATGGGCCTTGCCAACATGATGCGCGGCGGTCCGGGCAACACCTCGCAGAAGCTGATGCGTGCGCGCGTCATGCTGCAGGCGATCGCGGTCGCCGTGATCGTGGGCGCCCTCTACTTCGCACGCTGAGCCGTTCACCCGCGCCGGGAGCGTCCTAGATGGGGCGCGACACGGCGACGGGGACATCGGCATGGTTCGGCTCACGAAGATCTACACGCGCACCGGCGACAAGGGCACCACGGCGCTCGGCAGCGGCGAGCGCCGCCTGAAAAGCGATCTACGGATCGAGGCCTACGGCACTGTGGACGAGGCGAACTCGCTGATTGGCGTCGCCCGCCTCGACGCCTCGCCCGACCTCGACGCCAGCCTGTCGCGCATCCAGAACGACCTCTTCGATCTCGGCGCCGACCTCGCGACCCCTGAGACCGACGAGCCGCTTCCCTTCGAGCGCCTTGCGATCGTCCCCGCCCAGGTCGACTGGCTGGAGCGCGAGATCGACCGCCTGAACGCCGATCTTCAGCCGCTGAACTCCTTCGTCCTTCCCGCCGGCACGCCGACATCGAGCCGCCTGCATGTCGCGCGCACCGTCGCACGCCGGGCCGAGCGGCACATGGTCGAACTCTCGCGCCGCGAGGGCGAGCGCGTCTCGGACGCCGCGCTGAAATACGTCAATCGCCTGTCGGACTACCTCTTCGTCGCCGCGCGACATGCCAACGACGGCGGCCGCGGCGACGTCCTCTGGGTGCCGGGCGCGAACCGCTAAGATTTTTGACCTTTACGTCAATGGAAGTTAGGTTCGCGATCGACGGATCGGGCCGCGAGGCCATCCGCTCGCTTGAACACGCTTCGCCGTCTCCTTAAGACAGTCGGAGCTTGAGAGACCGGCCCGAAGCGCGACTCGAAACGGGCCAAGACAGGGAAGCCCCGCATGAAGATCCTCGTCTGCGTGAAGCGTGTCGTCGACTACAACGTGAAGGTCCGCGTGAAGGCGGACGGGACGGGCGTCGAGCTCGCCAACGTGAAGATGTCGATGAACCCGTTCGACGAGATCGCGGTCGAAGAGGCGCTCCGGCTGAAGGAGAAGGGGGCGGCCACCGAGATCGTGGTCGTGTCGGCCGGCCCCGCTCAAGCCCAGGAGACGATCCGCACCGCGCTCGCGATGGGCGCCGATCGCGGCATCCTTGTGAAGGCGGACGGGCGCCTCGAGCCGCTCACCGTCGCCAAGCTCCTCAAGGGTGTCGTCGAGACCGAGAAGCCGGACCTCGTCATCCTCGGCAAGCAGGCGATCGACGACGACTGCAACCAGACCGGCCAGATGCTGGCCGGCCTCCTCGGCTGGGCGCAAGGGACCTTCGCCTCCAAGGTCGAAGTGGCGGACGGCGCCTTGAACGTCACGCGCGAGGTGGACGGCGGTCTCCAGACGGTGGGCCTCATCCTGCCGGCGATCGTCACCACCGACCTTCGCCTCAACGAGCCGCGCTACGCGTCGCTCCCCAACATCATGAAGGCGAAGAAGAAGCCGCTGGAGGAGCGGGACGCGGCCGAGTTCGGCGTCGATCTCAGCCCCCGTCTCGAGGTCGTGAAGGTCGCCGAGCCGAAGGGCCGGCAGGCGGGCGTCAAGGTCGGCTCGGTGGACGAGCTAGTCTCGGCCCTCAAGGGTGCCGGGCTGGTCTGAGCCGCCCGCGACCAGCGCCCCGTTTCCTCTTTTTCGCGAGATCCGTACCATGACCACGCTTCTGATCGCCGAGCACGACAACAAGACGCTTTCGGGCGAGACCGCCAAGGCCCTGACGGCAGCATCGCAGCTCGGCGGCGACGTCCATGTTCTCGTGGCCGGCGAGGGCTCGGCCGCTGTCGCCGAGGCCGCTGCCAAGCTCCAGGGCGTCGCCAAGGTTCTCCATGCCGACGCCGCCGGGCTTGGCCATCACCTTGCGGAGCCGCTGGCCGCCCTCGTCGTCGAGCTTGCCCCGAGCTATGACGCGGTCGTCGCGCCGGCGACCGCTTCGCTGAAGAACGCCCTGCCCCGCGCGGCGGCCCTTCTCGACGTGATGCAGGTGTCGGACGTCATCGCCGTGCATGGCGCCGACACGTTCGAGCGCCCGGTCTACGCCGGCAACGCCGTCGAGACGGTGCGCTCCTCCGACAAGATCAAGGTGCTGACCGTGCGCACCGCGGCGTTTGCGGCGGCTGCCGAGGGCGGCTCGGCCTCGGTCGAGGGCATCGGGGCCGCGAGCGACCCGGCCGTGTCGAAGTTCGTCTCCGAGGCCGTCGTCCATTCCGAGCGTCCCGAATTGTCGGGCGCCAAGGTCATCGTGTCCGGCGGCCGGGCGCTGGGCTCGAAGGAGAAGTTCGAGGAGGTCATGCTGCCGCTCGCCGACAAGCTCGGCGCGGCCGTCGGTGCGTCGCGCGCGGCGGTGGACGCCGGCTACGCGCCCAACGACTGGCAGGTCGGTCAGACCGGCAAGGTCGTGGCCCCGGACCTCTACGTCGCCTGCGGCATCTCCGGTGCGATCCAGCATCTCGCCGGCATGAAGGATTCCAAGGTCATCGTCGCCATCAACAAGGACGAGGACGCCCCGATCTTCCAGGTTGCCGACTACGGCCTCGTCGGCGACATCTTCCAGATCATCCCCGAACTGACCGCCAAGGTCTGACGGGGACGAACACGGAGGCCGCGATGACGAACATTCGGACGGTGGGCGTCATCGGCGCCGGGCAGATGGGCGCGGGGATCGCGCAGGTCAGCGCGCAGGCGGGCTACGACGTCGTGCTCTACGACGTCAGCCTCGATCTCGCGACCAAGGGGATCGAGAAGATCGCGGCCGGTCTCGACCGGCTCGTCGCCGGCGGCAAGCTCGAGGCGGGCGTGCGCGATGCTGCGCTGAAGCGCCTGAAGCCTGCCGACGGGGTCAACGATCTCGCCCCGTGCGACCTCGTGATCGAGGCGGCGACCGAGAAGGAGGAGATCAAGCGGCGCATCTTCGCGCAGGTCTGCCCGGTGCTGCGCCCCGAGGCGATCCTCGCCTCCAACACGTCGTCGATCTCGATCACGCGTCTGGCGTCCGGCACCGACCGTGCCGAGCGCTTTCTCGGCATCCATTTCATGAACCCGGTGCCGGTCATGAAGCTCGTCGAACTGGTGCGCGGCATCGCCACCGACGACGCGGTGTTCGAGTCCTCCAAGGGCTTCGTCGCCAGCCTCGACAAGACCATGACGATCTCGGAGGATTTTCCGGGCTTCATCGTCAACCGCGTGCTGATCCCGATGATCAACGAGGCGATCTACACGCTGCACGAGGGTGTCGGTTCGGTGGAATCGATCGATGCCTCGATGCGGCTCGGCGCCAACCATCCGATGGGCCCGTTCCAGCTCGCCGACTTCATCGGCCTCGATACCTGCCTGTCGATCATGCAGGTGCTGCACGACGGCCTCGCCGATTCGAAGTACCGGCCGTGCCCGCTCCTGGTGAAATACGTCGAGGCCGGATGGCTCGGCCGCAAGGTCAAGCGCGGCTTCTACGACTATCGCGGCGAGACGCCGGTCCCGACGCGCTGAAGAGGCCAGAGCCTTGAGCGACACCACGCGCGACTCGAACGGTACGCCCCTGTCCGACGGCGACAGCGTGACCCTCATCAAGGACCTCAAGGTCAAGGGCACCAGCGTGACGCTGAAGCGCGGCACGCTGGTGAAAAACATCCGCCTGACCGGCGACCCGGATCTCGTCGAGTGCCGGGCCGAAAAGGTGAAGGACCTCGTGCTGCGGACGGAGTTCCTGAAGAAGGCCTGATCCTCAGGCGCCGCCGCCCTTCAAGGCGTCGATGAGGCGCAGGCCGTCGGGGCTCGCCCATTCCGCCGGGCCGTTCATCGCCGCGCGCGCGCAGCCGCCCGCGTCGACCAGCAGCGTCACCGGCAGGCCGAGCGCTACGCCCTGACGCTTCAGGTCGTTGAAGACGCCCATCGTCTCGTCGCGGTAGTAGGGCAGGGTCTTGAGGCCCGTTTCGGCGTAGAAGCCGCGCGGCTTGGCGTCGTCGCCCATGTCGACGTTGATCGGCACGACCGCGAAGCTCTCGTCGCCCGCCTCGCGCTCCAGCTGGTCGAGCGCCGGCATCTCGGCCCGGCACGGCGCGCACCACGTCGCCCAGATGTTGACGAGGAGCGACTGGCCTTTGAGGGCGGCAAGGCTCGTGTCGCGGCCTTCACCGTCCTTGAAACGCAGCGCGGAGACGTCGAACGGGGTCTCCAGCGGACGCATCGCCGCGACCTCGCCGCGCGCCGCCCCGTCGAGCGCCGCCGAAAGGGCCGCCGCGGCCGGGCAGGACGCCACCGCTTCGTTGCCAGAGCGCGTTTCCATCACGTATACGCCGAGGGCCCCGGCGAGCAGTCCGCCGGCGAGCGCAATGCTCAAGATCCGCTTCGTGCCCCAAGGCCGGGGGGCGGGGGACGGGGTCTGCTTCGGGTCGGACATCGGCAGGAAAGGCCTTTTCGTGGACAAGACGACGAGCAACGAGATGTGGGGCGGACGCTTCGCCTCCGGTCCCAGCGCGATCATGGAAGCGATCAACGCCTCGATCGACTTCGACAAGCGCCTTTACCGGGAAGACATCGCCGGGTCGATCGCCCATGCCGAAATGCTCGGGAATCAAGGCATCATCTCGGCCGAAGACGCGGCGGAAATCAGGCGCGGTCTGGAGATGATCCGCGCCGAGATCGACGAGGGGCGCTTCACCTTCTCGAAGGCGCGCGAGGACATCCACATGAACGTGGAGGCACGGCTCGCCGAACTGATCGGCCCGGCCGCCGGCCGCCTCCACACCGCGCGCTCGCGCAACGATCAGGTGGCGGTCGATTTCCGCCTGTTCGTGAAGGGCGCGGCGGGCGATCTCGACCGGGCGCTGCGCGGCCTGCAGAAGGCGCTTATCGCGCGCGCCGAAGAGCACGCGGCGACCGTGATGCCGGGCTTCACCCATCTCCAGGCTGCCCAGCCCGTCACCTTCGGCCACCATTGCCTCGCCTATGTCGAGATGGCGGGGCGCGACCGCGGCCGGGTGCAGGACGCGATGCGGCGCATGGACGAATCGCCGCTCGGCGCGGCGGCGCTCGCCGGCACCGGCTTTCCGATCGACCGCCACCGCACGGCGGAGGCGCTCGGCTTCCGCGAGCCGACGCGCAATTCGCTCGATTCCGTTTCCGACCGCGACTACGCGCTGGAATTCCTGTCGGCGTCGGCGATCTGCGCGACGCACCTGTCGCGCCTGGCGGAAGAGATCGTGATCTGGTCGACGCCGCAGTTCGACTTCGTGCGCCTGTCGGACGCCTTCTCGACCGGCTCGTCCATCATGCCGCAGAAGAAGAACCCGGACGCGGCCGAACTCGTGCGCGCCAAGACGGGCCGGATCGTCGGCTCGCTGGTAGCGCTCCTGACCATCATGAAGGGGCTGCCGCTCAGCTATTCCAAGGACATGCAGGAGGACAAGGAGCAGGTCTTCGACGCCGTCGATAGCCTCGCCCTCGCACTCGCCGCGATGACCGGCATGGTGAGCGATCTCCAGGTGAACGCGGCCAAGATGCGCGCGGCAGCGGGCGCCGGCTTCTCCACCGCGACGGATCTCGCCGACTGGCTGGTGCGCGAACTCGGGCTGCCGTTCCGCGAGGCCCATCACGTGACGGGCCGCGTCGTGGCGCTCGCCGAGGAGCGGCGCGTCGCGCTGGAGGATCTGCCGCTTGCCGACCTCCGGTCGATCGAGGCGCGGATCGGCGAAGAGATTTATTCGGTCCTCTCGGTCGATGCGTCGGTCGCCAGCCGGACGAGCTTCGGCGGCACGGCGCCCGACGGCGTGCGCGCCCAAGCCAAGGCCTGGCGCGAGCGGCTCGCCGCCGAAGGCTAGAGATTGGCGCGCCGACGCGCTAAGCACGGGGAAGCCGGGCCGCGCGCCCGGAGCATGGGCGACGGGGTTCCGGACAGCATGACGAAGCCAGCTTACGCGATCTGTCTCGGCCTTTGCGCCGCCATGGCGCTTGCCGGTTGCGGGCGCAAGACCTTTCCGGTGGCGACGCGTGCCGACGGACAGGTGTCGCGCGCCGTGGTGCCGGACGCGGCGGGCACCGCGCGCCTGCCCAAGGTCGCCCCGCTCGCCGGAGACCGTTCGGTGCTGCCGACCGAAGTCACCACCAATCCCGATGCCGAAAAGAAGCGCTTCGTCCTCGACGGCCTTCTGAACTAGACCGCCCAAGGCGACGCCATGAACCATTTCGAATACCGGGACGGCATCCTCCATGCCGAGGGCGTCGACCTCAGGGCGATCGCGGCCGACATCGGCACGCCGTTCTACTGCTATTCCACCGCGACGCTGACGCGGCACTACCGCGTCTTCGCCGACGCCTTCGCCGATATCGACGCGACCGTCTGCTACGCGATGAAGGCGAACTCCAACCAGGGCGTGCTGAAGACCCTCGCCGCGCTCGGCGCCGGGGCCGACGTCGTCTCGGGCGGCGAACTCGCGCGGGCGCTCAAAGCCGGCATTCCGGCGGAGAAGATCATGTTCTCGGGTGTCGGCAAGACGGCGGCCGAGATCGACGCGGGGCTCGACGCCGGCATCTTCTGCTTCAACATCGAATCCGAACCCGAGCTTCGCGCCATTTCCGAGCGCGCCGTGGCGCTGGGGCGCACCGCCCATGTCTCCTTCCGCATCAACCCGGATGTGGACGCGCGCACCCACGCCAAGATCTCGACGGGCAAGAAGTCCGACAAGTTCGGCATCGCCTTCGAGCGGGCGGAAGCGGTCTATGATCTCGCCGCCTCGCTGCCGGGCGTCGCCG
>NZ_CAJYIU010000029.1 GCF_913775355.1 uncultured Aureimonas sp.
CTCGGCCTTGGCGGCCGCGCGCGTGGCGTCCGGCGAGACGCGGCCGCCGGCCGGATGAAAGGGCGGGTTGGTGAGGACGAGATCGAAGGCGCCGTCCGCGAGGCCGGCCGCCTCGCGCGCCGGGCGCAGCTGGAGAAGGTCGAGCTCGGCGACGCGCAGGCGACGGGAGAGATCAGCGTTCTCCGGCAACGCGAGGGTCCGGCGGGCAAGATCCACGATGGCCGGATCGCGCTCGGCGAGCGTCAAGTGGAGGGCCGGCGCGCGGGTCGCGGCGGCGAGGGCGACGGCGCCCGAACCGGACCCAAGGTCGGCCGCGGTGCCGCCCTGCCCCGGCTCGACGGTGGCAGCAAGCAGCAGCGCGTCGTCGCCGGCGCGAAGGCCGCCTCTCGCCGGCTGGAGAAGATGGAACGCGCCGCCGTAGAAGGCGTCCTTCGTGACCTCGCCCGACGGCTCAGGCACGGTCGGAGAGTTCGTGCGCCAGCCCCGCATCGCTGAGAAGGCGCCGGGCCTGATCGATCTCCTCGTCATCGACGAGAAGGCGGCGCGGCAGGATGCCGATCGAGCCGTCGAGGACGCTCATGTGGCTGTCGGCGAGGAGATGCCCGATCTCCGCATCGCGCAGGAGCGCCTGCACGAAGGAGAGGAGGACGGGATCGTTAGAGCGCAGGAGTTCGATCATGGCGGGGTCCAGTGGCCCCAAAAGCACGCCGGACGCAAGCCGGGACGTGTCCGAGGTCGCCCGATGCCGGCAGCGCGCCACTTTACGCACTTGCCGCCCAACGCCCGCCCGGCTATTGCGCGCGCAGCGATACGGAGAAGACCAGTGACCCTTGCCCGCCCCCTGGATCAGACGAGAGCGATCGCCTCGATCGACCCGATCCTCGGCCTGACGCGTGCGGACATGGATCGCGTCAACGCGCTGATCCTGTCCATGGCCGGGTCCAACGTCGAGCTCATTCCGGAAATCGCCGAACACCTGATCTCGTCGGGCGGCAAGCGGTTGCGGCCGATCCTCACCCTCGCCTCGGCGCTCGCCTTCGGTTACCGCGGCGAGAACCACGTGAAGCTCGCGGCCAGCGTCGAGTTCCTCCACACCGCGACGCTCCTCCACGACGACGTGGTGGACGAGAGCGACCTGCGCCGCGGCCGGAAGACCGCGCGCACGATCTGGGGCAACCAGGCGAGCGTTCTCGTCGGCGACTATCTCCTCGGCCAGGCCTTCAAGATGATGGTCGAGGTCGGCTCGATGCGCGCCCTGGCGATCCTCTCCAACGCGTCCGCCGTGATCGCCGAGGGCGAGGTCTGGCAGCTGTCGGCCGCCAAGCAGATGTCGACCACGGAAGCCGACTACATGGCGGTGATCGGCGCCAAGACCGCCGCCCTCTTCGCCGCCGCAGCGGAAGTCGGCCCGGTGATTGCGGGCGCGGGCGCCGACTTCGAGGCGGCGATGCGCGACTACGGCCTGCATCTCGGCCTCGCCTTCCAGCTCCTCGACGACGTCCTCGACTACGGCGGCTCGGCGGACGATCTCGGCAAGAACGTCGGCGACGACTTCCGCGAGGGCAAGATTACGCTGCCGGTCATCCTGTCCTACGCCGCCGGCAGCGAGGACGAGCGCGCCTTCTGGCGCGAGGCGATGGAAAACGGGCAGAACGACGACGCGGCTCTGGCGCGCGCGCGCGACCTCTTGGCGCGGCACGGGGCGCTGGAAGCGACGAAGGCACGGGCGCGCGAGCACGGGCGGCTCGCCTCGCAGGCCTTGTCGGTCCTGCCCGCCGGGCCGCACCGGGAGGCGCTCGACGCCGTGGTGGCGTTTTCGATCGAGCGGATCCGATAGTTCGTGCCGACGGCTGGCGTCGTCCGCCGTCGCAAAATAAACATTCTGGAAGCGGACACGGGTGAACGCGCCTCGCGCTGCCGAGGCAGCGGGCGGACATGAGCGCTGCGGCCGACGCTCTCGCGCCGGCAGGTCGGGAAAAAGGAAGTTCGACGTGGATAGAACGCGTATCTCGCGGATCGCTTTGGCCGCCGCCCTCGCCGCCGCCGTCCTGGCCGGCCCTGCCGCGGCGCAGACCGCAGAGCCCGCCGCGCAGGACGCGCCCGCCACCGGCACCGAACGCGCCACCGTGAACGTCCAGTCGCTGTCGGGCGCCTATCTCGCCGCCAAGCTCGCGCGTGAGAACCGCCAGCCCGGCATCGCCGCCGACTATTACGACGAAGCGCTCCGCCTCGATCCGACCTCCGACGTCCTGCAGCAGGAAGCGATGTTCGCCTATCTGGCGGACGGCCGCTTCAAGGACGGCGTCGACCTCGCGGCCAAGCTCGTTGACGACGACACGGTGGGCAAGGTCGCCCAGATCGCGGTCGCACTCGACGCCTTGCACGACGGCCGCTTCGACGCGGCGATCGAGTCGCTGAAGCTGCGCGACACGAGCGATCTCGACACGCTCCTCGTCGGCCATCTCTCCGCCTGGGCCGATGTTGGCGCCGGTCGCGGCCAGGACGCCATCCGCCGCGTCGAGGCGCTTCGCGGCGCCTCGTGGTTCGAGGCCTTCAACCAGTACGAGATCGGCCTGATCGCCGGGCTCACCGGCGATGTCGAGCGGGCACGCACCGCGTTCGGCGCGCTGATCTCCGACCAGAGCACGGCGCAGACCTCGGTCGACGCCTATCTCGCTGGCGCCGAGGCGCTGGCGCGCATCGAGGCGCGCTCGGGTCGCAAGCAGCAGGCGCTCGACGCCGTGGCGCGCGGCCTCGAGCTCGCGCCCGCCTACGAGCCGCTGACGCAGCTCGAGGCCGCGATCCGCGACGGCAAGGAGATCGACCCGCCGATCCGCGATGCGCAAGGGGGCGCCGCCGAGACGCTCTACATCCTCGGGCAGGCGATCAACCGCGGCGACGGGCAGGACGTCGCGCTTCTCTACTTCCAGTTCGCCAAGGCGGTCGCGAACACGGCCGATCCGAAGCTCCTGACCGCGCTTGCGGGCGTCGCCGACCGGTCGAAGCAGATCGACCTCGCGATCTCCTACTACGAGCAGATCCCGGAAGGCTCGCCCTACCGGCGCACCGCCGAGCTCCAGATGGGCCTCGACCTCTGGCAGGCCGAGCGAAAGGACGAGGCGAAGGTCCACCTGCGCAAGGCCGTCGAGAGCTACCCGGACGACCTCCAGGCGCACCTCGCGCTGGCCGACGTGCTGGCGGCCGACAAGGACTATGCGGGCGCGGTGACGATGCTCGACAAGGCGCTGACCCTCGCGCCGGCCGACGCGCCCAACGTGTGGAACATCTACTACCAGCGCGGCATCGCGCTCGAGCGCCAGAAGCAGTGGGACAAGGCCGAGCCGGACTTCCGCAAGGCACTGGAGCTCGAGCCGAACCAGCCGCAGGTCCTAAACTACCTCGGCTACTCGTGGGTCGACATGAACCGCAATCTCGACGAGGGGCTGGACATGATCCGCACCGCCGTCGAGCTGCGGCCGAACGACGGCTACATCATCGATTCGCTCGGCTGGGCCTACTACCGCCTCGGCCGCTTCGACGAGGCCGTCGAGCAGCTGGAACGCGCCGTCCTCATCATGCCCGCCGACCCGACGCTGAACGACCATCTCGGCGACGCCTACTGGCGGGTCGGGCGCACCCGCGAGGCGCGCTTCCAGTGGAACCGCGCGCTGGTCGGCGATCCCGCGCCGGAGGCGGCCGAGGTCGAGAAGATCAAGAAGAAGCTCGCCGAAGGCCTGGCACCGGTGGCCGACACGGCCGCGATCGCGCCGCCCGCCTCCGGCGGCGGAACCGAGGCCCCCAAGGTCTCGAACTGACGATCGCATGGACGCCTTCGTCCACGTTCCCTGGGTCACCACCGTCACCGCACGCGCCAAGATCAATCTGGCGCTGCATGTCGTCGGCCGCCGGGCCGACGGCTATCACGAACTGGAAAGCCTCGTCGCCTTCGCCGAGTTCGGCGATCGGCTGGAGATCGCCCCCGGCCCGCGCGACACGCTCAGCGTCGACGGGCCGCTCGGGGCGGGCGTGCCGACCGACGGCGGCAATCTCGTCATGAAGGCGCTGGCCCTCGCGCAGGCGCTCGCGCCCGCGAGCGGCGTGCGCCTGTCGCCGCTCGCCATCCGCCTCTCCAAGCATCTGCCGCATGCCGCCGGCATCGGCGGCGGTTCGGCGGATGCGGGCGCCCTGCTCGCCTGGATCGGGGCCCGGCATCCCGCGCTCCTACCCTCGCTTGCCGAACGCTGCGTCTCGCTCGGCGCCGACGTGCCGATGTGCCTGTCGGGCGAGGCGGCGGTGGTGCGCGGGATCGGCGAGCGCGCTGAGCGGCTGGCCGCCCTGCCCGCGATTCCCGTTCTCCTCGTCAATCCCGGCGTGCCGGTCGCGACTCCGGCCGTCTTCGCCGGCCTCGCACGGCGCGACAACGCGCCCCTCATGGCGCCGCCGGCGACAGGCTTTTCGGACCTCGAAACACTCGCGCGCTATCTCGAGGCCGCACGCAACGATCTGGAGCCCCCGGCGCTCGGGCTCGCGCCCGCGATCGGCGATGCCGTCGAGGCAGTGTCCGCGGCCGGCGCGCGCTTTGCGCGCATGTCGGGTTCCGGCGCAACGGTGTTCGGGCTCTTCGCCAGCGACGCCGCCTGCCGCGAGGCGGAGCGCTCGATCGCGGCGGCGCGGCCCGGCTGGTGGGTCAAGGCGACGCAACTGACGGGACAGACGCGATGAGCGAGCGCGAATTCATTCCCCTCTCGATCGCCGTCCTGACGGTCTCGGATACGCGCACGCCGGACGACGATCGATCGGGCGACACGCTGGTCGAGCGGCTGGAGGGCGCGGGCCATCGGCTCGGCGGCCGCCGGATCGTGCGCGACGACATCGAGGCAATCCGCGAATGCGTGCTCGGCTGGTCGCGCGATCCCGGCATCGACGTCGTGATCACCACGGGCGGCACCGGCTTCACCGGCCGCGACGTGACGCCGGAAGCGCTGGAGCCGATCTTCGACAAGCGGATGGACGGGTTCTCCATCGTATTCCACCGGATCTCCTTCGAGAAGATCGGCGTCTCGACGATCCAGTCGCGGGCAACCGCAGGGGTCGTCAACGCGACCTTCGTCTTCGCGCTGCCGGGCTCGCCCGGCGCCTGCCGCGACGGCTGGGACGGCATCCTCGCCGCGCAGCTCGACTATCGCCATCGCCCCTGCAACTTCGTCGAGATCATGCCGCGGCTGGACGAGCACCTGCGCCGCGGCGGCCTTTCGGCCTGACGCATCAGCCGCCGCGCCGCATCCGGCGGGGTTTCAGCGCGCGCACCAGGCGATCGATCCGTCCGCCGCTGGCGGGCGCGGCCGCCACCAGAGCCGCGCGCGAGGCGAGGACGCCGCCGCGCGAGCGCCCGAACAGGCGGTCGAAGATGCCGGGCTCGGGCTCCGGCAGCCGGGCCGCGGCGACCGCCGACCGGCCGCCCGCATACCGCACCACCCGGTCGATCCAGTTCTCCGGCAGACGCTCGCCCGAGCGCAGGATCAGCACCCACTCGCCCTTCAGGGCCGCCGGGGCCGCCAGCACTTCGCCTGCGGAGGCCAGACGGCAGCCCGCGTGATCGGCGACGCGCCGAACGTCGTCCCCCACCGCATCGAGAACCACGACGTCGCGCAGGATCCCCTCCACCGCGCCCGAGACGAGTGGCGAGAGGGTCTGCGCGAAGGCGGGCGCATCGTCGGCGCCGTGGATCAGGACGGTCAGCATCGCGTCCCGCGTTATCGCAAAGCGGCGCCGCCCGCCAGCTTCCTCTTTCGTTCTCATTTGTTCTTGTATTGTTCCGATCCGATGAATAGGATCAGGGTCTCAACGGGATCGTATCCGAGGGAACCCAATCCCATGTCCGAGATCCGAAGCATCGACCGCGCCGCGCTCGGCCCAGGCCGCGGCGTCGACATCGCGAACCACATGCTGAACCAGTCGGGCCTGCGCGTCGGCTTTGACCGCCGGCGTGGTCGCGGCGCGGGGCTGAACCCGTCCGGCCGCTTCGAGCCCTTCGCGCGGGCTGCGTTCGACGACGGCTGGGCGACCATCGACGAGCTGCCGCCGTTCCGCACCGAGGTGCAGAACGAGGCGGCGCGCACGATCATCACGCGCAACCAGTCGCCCGACATTTCCTTCGACCGCTCGGTGAACCCCTATCGCGGCTGCGAGCACGGCTGCGTCTACTGCTTTGCGCGGCCGAGCCACGCCTATATGGGCCTGTCGCCCGGCCTCGACTTCGAATCCAAGCTCTTCGCCAAGCCGAACGCGGCCGAGCTTCTGGAGGAGGAGCTGTCGAAACCCGGCTACGAGCCCCGCTCGATTGCCATCGGCACCAACACCGACCCCTATCAGCCGATCGAAAAGACGCGGCGGATCATGCGCGAGATCCTCGAGGTGCTGGAGCGGGCAAACCATCCGGTCGGCATCGTGACGAAGTCGGCGCTGGTGACGCGCGACATCGACATTCTCCAGCGCATGGCCGCCAAGGGGCTGGCGCGGGTCGCCGTGTCCGTCACGACGATGGACCGCCAGTTGGCGCGCCTGATGGAGCCGCGGGCGGCGACGCCACCCAAGCGCTTTGATGCCGTGCGCCAGCTGACCGAGGCGGGCATCCCGACCATGGTGATGACCGCGCCGATCATTCCGGGGCTGACGGATTCCGAGATCGAGCGGCTTCTTGAGGCGGCAGCGGAGGCTGGCGCGAAGGAGGTCGGCTACGTGCTCCTGCGCCTGCCGCTCGAAGTGTCGCCGCTCTTCAAGGACTGGCTCCTGCGCCACTATCCCAACCGCTACCGCCACGTGATGGCGCTCCTGCGTTCGATGCGCGACGGCAAGGACTACGACCCCGAATGGGGTCAGCGGATGACCGGCAAGGGGCCCTACGCCCAGCAGATCAAGCGCCGCTTCGAGCTGGCCGCCAAGCGTCTGGCGCTGAACCTCGAGCGATCCACGCTGCGCAACGACCTCTTCCGCGCGCCGAAGGGCGGCGGCGTGCAGCTCTCGCTGCTCTGAAACGCCGCGGGCCGTCCGGGCGCCCGCGCCGGACGCTGAACACACCGGGAGGCTGGCGAGCCTCCCTATCGATCGTCCGGGGCCGCATCCGGACGACGGACGTCGGCGGTCTCCCCGTTCCGCCGCCGTCGCAGAAGAGCACGGCGGTCCGCCAACCCGCCGCCGGGCTTGAGAAGGATCGGAGAATGCGCGAGGTTCGCCGCACGATGACTCGCCGTTCCTCCGATCCTTCACTCCCCACCCTCTTCGCGCCCGGCCTCGTGCTGCCCCGCTCCGACGAGCCGGGGCCGAACGACACCATCGAGCGGCATCTTATGGCTATGGGACATCAGCGGATCGCCGGCGTCGACGAGGCAGGGCGCGGGCCGCTGGCCGGTCCGGTCGTCGCGGCGGCGGTCGTGCTCGATTTCGCTCGCCTGCCGCAGGGGCTCGACGATTCCAAGAAGCTGAAGGCCGCTCAGCGCGAGCGCCTCTACGAGGCGATCATTCAGAGCGCCGAGGTTGGCATCGGCACGGCGGGCGCGGTGGAGATCGACCGCGTCAACATCCGGCAGGCGACTCTGAACGCCATGCGCCGGGCGCTGGCGGGCCTCGCATGCGAGCCGAACCATGCGCTCGTCGACGGGCGCGACGTTCCGCCCCGCCTCGCCTGCCCCGCAACGGCCGTCATCGGCGGCGACGCGCATTCGCTGTCGATCGCTGCCGCCTCGATCATAGCGAAGGTGACACGCGACCGGATGATGGCGGCGCTCTGCGATCAGCATCCCGCCTACGGCTTCGGCCGGCACATGGGCTACGGGACGGCCGCGCATCTTGCGGCTATCGAGGTGGCCGGCCCCTGCATCCACCACCGCCGCAGCTTCGCCCCGATCGCGGCCCGTCTGGCGCGCGCCGGCTGAGGTCTGCGATCGCAAGCGGATCGAACGATCGGCGGGAGGCTTTTGTGCTCGACACGCCGACGTCGGCGGCGGGCTCGCTGCGGCGCTTAGGGGCTCCGGTGTGACCGCGTCGGCTGTCGATCCCCAAGAGAACGCACCGACAACTCCGAGACTCAGACGATCGCGTCGTTTCGGCCAGCCAAACGAACGGCCGCCTCCAGGCGAATCATGGCCGCGGTGAATGCGGTTCGTGCAGCTCCAGGCTGCAGGTCGTTCATGTGGACCCGGTCTGAAACCCAAGCGGCCCCTCCAGACGCAAAAAAGCCGCCCCGGAGGGCGGCTTGTGCGGTTCGGTCCTGCGGGGCACTCAGTTGAGGCGGCGGCGGACTTCCTCGATGGAGCGCTCGGTCATCTGGCCATCGGTACCGAGATTGCGCTCCGCGATGACACGGGTCGCGGCGTCGATCGCGATGTTGACGGCGGAGGCGCGGACCTCGGCGATCGCGTCGGCTTCGGCCTGGGCGATCTTCTGCTCGGCGACCTGCGTGCGGCGAGCGACGTATTCCTCGCTCTTGATGCGAGCTTCCTCGACGAGACCGGCGGCCTCGCGCTGGGCGCTGGCGACGATCTCGCGGGCTTCGGCTTCCGCCTCGCGGCGGCGGCGCTGGTAGTCGGCCAGCTGGCGCTTGGCCTCTTCCTTCAACTCGCGGGCCTCCTCCATCTCGTTCTCGATCCGCTTGGCGCGGCTGTCGAGCGAGCGGGCGGCCATCGCCGGCGCCTTGAAGTACATCACGACGGCGAGGAAGAGGATGAGGCCGATCAGCGCCCAGAATGTTGCGTCGAATGCCATGATTCAGCTCCTCAGGCGCGAACGGCGCGAACGGCGTTGGCGACCTCGTCGTGCGAGACGTTGGCACCGGTCAGTTCGGTCAGGATGGCCTCGGCGGCATCGGTCGCGATCGTATCGACGTCGGCGAGCGCGCGGGCCTTGATCTCGGCGATGCGGGCCTGCGCCGTCTCGAGCCTGGCGTCGAGTTCGCCCTCGATGCGCTTGCGCTCGGTGTCGGCGCTGGAGCGGGCCGAATCGCGGGCCTCGCCGGCGATCTTCTGCGAGTTGGCGCGGGCGCTGGCGAGCT
This sequence comes from uncultured Aureimonas sp., assembly GCF_913775355.1. Lineage (GTDB taxonomy): Bacteria > Pseudomonadota > Alphaproteobacteria > Rhizobiales > Rhizobiaceae > Aureimonas. The sequence continues at coordinate 9,047 of NZ_CAJYIU010000029.1, forward strand.
CCTGCTCGTAGGCGGCCTGCGCCTCGTCGGCATCGGCGCGCATGCGCTCGGCCGCCTCGAGATCGGCGGCAATGCGCTCGCGGCGGTTCTCGAGAACCGATGCGATGCGCGGGATGATCGTCTTCGACAGGACGTAGTAGAAGACGCCGAAGCTAATCGCCAGCCACAGGATCTGGGAGGCGAAGAATTCGGGGTTCAGCGGCGGGAAGGTACCGCCCGCTTCGTGCGCGCCCTCGGGCACGCCGATGGCTTCCGCGGTCGGGGGAGTGGGAGAGGTGGTCAACGGCGTTCCATGCCCATCAGGCGCACCCTCTGTCTGCGCGAAAGCTTCGGTGACGAACATGTCCTACTCCGATGATACGGGTCCGGCCGCCCCGTCCGGGGCGGCCGGCTGCACAATCCCAAGAACTTGAGATTAGACGAAGAGCAGCAGCAGCGCGATGAGCAGCGAGAAGATGCCCAGAGCTTCCGTGACGGCGAAGCCGAAGATCAGGCGGCCGAACTGGCCGTCGGCAGCCGACGGGTTGCGCAGCGCGCCGGTGAGGAAGCTCGAGAAGATGTTGCCGAGCGCGAGGGCCGTGCCGGCCATGCCGAAGCAAGCCAGACCAGCGCCGATGTAACGTGCAGCTTCCGCGTCCATGAGAAACTCCTTTAGTGGATCGTGCGGGGGATTGAGGCCCGCGACCGAGACGGCCGCGTGACGAGGGGAAGCGGTCAGTGGTGAACGTGGACCGCGTCGTTGAGGTACATGCAGGTCAGGACCGCGAAAACGTAGGCCTGCAGGAACGCCACGAGGAATTCGAGCGCCGTGATGCCGACGGTCATGAGCAGCGGCAGGATCGCGCCGCCCACACCGACTGCGCCGAGCGCGCCGAGCGAGGTCACGAAGCCCGCGAAGACCTTGAGCGTGATGTGGCCCGCCAGCATGTTGGCGAAGAGACGAACCGAGAGCGACACCGGGCGGGACAGGAACGAGATGATCTCGATGAGGACCACGAAGGGCACGACGGCCGCCGGAACGCCGGAGGGAACGAAGACCTTGAACCAGCCGAGCCCGTGGCCCTTGATGCCGGCGACCACCACCGTGCCGATCACGAGGAGCGCCAGCGCGAAGGTGACGATCAGGTGGCTGGTGACGGTGAAGAAGTACGGGAACATCCCGAGGAGGTTCGCCACCAGGATGAACATGAACAGCGAGAACACGAGGGGGAAGAACTTCATCCCCTTCGATCCCGCCGCGTCGCGCAGCATGCTGGCGATGAATTCGTAGGAGAGTTCCGAGACCGACTGCGAGCGGCTCGGCACCAGTCCGCGACCGCGGGTCGACCAATACAGGAAGCCCGTGGCGACCGCGACAGTCGCGACCATGAACAACGAAGAATTGGTGAACGAGAAATCGACCCCGCCGATTTCGATCGGAACCAGCCGAGAAATCTGAAACTGATGAAGGGGATCGTTCGCCAAACGCTTGGTCCTCTTATGCTCGCCCTCTCGGAGCGAGACTGCCATAGCGTCCCGAACCGCGCTTCGCAACACCCTCCGGGGCGAAATGCCTGCTCTGTCCCCGTGCGATCCACTTATCGTGAAGGGGGATCGCTCGGCGGGGTCGGCTGGCTGGCCGAACGGATGACGTTGAGGACGCCGGCGGCGAAGCCGAGGAGCAGGAAGACGATCAATCCGAAGGGCGTCGTTCCGAAAAGCTGATCGATGCCGTAGCCGATCACGGCGCCCACGACGACGCCGGCGATGAACTCGCTGGCGATCTTCAGCCCCTGCGCCATGCCCTGCATGGAGCCGGGCTTGCCGTCGGTCTCGGGCTGGAGCGTCTTCTGCGTCGCCTTGAAATGGTCGAGGCGGGCCTGCAGGCGGGCCCGGTCGGCAGCGCGCTCGGCGTCGGTCTTGTCCGTGTCGTCGTTCATCGCGTGCCGCCCTGCCGAAAGCGGCGAGCCATCCGGCCGCCGCATCCTTCACTTCGCCGTGTCCGGCAGGATGCCGGTGCCCTCTCCCGCATCTAAGGCAGAGTCGCGCCCGGCGACAGGGCGTCAGCGCCAGCCGCCGCCATAGGTGCGATAGAAGACGTGGAGGCCGATCTTGTCGACCTTCTGCATGGTCTTCGCCCAACGGGGACGGACATAGGTCGCGTGGTAGTGCGTCGCCGAGCCGACCTCGGGGAGCCACGTCTTGCCGCGCGTCACCTCGTCGGCGATCCGCTTGGCGGTGCCGTAGGCGCGCTTGTTCCAGATGACGTCCTTGACGCCGTCGCAGGCGAAGGAGAACTGGCAGCGATTCTTCCAGTCCTGGTTCTGGTAGACGACGCCGCAGATGGTCTTGGGATAGGCGGGATTGCGCACGCGGTTCAGGATGACCTGCGCCACCGCCGCCTGACCCTTCTCGGTCTCGCCGCGCGCCTCGAAATAGATGCCGTTGGCGAGGCAGGTCTGCTCCTTCTCGGTGAAGGAGGACGCCGGAAGGATCGAGGCGGCCCAGGAATGGTCCTTCGGCGAGATCGGCGGGATGAAGTCCTGGCCCTGCGGATGGAGCACGGCGTCGAAGAGGCTGGAGTGTCCGGGCTGGGATTCGGGCGCATAGGCCGCCAGCGTCTGCAGTGCGTCGACCTTGCCGGCGGGAATGGCGTCGGGCGCGGGCTTGTCGCGGCGAGCGGCGACCTGGACGGGATCCGGCGCTGCGGTCGCGCCGGCCTCCGCCCCGCTGCGGCGGAACGCCGCGACGCGGGTCGGCCCGCCGAACGGCAGCGGGCCGGCGAGCGCGGTGCGCATCTCGTCGTCGCCCATGGCAAGGCCCGGACGCAGAAGGTTGGTCGCGGCGACGATGGCGCCGGCCGCGAACTTCGGCTGCACGGCGGCGAGCGGACGGGGTCCGACGCGCCCTCCCCGCTCGGCGGGAATGCGGGCCGAGCCGTCGCGAACGAAGACCGAGCCGTCGGCCGGCTGCGCCACGAGATCGGCATCGCCATCTTCGAAGCCCGGATTGCCGGCGAAGGCGGACAGCGTGAGGAGCGGGCCGGCGAGATCGTCCGGCGTGCCGGCCGTCGACAGGTCTGCGTTGGGCAGCGTGGTCGGCAGGGCTGGGAGAATCAGGAGCGCGGCACCGATCGACAGGAGCGTGCGGCGAAACGCGGCGCGGCGTGCGGCGGATCTGCGGTCCGCCCTGCGGGCGCCGTGCTTCGCTGTTCTCATGACCGGCTTCCGCATCGGTTCCATCGGAAGACGATCATCGCTCATTAACCTTATCGGAGGGTTAATGAGCCGGCGGGGCGGCCGGCGCCGCTCCGCCCGTCAGAATTTCTTGGCCTTGTGGGCGTAGGGGTTGTCGGACTTTCGCATCGTCATGCGGATCGGGATGCCGGTCAGGCCGAACTGCTCGCGCAGGCCGTTGACGAGGTAGCGCGTGTAGGCGGTGCCGACGGCCTCGGGGCGCGAGGTGTGGAGGATGAAGGTCGGCGGGCGCGTCTTGATCTGCGTCATGTACTTGATGTTGACGCGCCGGCCCGAGACCGCCGGGGGCGGATGGTGCGAGACCATGCGCTCCAGCCACTGGTTGAGCTTGGCGGTGGAAACGCGCCGGTTCCAGGTCTCGTGGGTCTCGGTGATCGCCTTCATCAGGCGGTCGAGCCCCTCGCCCGTCGCGCCCGCGACGGTGACGGCCTTGACGCCACGCACCTGCGGCAGGAGGCGCTCGGTCTTTTCGCGCAGGTCCGCCAGCACCGCCTGCCGGTCCTCGACGAGGTCCCACTTGTTGAAGGCGAGAACCGGCGCTCGGCCCTCGCGAGCGATGAGGTCGACCAGCGTCAGGTCCTGCTTCTCGAAGGGGATCGTCACGTCGAAGACGATCACGACGACCTCGGCGAAGCGGATGGCGCGCAGCGCGTCGGCGACGGACAGCTTCTCCAGCTTCTCCTGCACGCGCGCCCGGCGGCGCATGCCGGCCGTGTCGAACATCTTCACGCGGCGGCCGCGCCACTCCCACTCGACCGAAATCGAATCGCGCGTGATGCCGGCCTCGGGGCCCGTCAGGAGGCGGTCCTCGCCGAGGAAGCGGTTGACCAGCGTCGACTTGCCGGCGTTCGGGCGGCCGACGATCGCGATGTTGAGCGGCTTCGTCGCGTCGTAGCGCTCGATCGGCTCGCCGTCCTCGTCGAACTCGATCTCGGCTTCCGGGTCGGCGTCGGCGGCGTCCGGGTCCTCGAAGGCTTCGATGCCCAGCGCCTCGACGATCGCATCGCGCAGGTCGCCCATGCCTTCGCCGTGCTCGGCTGAGATGGCGCAGGGCTGGCCGAGGCCGAGCGAGAAAGCGTCGTAGAAGCCGGTGTCGGAGCCCCGCGCCTCGGACTTGTTTGCGACGAGGATCACCGGCTTGCCGCGGCGGCGCAGGAGATCGCCGAGGGTCTCGTCCTGCGGCGTCACGCCGGCCTTGGCATCGACCACGAAGAGCGACAGGTCGGCGTCCTGGATCGCCAACTCGGTCTGGGCGCGCATGCGCCCTTCCAGCGTGTCGGCGCCCGCCTCCTCTAGGCCGGCCGTGTCGATGACGCGGAAGTCGAGATCGAGCAGGCGCGCCTCGCCTTCGCGCCGGTCGCGCGTGACCCCCGGCCGGTCGTCCACCAGCGCGAGCTTGCGCCCGACCAGCCGGTTGAACAGGGTGGACTTGCCGACGTTCGGCCGACCGATGATGGCGATGGTGACCATGGTGTCCTCGTGGCTCCCGTCACGCCGGGGGCTGGGCAGGCGATGCCGGCGCAGGCGTCTCGGCCGGCGCGGCGGGGGCCGGCGTCGCGGGCGCGGCGGGTGCGGCCGGAGCCGCTGCGGTGGTTTCGGTGACCGGCGCGGCCGGCGCAGCCGTGGGCGCGGCCGGCGTCGAGGCCGCGATCAGCTCCTGCATCAGGCCGGCGCGGCGGCGGATGCCGTTCGGGGCGCCGAGGTCTTCCTGCAGCTGGTCGAACATCGTGCGAGCGGTCTCGATGTCGCCGGCCTTCCAGGCGGCAAGGCCCAGCGCCTCGCGCGCGGGGAAGCGAAGCGGCTCCGCGTCGCCGGTCAACCGTTCGACGCGGGCGCGCACGTCGGCGAGCGAGCCGTGATCGACGAGGAGATAGGCCGCGCGCACGGCCGCCATGTCGCGCAGGCCCTGCGGCGCGCTGGACATGTTGGCCACTTCGTCGAAGGCGGCGACGGCCGCTGCGGGATCGTCGGCAACGCGCGCTTCGGCGAGCCGCATGCGCGCGAGCGCCGGATAGGCGCCGACGCCGTTCTGCGCGAGGCCGTCGAGGATGGCGTTCCCCTCCTGCGTCTTGCCCTCCGAATAGAGGGCGGTCGCCTGAAGAAGCCTGTCGCCGTCGGCGGCCGCGATGCCTGCCTGATAGCGCTGCCAGAGGACGTAGCCGGCGACGCCGAGCACGATCAGCACCGCGACGATCACGGCGGCCGTGCCGTAGCGGATCCACAACGCGCGGACACGCTCCTGACGAAGCTCCTCGTTCACCTCGCGAACGAATGTGTCATTGCTCATGGACGCTCAACCTTGGCGCTGGATCGGGTGGCCGGCAGGGCCGGGCCGCATAGGCCTGCGCTTTTGAACGATTTTTCCCCGCGAAGGAAGCCATGGGCCGATCGCATGCGGTTTTCCGCAGCACGCCTCGCTCGTTCGCGCGCGCCGGAATGCGGGATGGCCCTGGCGGGACCGCCTTGGCCCGAACGCAGGAAGGGCGCGGGGATCCTGGCCCGCGCCCTTCCTGCGTTCGATGACGTGGTGGACGGGCCGCCGGGATCAGAACTCTTCCCAGTCGTCGGCGGACGCCGCGGGTGCAGCCGCGGCCCCACCCCGTCCCTGGCTCCGCATCTGGACGACCGGGCGGGCGGCCGTGACCGGCGCGGCGCGCGGCGCCTCGCGGCGGACGGCGCGCTGGGCCTGCGTCGCGTGCCCCTGCGAGGAGAAGAGCTTGAACTCGCCGATGAGGCGGGCAAGCTCGTCGGTCTCGGTGGCGAGCGTCTGCGCGGCGGCGGTCGCCTGCTCGACCATCGCGGCGTTCTGCTGGGTCACCTTGTCCATCTGGTCGGCCGCGGTCTTCACCTCCTTGAGGGAAATCGCCTGCTCGCGGGTGCGGGTCGCGATCTCGGCCACCGTGCGGCTGACCTCGCCGACCTCGGCGATGATCTCGTCGAGGCTGCGGCCCGAGGCGGTGACGAGCTCGACGCCCGCCTCGACCTGCGCGCCGGACGCGGAGATGAGGTCCTTGATCTCCTTGGCGGCTTCCGCCGAGCGCTGGGCAAGGCCCCGCACCTCCTGCGCCACGACCGCAAAGCCCCGGCCGGCTTCGCCGGCGCGTGCGGCCTCGACGCCGGCGTTGAGCGCCAGCAGGTTCGTCTGGAAGGCGATCTCGTCGATAACGCCGATGATGCGGCCGATCTTCTCGGAGCTTTCCTCGATGGCGCGCATCGCGGTGATCGCCCGGCCGACGATCTCGCCGCCCTTGGCCGCGTTGCGGTTGGCGCTCTCGGCGGACGTCAGCGCGCGGCCGGCGCCTTGCGCCGTCTCGTCGACGGCGCGCGTCACCTCGGCGAGCGCTGCGACGGTCTCCTCGAGACTGGCCGCCTGCTGCTCGGTGCGCTGCGACAGATCGTTCGAGGCGGCGTTGATTTCGCCGAGCCCGGTGCGCAGCGATCCGATCGCGTTGACGACCGAGCCCATCGTCCCTTCGAGACGCTCCACCGACGTGTTGAACTGGTCGCGGATCGGCTGGTAGCGCTCGGCCACCGGCTGGTCGAGGCGCACCGTCAGGTCGCCGTCCGACAGACGCGAGAAGCCGCCCTGAACGCTGTCGACGAAGGCCTGGAGTTCCGCCTTCGAGGCGCGCTCGGCCGCGGCGACGCGGTCGCGCTCGGCGGCCTGCGAGGCACGCATCGCCGAGGCTTCGGCCTCGAGGCGGGCCTGCTCCACGGCGGCCAGCCGGAAGGTTTCCACCGTGCCGGCCATCTGGCCGATCTCGTCGCCCCGGTCGAGCGACGGGACGACAACGTCGCGCTGCCCCTTGGCGAGTTCGCCCATGACCTGGCGCAGTCGCGCGACCGGCGCGGCGATCGTGCGGATCAGCATCCATCCCAGAAGGCAGGCGGCGCCCAGAAGCAGGCCGATGGCCACGAGGATCTGGACGATCCCCTGCCCATAGGCGTTCTGCTGAACGTCGGCGAGCGAGGCCGCCTGCGTCCTCATCGTGTCGATTGCCGTATCGATGTTGGTCTCGATCGGATCGATCAGCGCGTCCGCCTTTTCGGAGCGCATGAACGGACCAGCCTGCGCGATCGTCGCGGGGTCGGAGGCCAGCTTCAGCGCGGCCTGGACGATCTGCGTATGCCAGGCTTCCATGCCGGCCGAGGCGTCCTGGAAGTGCTGCTTGATAGCCGGGTCGAGGGGGACCGCGTCCAGTTCGGCCGCAGCTTTACGGAAGTTGGCGTAATGCTTGGCGACCTTCTGAGCCATCTCATCCGATGGCATCAGGATATAGCCGCGCGTCGAATTTTCCTGACGGGTTACCAGAAGGCGCAAGAGCAGCGCGTCGTTGATGCTGTCGCCGACCACGATGCGCGCCTGACGCGCCTCCTCGATCGAGGTCATGGTGCCGTAGACGACGGTGCCCATGATGGCGGATCCGACGACCATCGCGGCGAAGCTCGCCATGATCTTCTTGCCGATCGAGATGTTGGACAGCTTCATGGGGCTCGGCTCGATGCGAGGGAACTGCGACCCGAAGCGCTTCGTCGAAGCCACCCCGCTGGTCAGGTTGCAGCGAAGTGAAACATGCAATTCATAGGAAATACTGAAGACGCCGGAGGACCGACAGCCGAATGACAGGAATCATCGTACGGTGCGGTCCTGACACTGACACCGCGCGCACGGAACGCGACGACGCCGCCGGTGTGAGCCGGCGGCGTCGCGTGGGTGGGGTCGTCCCGTCGTGTGACGCGGGCTACTCGGCGGCCATCGCGGCGATGCCGTTCTCGAAGCGGGTGGAGGCGGCCACGGCGTCGATGTCGAGGATGAGCGCCACGCGGCCGTCGCCGAGGATCGTCGCGGCGGCGATGCCGGCGACGCGGCCGTAGTTCGCCTCGAGGCTCTTGATGACGACCTGGCGCTGGCCCTGGATGCTGTCGACGAGGAGCGCCGAGCGCTGGCCGTTCTCGGCCTCGACGAGGATCGCGAC
>NZ_CAJYIU010000030.1 GCF_913775355.1 uncultured Aureimonas sp.
CTCGCCGAGGGCGGCCGCTCGGTGCAGGGCACGGTGCGGGTGGATGCCCGCGTGCAGGGCACGGCCGCCGCACCGAACGTCACCGGCACGGTCTCCACCGCCGGCGCGTCCTTCGTCGACACCGGCGCCAACCTGTCCTTGAACAACATCAACGCGCAGGTCTCGCTCAACGGTCAGACCGCGACCTTGACCAGCGTCACGGCCCAGCTCGGCGCCGGCGGCACCGTCAGCGTCGCGGGCACGATCGGCATCGGCGCCGGTTTCCCGGCCGACCTGCGCATCCAGGTCGCGGACGGTCGCTACGGCGACGGCGAACTCTTCACCGTGCGCCTCGACGCGGGGCTGACCCTCACCGGCCCGCTGACCGGCAATGCGCTTCTCGCCGGCACGGTGAACGCGCAGGAGATCGCGATCCTCGTGCCGGACAACCTGCCGAGCTCGGTCGCCGAGATCGACCTGAAGCGCCGCAACACGCCGCCCGCCGTGCAGCAGCAGATCCGCGAGATCGACCCGCCGGGCAAGGGCGGTGGGGGCGCGAGCGGCGGCATCCGTCTCGACGTGACGCTGAACGCGCCGAACCGCGTCTTCGTGCGCGGCCGGGGTCTCGATCTCGAACTCGGCGGCACGATCCGCGTCACCGGACCGATCTCCGACATCGCGGTCAGCGGCGGGTTCGAGCTGCAGCGCGGGCGCTTCCAGCTCCTGTCGCGCCGCCTCGACTTCCAGCGCGCGACGCTGACCTTCGACGACGGGCTCGTCCCGACGCTGGACTTCCTCGCCGCCTCCGACACGGGCGAGGTCACCGTCTACATCGCGATCACCGGGCCGGCCAACGATCCCGCCTTCAACTTCACCTCCTCCCCCGCCCTGCCGCAGGACGAGGTGCTGGCACGGCTGATCTTCGGCCAGGGCACGGCCGACCTGTCGCCCCTGCAGATCGCCCAGCTCGCCTCCGCCGCGGCCCAGCTGTCGGGCGTCGGCGGCTCGACCGGCCTCCTCGACAACCTGCGCTCCCAGCTCAGTGTCGACGACCTCGACATCCGGACCACGGCGGACGGCAAGACCTCGGTCGGCGTCGGCCGCTATATCAACGAGAACACCTATGTCGGCGTCGATTCCACCGGCCGCGTCTCGATCGACCTCGAGCTCGGGGCCGACATCAAGGCCCGCGGTGCGGTGACGGCGAACGGCGGCGGCGAGGTCGGCGTCTTCTACGAAAAGGAATACTGAGGCGCGCAACCGGGACCGGGCGCTCCACGTTTCCGACTGTCTTCCCGAAAGGGATTTGTCAGCAGGAGTGGACCCATGAGCACCGAGTCTCTGAAGCACGCCAAGTTCGACCGCGACGACGGCACGTCGTTCGATTCGCCGATGGCCGTGGTCGAGGACGGGTTCCTGGACGGCCACGAGAAGCGCTCGATCCTCGGCGAATGGAAACGCCGCGTCGACGCCGAGAACCGCGCCGACGGCATCGACCCGATATCGCAGACGCTTGACCATGCGATCGAGAAGCTCGCCGGCCTCAAGACCTGAGGACGAGGCGTCCTCGCGCGGCCGTGACGCGATTGGCGAATGCGTAACGGCTTTGCGCTAGCATCCTCCGGCTTCGGGCACGAAGCGGTGGGCGGGTTCGGCGCGGGCTTTTCGGGAAACTGTTGGGCACTGCGGCAAAACGCACTATCCTTCGGCACCCAAGCGCGAGCCCACCGGCTCGCCCCCAGAAGCCATGGACCGAGCTCGTGACCGACCAGTCTTCGAACGACGCATCCCTTGACCAGCTGAAGGCCCGCGGCGAAGCCGCCGCGGCCAAGGGGATCCGGTCCCTCTTTGCGGCCGACGCCGATCGTTTCCGCCATTTCTCGTTCCGCCACGACGACCTTCTCCTCGACGTCTCGAAGACCGCGCTGTCGGCTGACGATCTTTCGGCTCTCCACGCCTATGCCGAGACGGTCGGCGTCCTCGAGCGCCGCGACGCGATGTTCTCGGGCGCCCGGATCAACACGACCGAGAACCGCGCCGTGCTGCACGTGGCGCTGCGCGCCCGGCCCGAGGACGGGTTCGCGGTCGAGGGTCAGGCGGTCGGCGCCGAGGTCGAGGCGGTGCTTGCCGCGATGGCGCGCTTTGCGGGCGGCGTCCGCGACGGCTCGATCCGGGGCGCGACCGGCGAACGGATCACCGACATCGTCAACATCGGCATCGGCGGCTCGGATCTCGGGCCCGTCATGGCCGCGATCGCCCTCTCGCCCTACCACGACGGCCCGCGCGCCCATTTCGTGTCGAACATCGACGGCGCTCACATGGCGGACACGCTGGAGGGGCTCGACCCGGCAACGACGCTCTTCATCGTCGCCTCCAAGACCTTCACGACCATCGAGACGATGACCAACGCGCAGACCGCGCGCGCCTGGGTCGCCGGCAAGCTCGGCGAGGCCGCGGTCGGTGCCCATTTCTGCGCGGTCTCGACGGCGCTCGACAAGGTCGGCGCCTTCGGCATCGGCGAGGACCGCACATTCGGCTTCTGGGACTGGGTGGGCGGGCGCTACTCCGTCTGGTCTGCGATCGGACTGCCGCTGATGATCGCGATCGGGCCCGAGCGCTTCCGCGAGTTCCTGGCCGGCGCGCGCGACATGGACCGCCACTTCCGCGAGGCGCCGGCGACGCAGAACCTGCCCCTCATCCTCGGCCTCGTCGGCTGGTGGCACCGCGTGCCGCAGAAGCACCGCACCCGCGCCGTCATCCCCTACGATCAGCGCCTTGCCCGCCTGCCGGCCTATCTCCAGCAGCTCGACATGGAATCGAACGGCAAGCATGTCGGCCTCGACGGGCGCCGCGTCGAGACCGCGACCGGGCCGGTGGTCTGGGGCGAGCCCGGCACCAACGGCCAGCACGCCTTCTTCCAGCTCCTGCACCAGGGCACCGACATCATCCCGGTCGAGTTCATCGTCGGCGCCAACGCGCACGAGACGAGCCCGGAGATGCGCGTCCACCAGGACCTGCTTCTGGCCAACTGCCTCGCCCAGTCGGAGGCCCTGATGAAGGGCCGCACGCTGGAGGAGGCCCGGCAGCAGCTTCTGGACGCCGGCCGCCAGGCCGACGAGGCCGAGCGCATCGCTCCGCACCGCGAGTTCTCCGGCGACCGTCCGTCGCTGACGATCCTCTACGACAAGCTCACCCCCTTCGCCTTCGGCCGCCTCGTCGCGCTCTACGAGCACCGCGTCTTCGTCGAGGCCCAGCTCTTCGGGATCAACGCCTTCGACCAGTGGGGCGTCGAACTCGGCAAGGAGCTGGCGACGGGCCTCCTGCCGGTCGTGCGAGGCGAAGCCTCGACCGACGGCCGCGATTCCTCCACCGCGGGCCTCGTGTCCGCGATCGCCACCTTGAGAACCTGAGACCCGCCATGACGCCATCCAGCCTCGCCGTTCGCCAGGATCGTCTCGAGCCCGGTGACAAGTCGCAGCCCCGGCTGAACGATGCCGACACGATCGCCAAGGAGATCGTGGAGAAGCTCACCTATTCGATTGGCAAGACCACCGGCGCCGCGCGCCTGCACGACTGGCTCGAGGCCACGACGCTCGTGGTGCGCGACCGCATCATCGACAACTGGTTCAACTCGACGATCGAGACGCGCCGCAGTCAGGCCAAGCGCGTCTGCTACCTGTCGATGGAGTTCCTGATCGGCCGCCTCCTGCGCGACGCGATCTCGAACCTCGGCCTCACCGACCCGATCCGCGAGGCGCTGGCGCGCTACGACGTCGAACTCGACCTCGTCGAGCTCCTGGAGCCGGACGCCGCGCTCGGCAACGGCGGCCTCGGACGCCTTGCCGCCTGCTTCATGGAATCCATGGCCTCCACCGGCGTGCCCGGCTACGGCTACGGCATCCGCTACGTCCACGGCTTCTTCCGCCAGGAGATCGTCGACAGCGCGCAGGTCGAGCTGCCCGAGACCTGGCTGAAGCACGGCAACCCGTGGGAGTTCGAGCGCCGCGAAAGCTCCTACGAGATCGGCTTCGGCGGCAAGGTCACCTCGATCGAGGAGAACGGGCGCACCCGTTTCGTCTGGCGTCCGGCCGAGCGCGTGCTCGCGGTCGCCTACGACACGCCGGCGGTCGGCTGGCGCGGCAACCACGTCAACACGCTGCGCCTCTGGTCGGCTCAGTCGCTCGACCCGATCCTGCTCGACGCATTCAACGCCGGCGACCACATCGGCGCGCTTCTGGAATCCAACAAGGCGGAGGCGATCACCCGCGTCCTCTACCCCGCCGATTCCCATCAGGCCGGTCAGGAGCTGCGCCTGCGCCAGGAGTTCTTCTTCTCCTCGGCCTCGCTGCAGGACATCATCCGCCACCACCTCGCCCAGTACGACGACCTGACCAACCTTGCCGACAAGGTGGCGATCCAGCTGAACGACACCCACCCGGCGGTGTCGGTCGCCGAGCTGATGCGCCTCCTCGTCGACGTGCACGGCATGGAATGGGACGCGGCCTGGACGATCACGCGGGCGACCTTCTCCTACACCAACCACACGCTCCTGCCGGAAGCGCTGGAGACGTGGCCGATCCACCTCTTCGAGCGACTCCTGCCGCGCCAGATGCAGATCATCTACCAGATCAACGCGGGGGTCCTTCGCGAGGCGACGCAGGGCCAGGGCTTCGACGACCGCACGATCTCGGCGATCTCGCTCATCGACGAGGGCAACGGACGGCGCGTGCGCATGGGCCAGCTCGCCTTCGTCGGCAGCCATGCCGTCAACGGCGTGTCGGCGCTGCATACCGAACTGATGAAGCAGACCGTGTTCCACGACCTGCATCGCCTCTATCCCTCGCGCATCGAGAACAAGACCAACGGCGTGACGCCGCGCCGCTGGCTGCATCAGGCCAATCCCGGCCTGTCGAAGCTGCTCGACGAGACCATCGGGCCGGGCTTCCGCGACAATATCGAGGAGATCGCCAAGCTCGACGCGCATGCGGACGACGCCGCGTTCCAGGAGCGCTTCGCCGCGGTGAAGCGCGAGAACAAGGAGCGCCTCGCGACGCTGGTGCAGGAGCGCCTTGCGATCACGCTCGATCCGGGCGCGATGTTCGACATCCAGGTCAAGCGCATCCACGAGTACAAGCGCCAGCTCCTCAACATCCTCGAGACGGTGGCGCTCTACGAGCAGATCCGCTCGCTGCCCCATCTCGACTGGACGCCGCGGGTCAAGATCTTCGCCGGCAAGGCCGCTCCCTCCTACGTGCAGGCCAAGGAGATCATTCATCTGGCCGGCGACGTCGCGCGCGTCGTCAACTCAGACCCGACGGTGCGCGGGCTCCTGAAGGTCGTCTTCATCCCGAACTACAACGTCTCGCTCGCCGAGATCATCATGCCGGCGGCGGACCTCTCGGAGCAGATCTCGACCGCGGGCCTCGAGGCGTCGGGCACCGGCAACATGAAGTTCGCCCTCAACGGCGCGCTCACCATCGGCACGCTCGACGGCGCGAACGTCGAGATGCTGGAGCATATCGGCGAGGACAACATCTTCATCTTCGGCCTCAAGGCCGACGAGGTGGCGAGGATGCGCGCCGAGGGGCACGGCGGCCAGGCAGTGATCAACAGCCAGCCGCTCCTGCGCTCGGCGATCGATTCCATCTCCGCCGGCGTCTTCAGCCAGGGCGATCCCGGCCGCTACGCCAACCTGATGAACTCGATCCGCGACCGCGACTGGTGGATGATCGCCGCCGACTTCCGCGCCTACTGGGACAAGCAGCGTCAGCTCGATGTCCTGTGGAAGGACCGGGGCGCCTGGAATGCGCTCGCCGCCCGCAACACGGCGCGCATGTCCTGGTTCTCCTCCGACCGGTCGATCCGCGAATACGCGCGCGACATCTGGAAGGCGGGCCCCGGCGCCCGCTGATACGACGGCCCATCTGCCGTCCCGTCTGACCAGGAGGGCCGATGCCGCGCATCGGCCCTCCTTTTTTTCGTGCGCAAGGCGCCCAGCCCGTGCAAAATCTCTGTGCAAAGGGCGCAGACCGATAGTTGCCGCGCGATCATCGGCTCTATCTTTCCACGCTGGAAACGAAGAAGACTGGCAGTCGGCATGCCCTTTGCGCGGGAGCGAGGGGAACTGCGCAGGAGGAGACGAGGATGGCAGATCACCGGCGCGCGGGGCCGATCTCGCGTGACACGATGGCCTATGTGCTGGCCGGCGGGCGCGGATCGCGCCTGATGGAGCTGACCGACGACCGCGCCAAGCCGGCCGTCTACTTCGGCGGCAAGTCGCGCATCATCGATTTCGCCCTCTCGAACGCCATCAATTCGGGCATCCGCCGCATCGGCGTCGCCACGCAGTACAAGGCGCACTCGCTGATCCGCCACCTCAACCGGGGCTGGAACTTCCTGCGTCCGGGCCGCAACGAGAGCTTCGACGTCCTGCCCGCCTCGCAGCGCGTGTCGGAGGACCAGTGGTACGCCGGCACCGCCGACGCGGTGTACCAGAACATCGACATCATCGAGGCCTACGCGCCCGAATACATCGTGATCCTTGCAGGCGACCACGTCTACAAGATGGACTACGAGATCATGCTGCAGCAGCATGTCGACACCGGCGCCGACGTGACGATCGGCTGCCTCGAGGTGCCGCGCATGGAGGCCGTCGCCTTCGGCGTCATGCATGTCGACGAGAAGAACCAGATCACCGCCTTCGTCGAGAAGCCGGCCGATCCCCCCTCGATCCCGGGCCGTCCGGACACGGCGCTCGCCTCGATGGGCATCTACGTCTTCAACACCAAGTTCCTCGCCGAGCAATTGCGGCGCGATGCGGCCGACCCCAATTCCAGCCGCGACTTCGGCCACGACATCGTGCCCTACGTCGTCAAGCACGGCACCGCCTACGCTCACACCTTCTCCTCCTCGGTGGTGCGCTCGGAGGCCGAGTACGGCTCCTACTGGCGGGACGTCGGCACGGTCGACGCCTACTGGCAGGCCAATATCGACCTCACCGACGTCGTGCCGCAGCTCGACATCTACGACCGCGACTGGCCGATCTGGACCTATGCCGACGTGACCCCGCCGGCCAAGTTCGTCCACGACGAGGACGGGCGCCGCGGCATGGCGATCTCCTCGCTCGTCTCGGGCGACTGCATCATCTCCGGCGGCTCGCTGCACCGCTCGCTCCTGTTCACGGGCGTGCGCCAGAACTCCTATTCCGTGCTGAACGAGGCCGTGGTGCTGCCGCACTGCCATATCGGGCGCGGCGCGCGCGTCACGCGCGCCATCCTCGACCGGGGCGTCCACATTCCGGACGGGCTGGTGATCGGCGAGGATCCCGAGCTCGACGCCAGCCGCTTCCGGCGCTCGGCCGGCGGCGTCTGCCTCGTCACGCAGTCGATGATCGACCGGCTCAGCCAGGGATGACCACGGTCCTCTCCGTCGCGTCGGAGGTCTTTCCGCTGATCAAGACGGGCGGGCTCGCCGACGTGGCGGGCGCGCTGCCGCTGGCGCTCGGCGCGATCGGCATCGACGTGACGACGCTGATGCCCGCCTATCCCGCCGTCCTCGCCCAGATCGAGGGCGCCGAAACGGTCGCCGCGATCGACGATCTCTTCGGCGGGCCGGCGCGCATCCTCGCCGCCGACGTCGCGGGGCTCTCGATGCTCGTCCTCGACGCGCCGCATCTCTACGACCGTCCGGGCGGCCCCTATGTCGGAGCGACGGGCTACGACCACCCCGACAACTGGGCGCGCTTTGCCGCGCTCGGCCGCGCGGCGGCGCTGATCGGCACCGGCCTCGTGCCGGGCTACCGGCCCGACATCGTCCACGCGCACGACTGGCAGGCGGCGCTCGCGCCCGTCTATCTCGAGGCGGCGGGGGCCGATCGTCCCCGCACGGTCATCACCATCCACAACCTCGCCTTCCAGGGCGCCTTCCCGCAGACGATCTTTCCCGAGCTCGGCCTGCCCGCGACGGCCTGGGGCGTCGACGGCGTCGAGTACTACGGCTCGGTCGGCTTCCTGAAAGGCGGCCTCAGGGCCAGCGACCGGATCACCACGGTCAGCCCGAACTACGCGCGCGAGATCCTGACCGCCGAGGGCGGCATGGGCCTCGACGGCCTGCTGCGCGGCCGCGAGGACCGCCTGTCGGGCATCGTCAACGGCATCGACGTCGAGACCTGGAACCCGAACGCCGACCCGCATGTAGCCGCGACCTTCGACCGCGACGCGCTGTTCCGCCGCGTCATCAACAAGCGGGCGCTCGAAGCCGAGTTCGCGCTGGAGGAGGACGACACGCCGCTTCTGGCCGTCGTCAGCCGCCTGACCTGGCAGAAGGGCCTCGATATTCTCGCCGAGAGCTGTGACGACATCGTCGCGGCCGGCTGCCGCCTTGCGGTCGTCGGCTCGGGCGACCGGATGCTGGAGGGCGCCTTCCTGTCGGCGAGCGCCCGCCATGCGGGCCGCATGGGCGTTCGCATCGGCTACGACGAGGTCCTGTCGCACAAGGTGCAGGCGGGCGCCGACGCGCTGCTCGTTCCCTCGCGCTTCGAGCCCTGCGGCCTTACCCAGCTCTATGCGCTGCGCTACGGCTGCCTGCCGGTCGTCAGCCGCGTCGGCGGCCTTGCCGACACCGTGATCGACGCCAACTTCGCCGCGCAGACGGCGGGCGTCGCCACCGGCATCATCTTCGCGCCTGTCACGCGCGAGGCGCTGATGGAGGGCGTCCAGCGTCTCCTTGCCCTCTACGCCGACGCGCCGCTGTGGCGCGACATGCAGCGCACCGCCATGGCGAGCGACGTGTCCTGGACCGCCAGCGCACGGCGCTACGCCGATCTCTATCAAAGCCTTCTCCAGGAACCCGCCTGATGATCCGCACCGTCGCGACCAAGCCCTTCGACGACCAGAAGCCCGGCACGTCGGGCCTGCGCAAGAAGGTCCCGCATTTCGCGCGAGAGAACTACGCCGAGAACTTCCTGCAGGCAATCTTCGACGCGACGGAGC
>NZ_CAJYIU010000031.1 GCF_913775355.1 uncultured Aureimonas sp.
GGTTGCCAGCGAAGGCTTCGAAGTCATTGAGGGCTCGCCAGAGCTTGACGCCGGCGGTTGGCATCAGACGTGGCGGGTGTTGCCGATCGTCGTCCCGGTGCCAGTGAGCGTCACCATGCGTCAGGCGAAGCTTGCGCTCAGTCGCGCGATCGTGCTGGGCCGTGCGAACACCGCTATCTCCGCAATGCCCGGACAGGCTGGCGAAGAGGCGCGGATCGAATGGGAGTACGCCACGACGCTCCGCCGTGACCATCCGCTGGTTGCCGGCCTTGGGCAGGCGCTGGGTTTGACGGCAGGCGATATCGACGCCCTGTTCATCTCCGCCGCCGCCATCCCGTGAGCACCTACACCGACGCCCCGATCGTCTTCGAGCGGCTGGACGGCATCCGGTATCGCCAGCACGGCCGCACGAGCTGGGAGCTTGGGTTCAAGGGCTCCGGCCACTGGGAGCACGTTGATGACGGCACTGTCTTCGACGTCTCCATCCCATGGGCGTTGCGCTGGGCGTTCTCGCCGCATGACCCTCGATACCTGAAGGCGGCAGCGCTTCATGACGAGCTGCTGATCCGAGGCTTCGATCGCGTGACGGCGGCAGGGGCGTTCAACGAAGCCTTGAAGGCGGATGGGGTTGGCGCCGCTCACAGACTCGTGATGGTGACGGCCGTCGCTTTCTACCGGTGGGCCTGAAACTAGGCAAAACGACCTGAAACCTTTGTGCCCAAATTTTGTTCACACCTACGTTTTCAACCGTGAGGCGTGTGTGATGGGAAGGGAACAGGGGTACAAAACGACGATCCGCCGGCTGCTGCGGGCTCACGAGGCGGCGCGCGACATTCGGGCTCGCAAAGCGATGAAGGCGATCGAAACGGCCATCTGCGTCACAGAGCACGAAGCGACCTCGCCTCCGCCACACCCGGCGTTCCAAACGCCAGAACCAGCAGAACAGCAGCATCTGCGTCCGCCGTTGTGACGGTGAGCCCTTCCAACGCGAAGTGAAAGCTGGCCGCTAGGTCAGCCGCCTCCAGCAAGGCCAGCATCTCGCCGAATTCTTCATCCGGTAGCACCATTTGCCAAGGCCCGCTCATAGCCTAAGCCCTCCACTGATGGTGGATCGGGCAGGCGGAACGGCAGCCTTGGCCACTCGGCTCCCGGCGTACGGCGCAAAACGTTGCCGCACATCGTTTCTATTAAGGGTTGTCTTCGTGGGGGCGACTTTCGTCGACCCTGTCGGCCGGGCAATCCATGCCAGCCACCGGGAATCGATTACCCGCACGATGTTCGTGAGGTTCTTGCGTCCCTTCACGCGGCGTTCGGTGATGGTCAGCAGGCCGAAGCCGACGGCAGCCTTCAAGGCTCGCTGAACGAGGCTTCGACAAACGCCGGCTCTGGCGGCAATCTCGGCGATGCTCCGATCACATTCGCCATGCGCGGCCATCTCTGCGCCGACGATCGCGAGCACGCTCAATTCGCCGACGGTGAATGACACGGACAGCGATGGGGGCAGCGCGCCCTGCGCATGGTAACGCCTGCGCCTTACGCTCTCCGATGGGTCAGGGCGACGGACAGGAGGGCGTGGCGGGAAGATGGTGGCGCGGCGCAGGCGTGGCTGGGCGGTGCGGAACGGGGACGCCGGTGCGCGGCCGACGTTCAGGACGGCTTCCAGTTCTTCGGCCTCGGCTTCGCTGATTTGCCCGGAGGCCATAGCCCCATACAGGCTCTGTCGTAGGGCAGGGTATTCATGTGGACGCGCGGCATCGATCGCCGCCCGGAGGGCTTCGCTGTACATTCCTCGGTGCTTTCGTTCAGGGCGAAAGCGTCGGGAGGGACTGGCCAGACGTCAGGGCGCACGTGGTCGGTAGCCAAGACTCTACAGTCCGGCTTGCATGCTCGACCAAGTTGTGCGAAGAGAACGGTGCTAGACGTTTCTACTTCGAATGCCCAACGTGATGAGCCCGGTCCCCACCGGGCTTTTCGCGTTTCTAGGGGCTGTTACGCGGCTAGATCGTCGTGGCGCCCCTCCCGGCTTTCGTATGCAGGCAGCCTGAAGCCGTCGCGGTGCAGGTCCGCCATGAAGGCCGCAACGTCGGCCTCCATCTCGATCAAAAACGTCTCCCTGTCCTGATCGAAGATTTCCGTGTCACCCATGGCGTGGGGTCTCTTTGCGGGCATCGTCGGTACTCCCATAGGTTGCGCTAAGTCGACCTCTTGCAGGTAACCGGCGAGTCGTCAAACAAAATCTGCGATCCGTACCCAGTTTTACATGCGTGTACATGATTGATACTGAGTTTCATGTACACGTTGCTTGGTCTCTCCGAATATTATGGTGCTACCAATTTACTCGGAACGAGGTGGGACAGATCGACCGGGATCGTCACCTTCGCCATAGCGTCGGCAAGCGTCGTCAGCTTGTGCCCGCTGCCATAACGGCCGCGCTCGCCGCTTTCCGAATGCCCCTGCATCGCATCCATGAGCGACGGGGACAGGTCCGCATCCCTCATGGCGTCTTCAAACGTGTGCCGGAACGAGTGAAACACGACCTTCGGGCGCGTCACGCCCGCGACGGACAGGAAGTGCCCACTGAACCATTTTGAGAAAACCGTTGACCAGTAGCCGTCTTCGCCCCGTGGCACGTCGGCGAAGATGCGGGTGGAGCCGTTGCGCTTGGCGCGTTTCAGGAAGTCTAGGAAACCGAGTGCGACAAGCCCGGAATGAACCGGGATGCGACGGATGCCGGCGCGCGTCTTCACGCGTTTCTCTTCGGCGTCAGGCCTGATGTCGAAGAACGTCACACCGCTTTCCGTGCGGACGTCAGAGTGGCCCAACTGGATGATCTCTCCGAGCCTCATGCCGCTGTGCAAGCCGACCAACGGCACCCACCACCGAGCGCTGTCGCGGTCTATGAAGTCGCCCCTGAGCCTCCACTGGCGCGCGGACTTGGCGCCTCTGTAGATCGTCGAGTTAAAGACGAGCGCCAGCTCTGCCGGGGTGAACGGGTGCCTCTCGTCTCGCGCCTTCGTTCCGGTTGATATCCCCATTCGCCGAAACGGGTTGTTCTCGACCTCATCGAAAAGCGGTTCAGCCCACGTCCACGTCGATCCGACGTAGCTGAGCACCTTATTGACGTTCGAAGCCGACATGGGCTTCAGGCCAAGCTTCTCGGCTTTCTCGGCTGCCTTCGTGGGCGTCAGGTTTCGGAGCGGAACGAGTTTGCTCCAGTTAGGAGGCAGCCGCATCAGGACGGACTTGAACTCGCGGACGTCAGCCTTCGTATATTCAGGCAAGGGCCTGTCCGGCAGAACGGAAAGGAACAGGTCCCGGTACGCCTGATGCTCGCGATCCGTCTTTTCGCGCCAATTCCCGACGCTGCGCTCTTCCTTCGCTCGCCGCTCCCACACCTTAGAATAGATAAGGTCCGACACCTTACCCTTGGCGGCCTTGCTCGCGCTCGGCCTCAGAGCTGGCGGGATGGGGGCAGGCAATGGGGCAGCGGCGGTTGTGATGATGCCGAAAGCGTTAGCCGCCTCGGCCAGCACGGCTTCGCCATGAGCATGCGATCGGAAGGGATCGCGGATCATGTCCTCCAACTCGGCGATGAGACGCATGGAGACCGTGGCGAAGGCACGCCAATGCCGCCGGACGCGTGGATCATCCGGCGGCAGGCCGATACCTTGCTTGACGAGAGCGGCTCGAATTTCCTTCGACGTCCAAAAGGGCGCCAGCGCGAACGGATTGCCTTGGGCCGATTCCAGATCGGCGGCGAAGAGACCCGCCCGGGACCGGATGGCGGTGCCGTTCACGATCGGCCGATGCAACTCGCCAACTCGAGAAAGGGCATCCTCCGGGTCTCGCACCGGATCGGCCAGAAGGGCGGACGTGGCAACGGCCAGCTCTGCCCTGACATGCGCAACGAGGGCACCGGCAACCTGTTCGTCGGTGGCGGGGCGCATGAAGGCGGCCGTGGCCTGCGCGGCCTCCCATTCGGCGAGCGTCGGGAAGCCGTCGGCGATGGCACGCTCGGCGATTTCTATCAGCCGATTGGTGCGGCGCTCGTGCTCGACGGCCGCCAGTTTCATCTCGATTTGATCGCGAGTTTTGAGGGCGTCTTTCCAGACTGCCCTACCAAAAAACTCGACCAGATGGGTCGGGACCCGGCGTACAAAACGCGGGTATGGGGTCTTTGCCCCTTCGACGAATTTGATGCCCTTGGCCACTTTGTACCCAAGATTTGTACCCAAACCGAGAGCATCAAACCCCTGCGTGGCAGGGCTTTGCAAGGGTGTCAGTGGCTTACAAGGGCGTGGCGGAGGGAGGGGGATTCGAACCCCCGATACGGTTTCCCGTATACACACTTTCCAGGCGTGCGCCTTCAACCACTCGGCCACCCCTCCTGACCTGCGGATCGGGAAGCCAAGGAGGCTAGGGCCGACGCTGGTACGGTGGCGCGGACTATCACTGGAACGCTTCGTCTGGCAAGCGGTTTCGTCGGCGGAGCGCTGGTGATCGGCCGCTTTTCTCGGCGGCGCGTTTCGGCCTCCGGCGTTGCGGGCCGGGTGACGCGACACCATATCGGGTCCATCATGCGGGGCTCGACCGAAGCGACGGTGGCGCTGCGCCGGCAACGTCGCTGATCCCTGACGAAGGAGGAGGAGGCGATGCGGCTCTTGGCTTGGTTGCTGCGCGTGGCGGGCTGTCTCGTGCTGGCGGCCGCGACGGCGCTGGCGGTCGGCGACATCGCGCGCTCGCTGGCATCGGGCACGACGG
Source organism: uncultured Aureimonas sp. (assembly GCF_913775355.1). Taxonomy (GTDB): domain Bacteria; phylum Pseudomonadota; class Alphaproteobacteria; order Rhizobiales; family Rhizobiaceae; genus Aureimonas. Next base: position 4,762 of record NZ_CAJYIU010000031.1, read on the forward strand.
TGCTGATGCCGCTCGAAAGCGCGGCACGCATCGCCGGGCTGACCGTGTTCGACGCGGCCTCGAATGCGGTGGCGGCCAGCGGCGTCTTCGCGTCCGAAGGGCGCGGCGCGAGCCTTGCCACAGAGATCGGCCGCCAGCCCGCATCCATCGTCCTCGGCCTTGCCGGGGTGATCCTTCTTGCCGTCGGCCGGCCGCCGCGCCGCGTCACGCGAACCCAGAGGTGAAATCCATGTCCTTCCTCGACCGACTGATGAAGAAGACGACGCTGCCCACCGCCGAGGAGGCGCTGCCGGGTCGTCCGGCCGCCATCCCGACCGCCGAGCGCCACTTCGTGTCCGGCGCGCCGATCAAGGGCCCGTTCCCGGCCGGCACACGGACGGCGATCTTCGGCCTTGGCTGCTTCTGGGGCGCGGAGCGCAAGTTCTGGCAGCTTCCGGGCGTCATTACGACGGCGGTCGGCTACGCCGCGGGCTCGACGCCGAACCCGACCTACGAGGAGGTCTGCTCGGGCCGCACCGGCCACAACGAGGTCGTGCTCGTCGCCTACGATCCGGCGAAGGTGTCCTACGAGACGCTGCTGAAGACGTTCTTCGAGGCGCACGATCCGACGCAGGGCATGCGCCAGGGCAACGACGTCGGCACGCAGTATCGCTCCGGCATCTACTGGACGGACGAAGAGCAGCGCGAGGCGGCGGAGACCGCGCGCGACGCCTATCAGGCGGCTCTTACCAAGGCCGGTCACCGGGGGCAGATCACGACCGAGATCCTGCCGGCGCCCGAGTTCTACTACGCCGAGGATTATCACCAGCAGTATCTCGCCAAGAACCCGCGCGGCTATTGCGGGCTCGGCGGTACCGGCGTCAGCTGCCCAGTCGGCCTCGGGGCCGTAGCGGCCGAATAGGCGGTGGAGCCGCTGTCCCGCGCCCTTGCGGGACGCGGGAATTTGAGTTGAGTATGGCGGCCGGCCATGCCAGTCCGACGGACGGCATGGCCGGCCTTTTCATTTGCGGGATACGCCGCGTGATGGGCACAAGGCCGTCTTCGCGAAACAGGGACACGACCCGACCCATGAAGCATCTTCTCGCCGGCCTGATGGCCGCCTGCACGCTCGGCCTCGCCGGCCACGCGCTTGCCGCCGAGTTCAAGCCCGCCGTGATCTTCGATCTGGGCGGCAAGTTCGACAAGTCCTTCAACGAGGCGGCCTTTAACGGCGCGGAACGCTTCAAGAAGGAGACGGGCGTCGCATATCGCGAGTTCGAGATGCAGAACGAGACGCAGCGCGAGCAGGTGCTGCGCCGCTTCGCCCGCGACGGCCATTCGCCGATCATCGGCGTCGGCTTTGCCCAGCAGGCGGCGATGGAGAACGTCGCGAAGGAATATCCCGACCTCCAGTTCGCCATTATCGACACCGTGGTCGACCGGCCGAACGTGCGCTCGATCCTCTTCAAGGAGGAGGAGGGCTCCTATCTCGTCGGCATGCTCGCGGCGCTCAAGTCGCAGACCGGCACGGTCGGCTTCGTCGGCGGCATGGACATCCCGCTGATCCGCAATTTCGCCTGCGGCTACAAGGGCGGCGTGCTCGCGGCCAAGAAGGACGCCAAGTACCTCGAGAACATGACGGGCACGACGGCCGCCGCCTGGAACGATCCGGTGCGCGGCGGCGAGCTCGCCCGTTCGCAGATGGACCAGGGCGCGGACGTCGTGTTCCACGCCGCGGGCGCGACCGGCATCGGCGTGCTGCAGGCCGTGGCGGACGCCGGCAAGCTCGGCATCGGCGTCGATTCCAACCAGAACATGCTGCATCCCGGCAAGGTCCTGACCTCGATGGTCAAGCGCGTCGACAACGCCGTCTATCAGGCGTTCAAGGATGCGCAGGGCGGCCAGTGGACGGCCGGCACGCAGACGCTCGGCCTGAAGGAGGACGGCGTCGGCTACGCGGTCGACGACAACAACAAGGCGCTGATCACACCCGAGATGATGGCGGCGGTCGAGAAGGCCAAGGCCGACATCATCGCCGGCACGATCAAGGTCCACAACTACAACACCGACAACGCCTGCCCCTACTGAAGGTACAGCTCGTCTCGAACGACCCCGACGGCGCCCCTTGCGGGCGCCGTTTCGCGTTCCGGGCCACGCGATGCTATGCGCGGCGTGAAAGACATGACGGAGGCTTCACCTTGCGCAAGACCATCTTCGACACCGACCCGGGACAGGACGATGCGATCGCGATCCTCGCCGCGCTCGGCTCGCCGGAACTCGACGTTCTCGGCATCGTCGCGGTGGCCGGCAACGTGCCGCTGCATCTGGCCTCCGCCAATGCGCGGCGGATCGCGGAACTGGCCGGGCGCGCCGACATCCCGGTCTATGCCGGGGCCGAGCGGCCGTTCCTGCGCCCGCTGGTGACGGCCGAGCACGTACACGGCGAGACCGGGCTCGACGGTCCCGACCTGCCGCCGCCTGCCAACCCCTTGCGCGAGGGGCACGGCGTCGACTTCATCATCGACACCGTGCGCGCGCACGAGCCGAAGAGCGTGACGATCGCCGCCCTCGGGCCGCTGACGAACGTCGCGCTGGCGCTTCTGAAGGCGCCCGACCTCGCCGAGCGGCTCCAGGGCATCGTCCTGATGGGCGGCGCCTATTTCGAGGTCGGCAACGTGACGCCGACCGCCGAGTTCAACGTCTATGTCGATCCGGAGGCGGCGGCCTCGGTCTTCGCCAGCGGCGTCGACATCACCGTCCTGCCGCTCGACGTGACGCATCAGATGCACTCGACCCCCGCGCGCATCGAGGCGTTCGGCAAGATCGGCAACAGATCAGGCAGGGCAGTCGCGGCGATGCTCTCCTTCTCCGAGGTCTACGATCTCCAGAAGTTCGGCTGGGAGGGCGCGCCGCTGCACGACCCCTGCGTGACCGCCTTCCTCGTGAAGCCGGAGATGTTCGAGGGGCGACGCGTCAACATCGAGGTCGAGACCGGCAGCGCGCTCACGCGCGGCATGACGGTCGTGGACTACTGGGGCGTCACCGAGCGAGCGAAGAACGCGTTCTTCGTGCGCTCGGGCGATGCGGACGCCTTCTACGCGCTTCTCGTCGAGCGTGTCGCGCGGCTGCCCTGATCAGTAGTGCGGCGGCCGGGTGATCTCCGCCCGGGGTGTCGCGCTTTCCTCCAGCTCGAGGAGCCGCTGCACCAGCGCCTTCAGCGTCTTCTCCAGCCGCTCGATTCGCTGGCCCTGCGCCGCCATCTCGGACGAGAGCTCCTCGACCGTGTGGGTCTGGTGGGCGAGCGCGATCTCGAGCTCGGTGATGCGGGTCTCGTCGCTCATGCGGCAAGCGCCTCCAGCGCGCGGCGAAGGACGCCCGGCACCGGCGCCGGGCGGCGGGTCGCCTTGTCGACGTGGACGTGGACGAACAGCCCTTCGGCCGCGGCAAGGTCCTCGTCGTTGCGGAAGATGCCGATCTCGTAGCGGATCGAGGTCGTGCCGAGGTGCCCGACCCGGAGGCCGACACGAACGCGATCGGGATAGCCGACCTCCGACAGGTAGCGGCAGCCGGTCTCGGCCACGAAGAACATCGAGTCCTGCGCAGAGAGGCCTGTGCCGAACAGCCAGTTCGTCACCGCCGTGTCGAAGAAGGCGTAGTAGGCCGCGTTGTTCATGTGGCCGTACATGTCGTTGTCGGACCAGCGCGTCGTCACGTCGACGAAGGCGCGATAATCGGCTCGGCTCTGGCGGGGGCGCTTCGGGGTTTCGGACAAGGGGGCTCCGTCTCGTCGTCTCGTGCCGTCACATGGGGCACGCACGGGCTGTGGATCAAGGCCTTGTGCGGCCTACTTCGGCGGGACGGGCGGTCTGGCGCTTCGGCGCGCGGATCGATAACCTGACGCTCACGTAAGAACGGTGATGGGATCGGCATGGGCCCTGCGATCGAGCTGATCGGCATCTCGAAGACCTTCGGCGCCGTGCGCGCCAACCGCGACATCAATCTGCGCGTGGAGAAGGGCACCATCCACGGGATCGTGGGCGAGAACGGCGCGGGCAAGTCAACGCTCATGTCGATCCTCTACGGCTTCTACCAGGCCGACGAGGGCGAGATCCGGGTCGGCGGCCAGCCGGTTGCGATCCCCGATTCGAATGCGGCGATCGCGGCCGGCATCGGCATGGTCCACCAGCACTTCATGCTGGTCGAGCCCTTCACGGTGCTGGAAAACATCATGCTCGGGGCCGAACAGTCGGGCCTCCTGTCGCCCGGCATCCGCCGCGCGCGGGCCGAACTCCTCCGCCTCGAGAAGGAGCACGGGCTGGCGATCGACCCGGACGCGGTGGTCGAGACGCTGCCGGTCGGCCTCCAGCAGCGGGTGGAAATTCTGAAGGCGCTCTATCGCGGCGCCGAGATCCTGATCCTCGACGAGCCGACGGGTGTGCTCACACCCGCCGAGGCCGACCAGCTCTTCACGGTCCTCCGCCAGCTGCGGGCCGAGGGCAAGACGATCGTCCTCATCACCCACAAGCTGCGCGAGATTCTCGACGTCACCGACAACGTGTCCGTCATGCGACGCGGCGAGATAGTCGCCACGCGCCGGACGCGCGAAACGAGCGCCGGCGAACTCGCCGAGCTGATGGTCGGGCGACGCGTCCTCCTGCGGGTCGACAAGAAGCCGGCGGCGCCCGGCGTCCCGCTCCTAGAGGTCGAGGGACTGTCGGTGCGCGACGGGCGCGGCGTCGCGATGGTCGACGACGTGTCCTTCACCGTGCGTGCCGGCGAGATCGTCGGCATCGCCGGGGTGGCGGGCAATGGGCAATCCGAGCTTCTGGAGGCGCTGTCGGGCATCCGCCGCGCCGAACGGGGCCGGATGCGGCTGAGGGGCGAGACGCTCGATCCGACTGGCGCGCTCGATCCGGCGGAGATGCGGGCGAGGGGACTCGCGCATGTGCCGGAGGACCGGCACCATGTCGGTCTGGTCCTGCCCTTCCGCGAGGCCGAGAACGCCGTTCTCGGCTACCACCGCGATCCCAGCCTCGGCTCCGGTCCGTTCCTCGATCCGAAGGCGATGCGCCGGGACGCCGAGGCGAAGATCGCCGCCTACGACATCCGCCCGCCGTCGCCAGACCTTCGCACCGCCAATTTCTCCGGCGGCAACCAGCAGAAGATCGTGCTGGCGCGCGAGATGGAGCGCGATCCTGCCGTGCTTCTGATCGGCCAGCCGACGCGCGGCGTCGACGTCGGCGCGATCGAGTTCATCCACCGCCGCGTCGTCGAGATGCGCGACGCCGGCAAGGCCGTGCTCCTCGTCTCGGTCGAGCTGGACGAGATCCGTTCGCTCGCCGACCGCATCCTCGTCATGTTCGCTGGCCGCATCGTCGGCGAGGTCGGGCCGGAGGCGGACGAGGGCGAGATCGGCCTTCTGATGGCCGGCGAGACGCGCCGCGAGGCCGCCGAATGAGGGACGCGCGCGTCTCGCTGATCACGCTCGGCGTCGCTGACCTCACGCGATCCTCCCGCTTCTACGAGGCGCTCGGGTGGATGCGAACGGATGCCGGCAACGACAAGGTCGTGTTCCTGCAAGGGGAGGGGATCGTTCTCTCGCTCTTCGGGCGCGACGACCTGGCGGCGGACGCCGGCCTGACCGCGCAGCCGCTGCCGCGCTTCCGGGGTGTGACGCTCGCGATCAACCTCGCGTCCGAGGCTGAGACCGACCGCCTGTTCGCACAAGCAGTCGCGGCCGGAGGCGAGGCGGTGAAGCCGCCCGAAAAGGTCTTCTGGGGCGGCTATTCCGGCTATCTCTCCGACCCGGACGGCCACCTCTGGGAACCTGCCCACAACCCGTTCTTTCCGCTCGACGCGGAAGGGCGCATCGACCTGACCCCGCCTTCCGAGGAGCCGGCATGAGCCGACCCTATGCCAAGCTGCCCGCCTGGATCGACCATGGCGTGATCCCGCTACTCAACGTCGTCGTGGCCTTCCTCGTTGCGGGGCTCGTGGTGCTGGCCGTCGGCGAAAGTCCGATCGAGGCAGCGCGGCTGATGCTGCGCGGCGCCTTCGGCTACGGCGAAGGATTCGGCTTCACGCTGTTCTACACGACGAACTTCATCCTGACGGGCCTTGCCGTCGCCGTCGCCTTCCACGGCGGTCTCTTCAACATCGGCGGCGAGGGGCAGGCCTATGTCGGCGGGCTCGGCGTCGCCTTCGTGGCGCTCAATCTGGGCTCGGTCCTGCCCTGGTGGGTGAACCTGCCGCTGGCGGTGATCGCCTCCTTCGCGGTCGGAGCGGCCTGGGCCTTCCTGCCGGGCTACCTCCAGGCCAAGCGCGGCAGCCACGTCGTCATCACGACGATCATGTTCAACTTCATCGCCTCCGCGCTGATGGTCTATCTCCTCGTCGGCCCCTTGCGGCCGATCGGCACGATGCAGCCCGAGACGCGCCAGTTCGATGCGGGGGGGCAGTTGCCGAAGCTCGGCAGCCTCTTCGATGCGCTCGGCTTCGACCTCGGCGGCGCGCCGCTCAACGTGACGTTCTTCGTCGCGCTTTTCGCCGCGGTCGCGGTCTGGGTGCTGATATGGCGCACCCGGCTCGGCTACGAAATTCGCACGCTGGGCTTCTCGCCGTCCGCCGCACGCTATGCCGGCATGAAGGAGACGCGCCTTGTCGTCACCATCATGCTGATCTCGGGTGGCCTTGCCGGCATGATGGCCCTGAACTCGGTGATGGGCGACCAGTACCGGCTTCAGCTGAACTTTCCGGCCGGCGCCGGCTTCGTCGGCATCGCCGTCGCGCTGATGGGGCGCGGGCACCCGGCCGGCATCATTCCCGCCGCGCTGCTCTTCGGCACGCTCTACCAGGGCGGGGCGGAGCTCGCCTTCGACATGCCGACGATCTCGCGCGACATGATCGTCATCATCCAGGGGCTCGTGATCCTCTTCGCCGGGGCGCTCGAGAACATGCTCCGCCCGGGCGTCGGGGTCATGTACGGGTTCCTGCGGTTGCGAGAGACCGGGCCGAAGCCGGCCGGCGGGGAGGCACGCTGATGGATCTCGCCGGTCTCCTCAATCTTCTCGATTCCACCATCCGCCTCTCGACGCCGCTGATCTTCGCAGCGCTCGCCGGCCTCTATTCCGAGCGCTCCGGCGTCTTCGACATCGGCCTCGAGGGCAAGATGCTGGCCGGCGCCTTTGCCTCGGCCTCGGCCGCCGCCGTCACCGGCTCGGCGATCCTCGGGCTGCTGACGGGCGTCGGCGTCGCCGTCCTCTTCGCGCTCATTCATGGTCTTGCTTCGATCACCTATCGCGGCAACCAGATCGTGTCCGGCGTCGCGCTGAACTTCATCGCCTCCGGCCTCACCATCATCCTCGGCAGCGCATGGTTCGCCCAAGGCGGCGTCACGCCGCCGCTCGGCCCCGACCAGCGCTTCCTCGGGATCGAACTGCCGGGCGCGGAGGCCTTGCGCGACGTGCCGGTCGTCGGCTTCGTCTATTCCGGCCTCCTGTCCGGCCAGAACGCGCTGGTCTGGCTCGCCTTCCTCGCCGTCCCCTTCACGTGGTGGGTGCTCTATCGCACGCGCTTCGGCCTGCGCCTCCGGGCCGTCGGCGAAAACCCCGGCGCTGTGGATACGGCCGGCATCTCGGTCGCATGGCTGCGCTACCGCGCCGTGATCATCTGCGGCGTGCTGACGGGCCTTGCCGGCACCTATCTCGCCATGGCGCAGTCGGCGGGCTTCACGCGCGAGATGACGGCGGGGCGCGGCTACATCGCGCTCGCCGCCCTGATCTTCGCCAACTGGAAGCCGGTGCCGACGCTGCTTGCCTGCCTTCTCTTCGGCTTCCTCGATGCCGCCTCGATCCGGCTGCAGACGACGCCGCTGCCGGGCATCGGGCAGATCCCGCCGCAGTTCGTCCAGGCGCTGCCCTACATCCTGACGGTGATCCTCCTGGCCGGCTTCGTCGGCAAGTCGCGCCCGCCGAAGGCCGGCGGCGTGCCCTACGTCAAGGAGCGCTGACGCCCGCGCCCCGTCCTCGAACGCTTGAGATGTCCCATGTCCGAAGACCTCTTCCTCAAGGCCCGCGCGGCGATGAAGAAGTGCCATGCGCCCTATTCGAACTTTCCCGTCGGTGCGGCGCTGCGCACCGAGGACGGGCGCATCTATGCGGGCTGCAACATCGAGGTCGTGAGCTTTCCGGAGGGCTGGTGCGCGGAGACGACCGCGATCGCCCACATGGTGATGGACGGCGGCGGCAAGATCGCCGAGATCGCCGTCGTTGCGGAGCGCCTGCGCGCCTGCAGCCCCTGCGGCGGGTGTCGCCAGCGCATCGCCGAGTTCGCACGGCCCGAGACGCGGGTGTTCCTGTGCGACGCGACCGAGGGCGTGATCGAGACGGTCCTGATGGACGAACTCCTGCCCAAGGCCTTCCCTCAGGACGCCGTCTGATGAGCGAACTCGCCGATGCGCTCCGCTCGCAGCTCGGCGCACGGGCGCCGCGCGTCGCGCTGATCCTGGGCTCGGGTCTCGGCGCACTCGTCGACGCGGTTCAGGAGCCCAAGCGCGTGCCCTATTCCGCGCTGCCGGGCATGCCGGTCTCGGCGGTGAGCGGTCATGCCGGGGAGATCGTGATCGGCTGGCTCGCCGGGATCGAGATCGTGATCCTGTCCGGCCGCATCCACTATTACGAAACCGGCGACCCCGCCGCCATGCGTCCGGCGCTCGAGGCCCTGAAGGCCGTCGGCATCGAGATCCTAGTGCTGACCAACGCTGCCGGTTCGGTCAATCCGTCGATCCAGCCCGGCGAGGTCATGCTGATCGAGGACCACATCGCCTTCTCCGGCCGGAACCCGCTGATCGGCGAGCCGACCGACGCGCGCTTCGTCGGCATGACGACGGCCTACGACGAAGCGCTTCGCACGGCGATGCTGCGCGGCGCCGTGAAGGCGGAGGAGGGGCTGTATCGCGGCGTCTACATGTGGTTCTCCGGCCCCTCCTTCGAGACACCGGCCGAAATCCGCATGGCGAAGGTGCTCGGCGCCGATGCGGTCGGCATGTCGACGGTGCCGGAGACGATTCTCGCGCGGTTCCTCGGCCTTCGCGTCGTCGCCGCCTCGGTCATCACCAACATGGGCGCCGGCATCACGGGCGCCGAGCTCAGCCACGCCGAGACCAAGGAGGTCGCCCCGCTCGGCGGCGCGCGTCTGGCGCGCATCCTCTCCGCCGCGCTGCCGGACATCGTCGCCTGATGCTGCCGCAGGAGATCATCCGCTGCAAACGCGACGGCCACCCGCTTCAGACCGCCGAGATTGCCGAATTCGTGGCAGGCGTCACGGACGGCCGGGTCGGCGAAGCGCAGATCGCGGCCTTCGCGATGGCCGTCTTCCTGCGCGGCATGGACGAGGCCGAGACCGTCGCGCTGACCTTAGCGATGCGCGACTCCGGCGAGGTGCTCGACTGGTCGGACGTGCCCGGCCCCGTCGTCGACAAGCACTCCACCGGCGGGGTCGGCGACAACGTCTCGCTGATGCTCGCGCCGATTCTTGCCGCCTGCGGCGCCTTCGTGCCGATGATCTCGGGCCGCGGGCTCGGCCACACCGGCGGGACGCTGGACAAGCTGGAATCGATCCCCGGCTATGCCGTGACGCCGGATCGGGACACGCTCCGGCGCGCCGTGCGCGAGGCCGGCTGCGCCATCGTCGGTCCCAGTGCCCGGCTTGCGCCCGCGGACGGCCGGATCTACGCCGTGCGCGACACCACGGCGACGGTGGAGTCGATCCCGCTCATCATCGCCTCTATCCTGTCGAAGAAGCTCGCCTCCGGCGTCGGCACGCTGGTGCTCGACGTGAAGACCGGCTCCGGCGCCTTCATGGCGGCGGCGGACGACGCGCGCGTGCTGATGCGCTCGCTGGTCGAGGCCGCGCAGGGCGCAGGCCTCCGCTGCAGCGCGCTCCTCACTGGCATGGACGAACCCTTGGCCAGCGATGCCGGCAATGCGCTTGAGGTCGCCAACGCCATCCGCTTCCTCACCGGCCGGGGGCGCGACGCTCGGCTGGAAGCCGTCACGCTTGCCCTCGCTACGGAGGCCCTCTGCGCCGGGGGCCTGGCGCCGACGATGTCCGCTGCGGAGACCATGGCGCGGGCCGCGCTCGACGACGGTCGGGCAGCCGAACACTTTGCGAGGATGGTGTCGCTGCTCGGCGGCCCCGCCGATCTTCTGGAACACCCCGATCGGTTCCTGCCGGCGGCCCCGATCGTGCGGCCGGTGAGCCTCGATCGGGCCGGCGCGCTGGCGGCCGTCGACACCCGCGCGCTCGGGCTGGCGGTCGTCGAACTCGGCGGCGGACGCACGCGGCCGGGCGATCCCGTGGACTTCGCCGTCGGGCTTTCGGCCCTCGCGCCGCTCGGCGCGAGGCTGGACGCTGGTGAACCCCTCTGTTTCGTTCATGCGCGAAGCGTTGACGCCGCGGACCGGGCGGCGGCGCGCATTCGGGCCGCGATGATGCTTCGCGATGAGGGAGTTGCATCGCCGGCGGTGATCGAGCGTTTTGGCTGAAGGCCTGGAGCGCTGTCCGCCCCGGCACCGCCTCCCCCTCCGCGCGTTACCGGGGTCCGAAACGAGCGGCGCGCCAAGCTTCCGGCGCGGCCGGAGATCCCTTTAGTTGAGGACGCGTCGCTCGGCCGGAGCGTCCAGCGAGAAGGCCGGGATTTCGACCTCGAACAGGCTGCCGTCGATCGACTGCATCCGGTAGTGCCCGCGCATGATGCCGGACGGGGTCGAGAGCGGGCATCCCGACGTGTAGGTGAAGCTGTCGCCGGGCTCCAGGATCGGCTCCTCACCGACGACGCCCGGACCTTCCACGACCTCGACCCGGCCGAGCCCGTCGGTGATCTGCCAGCGGCGCGCGCGCAGCTGCACCGTCTCGCGCGAGCCGTTCTCGATCTCCACCCGGTAGGCGAAGACCCAGTGCCCCTCCGACGGATCGGACTGGTCGCCGAGATAGGACGGTGTCACCTTGACGGTGATGTGGCGCGTGGTCGCCTGATACATGGTCCTTCGGTTCGTTAAAGGCGCCAAGGAGCGCGAAAGAGGCCTGCCGCAATCCGCAGACGATTGCGGCAAAACCGGGTCGATGCAGCCGGAAGGCCGCGCGGTCAGACGCTGGCGAGCGCCCGCTCGACGTCCTCGACGAGATCGGCGCCGTCCTCGATGCCGGCCGACAGGCGCAAGAGCCCCGGTCCGATGCCGAGCTCGGCGCGTGCCTCGTCGGTGAGGCTCTTGTGGGTGGTCGTCGCGGGATGCGTGATCAGGCTCTTGGCGTCGCCGAGATTGTTCGAGATCTTGATGATCTCGAGCGCGTTCGAGAACCGGAAAGCCGCCTCCTTGCCGCCCCTCAGGTCGAGTGCCAGGAGGGTCGAGCCACCCGACATCTGGCGCGCGATGACCTCGGCATCGGGATGGTCGGCGCGGCCGGGATAGATGACGCGCGAGACCTTCGGGGAGGCTGCCAGCGCATCGGCGAGGCGCGAGGCGTTGGCCGTCTGCTGGGCAACGCGCAGCGGAAGGGTTTCTAGGCCCTTGAGCAGGCACCAGGCGTTGAACGGCGACAGCGACGGTCCGGTGTGACGGAAGAAGTCCTGCAGTTCCTCGGCGATCCACTTAGCGTCCGACAGGATGACGCCGCCGAGGCACCGGCCCTGGCCGTCGATATGCTTGGTCGCCGAATAGATCACGACGTCGGCGCCCAGCTCCAGCGGCTTCTGCTGCATCGGCGTGGCAAACACGTTGTCGACGATGAGGCGCGCGCCGGCCTCGTGGGCGATCTCGGCGACGGCACGGATGTCGATGACCTCCAGCGTCGGATTGGTCGGGCTCTCCAGGAAGAACAGCTTGGTCTCGGGCCGAACCGCCGCCTTCCACTGCTCGAGGTCGCGCCCGTCGACGAGCGTACAGGCGACGCCGGCGCGCCCGAGCACGGTCTCGATGATATAACGACAGGAGCCGAAGAGAGCCCGCGCGGCCACCACATGATCGCCGGCCCGGACGGAACACTGGAGCGCGGCCGAGACGGCGGCCATGCCCGATGCCGTGGCGCGCGCGTCCTCGGCGCCCTCCAGCGCCATCATCCGCTCCTCGAACATCCGCGTCGTCGGATTGGCGTAACGCGAATAGACGAAGCCCGGCTCCTCACCCTTGAAGCGGGCCTCGGCGGCCTCGGCGGTCGGGTAGACGAAGCCTTGCGTCAGGAAGAGGGCTTCCGAGGTCTCGCCGAAGCCGGAGCGCATGGTGCCGCCGTGAACCATGGTGGTCGCCGGGCGCAAGGGGCGGGGTGCGTCGTTCTTCTTCAGCATGGACGTCTCCGAGGCCGCTTTGCAAACGGGGCGACAGACGCGATGAGGCCGCTCGGGGGTGAGGCGAAACGGCCTTTAGCGACTTGTTTTACGTGGCTGCAAGCCGGCCGGCAAATCACCACGAACGCGGCGAGCCTTAATCCTGTCCGCAGCCGAAATCAATCGGCCCGTTTCCAAGCCTCGCCGGGCCTGCTAACGCGTGGATCAGCTTGGAGTTGAGTTCATGGCCGGCGGCATCCTTCCCGATCGCGACATCGCGCGTCTGTCCGCGGACGGGCGCATCGCGTGCGAGCGTCCCTTCGATGCCGACCAGATCCAGCCGGCGAGCCTCGACCTCAGGCTCGGCGCAAAGGCCTACCGGGTACGGGCGAGCTTCCTGCCGGGCCGGGGCAATCCGGTCGAGGCCAAGCTCCGCCGCCTGTCGATGCACGAGATCGACCTGTCCGGCGGTGCTGTCCTGGAGACCGGCTGCGTCTACATCGTGCCGTTGCAGGAGGGGCTCGACCTGCCTGCCGAGATCCGCGCCGCGACCAATCCGAAGAGTTCCACCGGCCGCCTCGACATCTTCACCCGCGTCCTGTCGGACGGGGCGCAGGAGTTCGACAAGATCCCGGCCGGCTACAGGGGGCCGCTCTTCCTCGAGATCAGCCCCCGCACCTTCCCGATCGTGGTGCGTCCGGGCTCGCGCCTCACCCAGATCCGCTTCCGCACCGGCGACGCGCAGCTGCATGAGGCGGAGCTCGCCGCGCTGCACGAGGCCGAACGTCTGACCACTGCCACGGACGCCAATATCTCCGGCGGCGGCATCGCGCTGTCGATCGATCTGGCCGGTGACGAGACGGGTCTCGTCGGCTACCGCGGCAAGCGGCACACAGGCGTCGTCGACGTCGATCGGCGCGCCGCGCTTTCGATGCTCGACTACTGGGAGCCGATCCGCCGCGGGGCGGTAGGCGAGCTCGTCCTCGATCCCGACGAATTCTACATCCTCGTCTCCAAGGAGGCGGTCCATGTGCCGCCGGCCTTTGCCGCCGAGATGACGCCCTTCGACCCGCTGGTCGGCGAGTTCCGCGTCCATTACGCCGGCTTCTTCGATCCCGGCTTCGGCCATTCGGCGGCCGGCGGCTCGGGCTCGCGCGCCGTGCTCGAGGTGCGCAGTCACGACGTGCCCTTCATCCTGGAGGACGGCCAGATCGTCGGGCGCCTCGTCTACGAGCGGATGGCCAGCCTGCCGGACCGGCTCTACGGGGCCGATCTGAAGTCCAACTATCAGGCGCAGGGCCTGAAGCTCTCCAAGCATTTCACCTGACGCCGCTTGACGGCTTCCCGCCCAGCGGGCAGTGTCCTGCCTCGAGCGCGGGCGTAGTTCAGCGGTAGAACGCCAGCTTCCCAAGCTGGATGTCGTGGGTTCGATCCCCATCGCCCGCTCCAACAAATACAATTACTTAGAAAACCGAAACGGCTCCGACCTCCACCCTTGGACGGGTATTGGACGGAGCCGGTGAAATTCTGTCGAACGAAGAGAACCGTTTCACTGTCCTTGGACGGCGATAAAAGCGTCGATGTCCGCGGCCTTCCAGCGCTTGAGACGACTGCCAAGCCGGATGGGCTTTGGAAACTTGTCGTCATGCTCTAAACGCCGGAGCGTAGTCCGGCTGACGTTCAGGATCGACATGACCTGGTCGGCGGAAAGGAGAGGGGCAGTCGCGCTCATGCGGTCTCTCCACTCGGCGGTGGGAAGGCGGTTGCTAGGCGGGTGAGGCTCGGCGTTTCGTCGGCGCCGGGGAAGAACTCGGCGTTGCCCGTGCCGCCCTCGATCTCGTGCCGAGCGAGGAGGGGCGTGGGCTTGCCGTTCACGTTGGGAACGTCGTCGTAGAAGACGACAGGCGAGGGGCCGCGCAGGCCCCGTTCATAGGCGAAGATGGCTCGGCGGCTCATGGGGCTGTCTCGGGCGTCGGCGCCGCTTCGAAGCGGGCGAGGGCGATGCGCAGCTCGTCCGCCTTGCGGATCGTCTGCCGTGAAAGAAGGCCCCCGTGCTTGCTGTCGTCGTTCGAGATCGCGGCGATCAGGGCCTTGGCTGCGGCTGAAACGGGTTGGTGCGCCATCGTCAAACCCGCATCGGCATGACGACGATTTCCCGGCGCGGGTCCGCCTCGTCGGTAATCAGCGGTGGGGCGCTCGGATCGGACATCGCCATGCTGATCTTCGGGCCCTTCATGGTCGACAGCATTTCGCGCAGGTACTTGCCGTTGAACCCGACCTCCAAATCGAAATCGCACTCGGCCGTGACGAACTCCTCGGCCTCGCCCGCCTCGGACTGCATCGTCATCCGCAGCTCGCCGGCAGCGAACACGACCTTCAACCCGCTACCCTTCTCCCTCTGAAAAAACGAGGAGACGATCGACGGCCGCGCCGAAGTCGGCGAGGCTGATCAGAGCGACCTGGTTGTTCCCGCGCGGGATCACGCGCAGGTAGTCCGGGTACGTTCCACCGACGACCTTCGAGTGCAGCGTCATCAGCTCCGACGAGAAGCGGATGAAACCCTCGCCGGTCTCGATCGTCACGGGATCGCTCTCTTCCTTGCCGAGAAGATGCTGCCAGAGCTTCACGGTGCTTCGGGGGATGATCACGCCCTCCATGGCCTCGGCACCCTCGGGCAGGGGCATATCGAAGCGTGACAGGCGATGCCCGTCCGTCGCGACCGCGACGAGGCTGCGATCGGTGGCGTGAAGGTAGATGCCGGTCAGGTAGGCGCGCGTCTCCTCGGTGCCGATCGCGAACCCGCACTTCTCGGACATGGCGGTCAGGTCGGAGCCGGGGATCACAAACTCGGTCAGCGTCTCGCCCCTGCGAATGTCGGGAAAGTCGACCTCCGGCAGGACAGGCATGGTGGCGCGCGAGCGGCCGATCTTTGCCGTCAGGCGACGGCCGTCGCTTTCGACCGTCAGGAGGCCGTCCGGCCACTGCGCGAGCGCTGCGGCGAACTTGTCCGCCGGCACCGCCAGCGCCCCCGCAACCCCGACAGCGGCGCCGTCAACGCGAACCATCGCGTCAACCTCCAGATCGGTTCCGCGAAGCGTGATCGCACCGGCCTCGGCGCGCAGAAGCATGCCCGTGTCGGCGGCGGTCGACGTCGGGCGGGTTTGGATGCCGAAGGCTGACCTTCCGATGCGGATCTACGACCAGAACAAGGGTCTCGGGGGCTTCATCCCGACGATCCTGATCGAATGACGGCCCGTCCGATACGATCCCCGATACGTACAAGGGGGCGCCGTCCCGAAACACCGGAATGCCTGACGCCTGCCCAAGGGAGTTTTGCGACCGTAGGTCCGATGCGTCGGTGCGCCGAGCCCTGTCGGGCGGCAAGTTCGTTGATTATCCTGCAACGATAGTTATGTTACACAACAGCCAAATCCGTTGAACAAGGAGGATGCCATGGCGAAGAACCACGGCCCTTCCCGCACGAGCGGCTTGGGTTCGGCAGGTCACTCCAAGCGGGGCCGCAACGCCGTCAGCGGGCAGTTTCTCGAGGTGACCGTCGCCCGCAGCCGTCCCAAGACGGCTGTCGTCGAGGGCGGCACCGCGAAGGGGAACCCCATGGTTCTCCGAACCGACCGCGTCATCCGTTCCGTAACGAGCGGAGCGATGGTCGAGGCCGTCATGCATGCCGCTGCCGACGAGGGTTTGACGGTCTCGAAGGACGGACGCATCGCGGGCCGCGTCTCGAGCGAGCTGATCGCGAAGGCCAAGGCGAGGACCGGCATCACGTCCGATACCGAGCTCCTGGAGTTCGCCCTCGCGAGCGTCGCGATCGACGACAAGTTCGCGGAAGCGTTCCATGCCGTCCGCGGCACGGTGGATCCCGACCTCGACTTCGGGTTCTGACGTGGCCTTCGACTTCGCAGCGGCCGAGCGCATCAAGCGCCTGGACCCCGGGCGTTCCCTCGCGCGGCGACCCGACGACCAGTTGCCGTTCATCGGGAACGAGGCCACCGCCGGTGGCCCACTGCTACTGGACACCTGCGTCTACCTCCATCAGGCAAAGGGCGTTACGCCTGATGCCGTGGACCAGTTGAGCGACGTCAGGATCGTCAACCACTCGATGGTCGCGGTCGGCGAGCTCATGTTCGGCCTCGGTCTCCTCCGGGAGGACGACAGGCGCACTCGGGCTGCGAAGTCCGCCATCGAACGGCTCGTCCGCAGCATGCCGGAACGTCGCCTGCACGTGCCGGACGCGGACGTGCTGGGTCGAGCCGCCGTCCTCGCCGGTATCCTTGGCCGTACGCAAGGCTACGCGGACGACAACAAGATGAAGGCCCTGAACGACTGCGTCCTCTTCCTCCAGGCGGAGAAGCTCGGTTTGACCCTGCTCACGGCCAATGCCGCCGAGTTCGACATCCTTCTCCAGATACGTCCGCGAGCCCGGGTGCTACT
>NZ_CAJYIU010000032.1 GCF_913775355.1 uncultured Aureimonas sp.
GCCGTCTCGTCCGTCATGCCGTCCAATCCTTCTTTCGCCGTCGTCATTCGTCAGGCCGGGGCCCGGACCGAACCGCCGAGCTCGTCTTCGATATGCGCCCGAACGATCTCCTCGAACGACGCCTCGACGGTGAAGCCGAGGTCCCGGGCGCGCTTGGCTTCGATGTCCGGCGCCCAGCCATCGACGATGCGGATGATCGTCTCGTCCGGCACCCGCTCGACGAGGGCGAGCGCCCCTTCGCCGGCCACGGCGCGAAGCGCCTCGAGCTCGTCGCCGACCGTTGCGGAGAGCCCCGGCATGTTCAGGTTGCGGCGCGGACCGATCGCGCTCGTATCCATCGTCGCGGCATGAAGAAAGAAGCCGACCGCCGCGCGTGGGCTGGCGAAGTAGTGCCGCACCGTGTCCGCCACCGGCAGCACGGCCGGCTTGCCGGCCATCGGCTCGCGCAGGATGTTGGAGAAGAAGCCGGACGCCGCCTTGTTGGGCGCGCCGGGGCGCACGCAGATCGTCGGCAGGCGCAGGCCCACACCGTCGAGGAAGCCGCGACGGGTGTAGTCGGCGAGAAGCAGTTCGCCGATCGCCTTCTGCGTGCCGTAGCTCGTCAGCGGCGTCAGCGCGAAGTCTTCCGGCACTCTGGTATCGAACGGAGCGCCGAACACGGCGATGGAGGACGCGAAGACGACGCGGGGCTTGTAGCCGGAGCGCCCGTGCTCGTGGCGGATGGCCTCGAACAGGTCGCGTGTGCCGTCGAGATTAATGCGATAGCCCTTCTCGAAGTCGGCCTCCGCCTCGCCGGAAACGATCGCGGCGAGATGGAAGACGAAGTCGGGCCGCTCGGCGATCAGAGGAGCCGTGGCGTCCGGCGCCGAAACGTCGATCGCCCGGCAGACGACGTTGCCGATCCGGCCTTCCGGCGCCTTCGGCTCGACGACGTCCACCATGACCATTTGCTCGACGGATCGGCCGCCGAGCCCGCCGTCGGCGGCGATCCGTTCGGCGAGCTTGCGCCCGATCATTCCGGCCGCGCCGACGATAAGAACCTTCATGCATCTTCCTCCCTCTCGCACCGAATGCCGCCTCCCCGCGGCAGACCGGTGCCTAGCCCGTCAACCGGGCCTGTTCCTTCTCGGCGTCGACAGGCGGCAGGCCCATCACGCGAAGCGTCGTGTCGTAGATGCGCTGGATGTGCACGCCGAAGGCGCGCACCGTCGCATCGCGGTCCCGCCCTTCCAGCGCCCGCAGGATCTCGGCATGGTCCCCGTGGCTGCGCGCGATCGCGCCGGGCTCGGAAACCGCGCGATGCCGCTGCTGCATCATATATCCGAAGAGGTCCCCGACGAACTCGGCGAGCACCGGGTTGGCGCAGCGGCGGTAGATCGCCAGATGGAACTCGCGGTCCAGCACCAGAAAGCGCACGGGGTCCTGCAGCGCATTTTCCTGCATCTTGAGGGACTGGTTGAGAAAGCGCAGGGTCTCCTCGTCCATCCGCCCGGCCGCATCGCCGACCACCACGAGTTCGTTCAGGAGCCGCGCCTCGTGGACGTCGTCGAGCCCGTAGCTGTTGATCAGCCGCGGCTCGCGGGAACGACGAAACTCCGGGCCGACGTCGTCCGACCGCACGCGCGTGCGCGCTCCGTGCAGCACCGCGAGCAATCCCCTGGCCGCCAGGATCTGCACCCCGCCGCGAACCGACTCGCGGCTGACCTGCAGCGCGGCGGCGAGATCGCGCTCGCTCGGCAGATCGTCGCCGACCTTGAAGATGCCGGACGCGATCAGCATCGCGATCTTCTCCGCCACCACGTCCCGCACGTTCCGGCGCACGATGGCCTCGCGCAACTCGGGCGTGTTCTCCAGGACGAATTCCGACAGCGACATGCGATCCCACCTCTGACCACTGGCACGACCAGCGGACCAGTTGAGCCTTTCAGGCGCGATTTTGTCTGTCAATTGGTCGCATGTGCTGCGCTGCGGCGGAGCTCGACCCTGACGGAGAGGAAGCGGCGAAACCCTTGCGATCGCTCGGCCAAGCCGTCATTGGAAGGGCAAAGAATTCGGTAGCGGCCCGAGCCGCTGCCCAGACGATCGGAAAGGGCGACCATGAGCGCCGCAACGGATATCACCACTGGTGCCCGGCCGGGCGATTCGGTCCCGCCCAAGGGCTTCGCCGCCCGGCGGACTTTCGCCATCATCTCGCACCCGGACGCCGGCAAGACCACGCTGACCGAAAAGCTCCTGCTCGCGGGCGGCGCCATCAACATGGCCGGCGCGGTCAAGGCCCGCGGCGAGAACCGGCGCGCCCGTTCGGACTGGATGGAGATCGAGCAGTCGCGCGGCATCTCGGTCACCTCGTCGGTGATGACGTTCGAGCGCGAGGGTATCACCTTCAACCTCCTTGACACGCCCGGCCACAGCGACTTTTCCGAAGACACCTACCGGACGCTGACCGCCGTCGACAGCGCCATCATGGTCGTCGACGTCGCCAAGGGCATCGAGAGCCAGACGCGCAAGCTCTTCGAAATCTGCCGCCTCCGCGATATTCCGATCATCACCTTCGCCAACAAGGTGGACCGCGAAGGACGCAACGCGTTCGAGGTCATGGACGAGGTGGAGGAGGCGCTGCAGCTCAGCGTGTCGCCGCAGGTCTGGCCGGTCGGCATGGGGTCCGATTTCCACGGCTGCTACGACCTCTTCACCAACGAATACCTCTACTCCTCTCTGCGGGCCGGCGGGCCGTGCGACAGCGTCAAGCAGATGAGGGGCATCGACGACCCGGCGCTCGACGCGATGGTGCCGGAGCACGTGCTGACCCGCTTCCGCGAGGAAGCGGAGCTCGCGCGCGAGGGCTATGCGCCCTTCGATGCCGACGCCTATCGCCAAGGGCACCTGACGCCGGTCGTCTTCGGCAGCGCGCTGCGGGACTTCTCGGTCGACCAGCTCCTGCGCATCGTCGCGCGCTTCGCGCCCCCGCCGCGCTCGCAGCCCTCGGACAAGGGTCCGGTCGATCCGCGCACGGATGCAGTGTCGGCCTTCGTCTTCAAGGTCCAGGCCAACATGGACCCGAACCATCGCGACCGTGTCGCCTTCGTTCGCTTCTGCTCCGGCCACTTCAAGCGGGGCATGAAGCTGAACCACGTGCGCTCCGGCAAGCCGCTCGCGGTCAACAATCCGATCTACTTCTTTGCGCAGGAACGCGACCTCGCCGAGGAAGCCTTCGCGGGCGACGTGATCGGCATCCCGAACCACGGGACGCTGCGCGTCGGTGACACGTTGACCGAAGGCGAGACCTTCCGCTTCACCGGCCTGCCGTCCTTCGCGCCGGAGGTGATGCGGCGCGTCCGGCTAGAAGACACGATGCGGATGAAGCAGTTGCGCCGAGCTCTTGAGGATCTGGCTGAAGAAGGCCTCGTTCAGGTCTTCAAGCCGATCATCGGTTCGAACTGGATCGTCGGCGTCGTCGGGCCGCTTCAGCTCGACGTTCTCGCGTCGCGCATCAAGCAGGAATACAAGACCGACATCGGCTTCGAGCCCGTGCCCTATTCCACCGCGCGCTGGATCTCCTCGCCCGACGAGAAGAAGCTGAAGACCTTCATCGACGAGAACAAGATGGCGGTCGCCGAGGACCGGGACGGTCGTCCCGTGTTCCTGCCGAAGGGCGACTGGGAGCTGCGCTACGCGCGCGAGCGCAACCCCGATCTGCGCTTCGACGAAACGCGCGAACTCGTCGCCACCTGACCGATCGACGACGATCCGTTCACGGCGTTCGGCACCTTGCGGCGGTTGCAGTGCACCATCGGACGCGGCACATAGGGATCAACTTTTCAGGAGGTCTCCATGACTGACGTCGCCGTCCTCGTCGGCTCGCTGCGCCGCGAATCGATCAACCGCAAGCTGGCTCTGGCGCTCGGCAAGCTCGCCGCGCCGCGCCTCAACTTCCGCATCGTCGAACTTGGCGACGTGCCGATGTACAACGACGACCTGTGGCCGGACATGCCGGAAGCCGTCCTGCGCATGAAGCGGGAGATCGAGACCGCGGACGCCGTTCTCTTCGTCACCCCCGAGTACAACCGCTCCTTCCCGGCCGTCCTCAAGAACGCCATCGACTGGGGTACCCGCCCCTACGGCCAGAACGCCTTCAGCGCCAAGCCGGGCGGCCTCGTCGGCACCTCGCCGGGCGGCGCCGGTGCGGCGGCCGGCCAGAACCATCTGAAGAGCGTCCTCAACGTCGTGGACGTGGTGCTGATGGGGCAGCCGGAAGTCTATCTCGTGTGGAAGGCCGAGGACTTCGCCGAGGACGGCACGATCCGCAACGACCACACGCGCGAGTTCCTGCAGCGCTATATCGACCGCTTCGTGAAGTGGATCGACCGCACCTCGGAGCCGAAGACCTCGGCGCAGGCCGACGCCAACGGCACGAACTGAGCCATCGCGGGCCTCCGCCTCAATCGAGGTCGGAGGCCCGGATGCGCTGGATGCCGCGCCGGTCGAACTCGGCGAATGTGCGATCGAGGGATCCTTCGAGGTCGATCGCCCGGCAGGCATCCTCGATCACAAAGACCGGCCAGCCCGCATCGGCTGCGTCGTAAGCGGTCCACGCGACGCAGAAGTCCGTCGCCAGACCGCAGACGAAGACGCGCTGCGTGCCGCGCTCCCTGAGGTAGCCGGCAAGACCCGCGGCCGTTGTCCGGTCCGCTTCCCGAAACCCGGAATAGCTGTCGATCCCGAGCTGGTGACCTTTTCGAATTACCGCCTGCGCGTTCGGAACGTTTAGCGCGGGGTGGAACTCCGCGCCCATGCTCCCCTGAACGCAGTGGTCGGGCCACAGAACCTGCGGTCCATAGGCTACGTCGATCGACGTGAACGGCTCGCGCCCATGGGTGCTGGCGAACGAAATGTGGCCGGCTGGGTGCCAGTCCTGCGTCAGCGCGACGATCGCAAAGCGCGGCGCCAGGGCATTGATGAGGGGAACGACCGCATCACCGTCCGCGACGGCCAGAGCGCCGCCGGGACAGAAGTCGTTCTGCACGTCGACCACGACCAGCGCGTCCCGTCCTCCGACGACCTGTCGCATTCGATTCGCTCCCCGCTCCGCTTCAGAACCGCAAGCCTAAGGCTGCACCGAGGTCCTGCCAAGGAACACCGGCGCGGCCATGCCGTTGTCAGGGACGAACCGGGAGGTAGCGTCGTGGATTTTCATCTTCTGGCTCCCGTACTTCTCGCCTCCAGCGTCGCGGCGTCGGCCGGCTCGCTCGATGCGCTTCGCTGGGAAAGCCGCGTTCTCCTCCTCGTGTCGAGCGAGGGCGGCGCGGCGGACGCCGAGCGGCAGGAAGCGTTTCTGCGCGGCCGGGAACGGGATTTGGCGGAACGGCAGATGACGGTGATCGCGGTTCGCGGACAGGACGTGCGCGTTCTCGCCGGCAAGGCGCCGTCCGACCTGTCCGCCGGCGCGCTCCGCCGGGAAAGCCGTGTCGCCGACGCCCCCTTCGTCGCCGTCCTCATCGGCCTCGATGGCGGCATCAAATGGACGTCGCGGACCCCGACGCCGCTCGACGAGATCAATGCGGTGATCGACGCCATGCCGATGCGGCGCGCGGGGCTCGATCGCTGAGGAAGATCGTCAGCGATTTTCCTTCTCGTTCAGCTTTCGCAGCTTCTCGAACTGCTTCTCAATTTCCTTGCCGACCGGCTGCGGTTTGAGGTCGACGCCATCGGAAAGCTTCTCGGCGATATGCTCCAGCACCGTGATGCGCGCGTAGCGCTTGTCGTCGGCGGGCACCACGAGCCAGGGCGCGTTGGTCGTCGACGTCCGTTCCAGCATCTCGTTGGCGGCGTTCTCATAGTCCGACCAGCGCTCGCGGTTGCGGAAGTCCTCGTAGGAGAGCTTCCAGCGCTTCAGCGGGTCCTCCATCCGATCCTTGAACCGCTTCAGCTGCTCGTCGGGCGTGATGTAGAGGAAGACCTTGGTGATGCGCGTTCCCGAGTCCGTCAGCAATTTCTCGAATCCGTTGATCTCGTCATAGGCTCGCCCCCACTCGGCGGGCTTGGCGAATCCTTCCACGCGCTCGACCAGCACGCGGCCATACCAGGATCGATCGAAGACGCAGATCTCACCCTTGCCGGGAAGGCGCTGCCAGAATCGCGAGAGATAGTGATGGCGAAGATCGTCCGGCGACGGCGCGGCGATGGGCCAGACCTTGAAGCCGCGCGGGTCCATCACGGCCGCCATCCGGCGGATCGTACCGCCCTTGCCGGCGGCATCCCAGCCTTCGAAGACACAGACGGCGGCGTCGCCCGTGTGGAGATACGCCTGATGGATCTCCATGAAGCGGACCTGCACCGTCTTCAGCCGGGCCTCGTACTCGTCCTTGTCGATCGTCTTCGACATGTCGAGGCGTCCGAGCGGACGGTGCGAATTGGGCGTGTCGTTCTTGTGGTCCGTCATTCGTCACTCCCGCATCCGCCGGCCCGCGCCACGGCGGGCGCAGGATCGTTGGCGACACATTGAACCAGCTTTCGGCGGCGAGGATCGGAGTCCCCCATCGCGCGTTTCCCACGCGACCCGGCCTTCGCCGCCAAGAGTGATGCGTAATATGCTCCAGTCCGTCGACCTCGACACCCGCCTTTCGGCCGCCGAGACGATCTCGCCGCTGCACCCGGTGGGCGCGACCGCTGTCCGGCTGATCGATCGACGGGGCACCGACAAGACCCGTCCGCTCGTGTTCGTTGCGCAGACCGCGCGCCGCGCCAGCGACATCGCCGCGATCCTGCGGGCGCTCGAGCCTGCCGCGAAGGTGGCCTATTTCCCGCCTTGGGACTGCCTGCCCTACGACGGTCTCTCGCCCTCACGCGCCGTGATGGGCCAGCGCATGGGCGTTCTGCGTTGGCTCACCAACTGGAAGAACCTTCCCGAGATCGTCGTGACCACGGCCGAGGCGCTGGTGCGGCGTGTCCCGCCGCGCAGCATCTGGAAGACGCTTCATCGCGAGTTCCGCGCCGGCGAAGACTTCGACGTGGAGGCGATGCGCCCCTTCCTGCAGAGCCTCGGCTACCTCTTCGACGACCGCGTGGACGAGCCGGGCGAGGCGGCGATCCGCGGGCGCGTCGTCGACTTCTTCCCCGCCGGCGGCGACCTGCCCTGCCGGATCGAGCACGAAAAGGGCCGGATCGTCTCGATCCGTTCCTACGACCCCGTCACCC
>NZ_CAJYIU010000033.1 GCF_913775355.1 uncultured Aureimonas sp.
TCCTGAAGGTCGTCTTCATCAAGGCGCTGTGCCGCCGTGCCAATATCGAGAAGCTGGACGCCGGGCCGAAGGGCATCGTCATCCACTTCCGCGACAAGAGCTTCGCCAACCCGGCCGCTCTGGTGCGATACATCTCGGAACAGGGTGTTTCGGCGAAGATCCGTCCCGACCAGTCCATCGTCCTGATGCGCGACTGGCCAAAGCCGGAGCAGCGGTTGAATGGCGCGGCGTCCGTCGCCACGCAGCTCGCCCGCTTTGCCGACGAGACGCTCAAGAAGGCGGCGTAAGCCGCCGCCTTCAGCTCTTCTCGTCGGTGATCCAGAACGCGGGCAGATAGTACCCGGTCAGAGGCGTGACGTCCGGGTGGTGCACGATCGACCACCGCGCCATCCATTGCTCCGGCACGTAGTAGAGCGGGACGACGTAGAAGCCGGAAATCAGCATCCGGTCGTAGGCGCGCACCGAGGAGACGAAGTCCTCGCGCGAGCGGGCCGCGACCATCTTCGCGATCAGCGCGTCGACCGCCGGATCGGCGACGCCGGCGTAGTTGAAAGAGCCCGGCCGATCCTTCGCCGCCGAACCCCAGCGGTTGATCTGCTCGGCGCCGGGCGACAGCGTGCCCGAGAAGGCCGAGATCAGGACGTCGTAGTCGAAGCTCTGCTTGCGCTTCTGGTACTGCGCGTCGTCCACCTGCCGGACGGTCGCCGTCACCCCGATCCGCGACAGGGTGCGCGCCCAAGCGAGCGAGATCCGCTGCTGGTCGGTGGACTGGACGAGGATCTCGAACGCCACCGGCGCGCCGTCCGGCGCGACCATGCGCGTCCCCTCGAGACGATAGCCGCGGGACTGAAGAAGATCGAACGCCTCGCGCAACACCGTACGATCGGCGCCCGTACCGTCGGCGACCGGCTGGCGGAATTGGCCGTCCATCACGGCAGGGTCGATGCGGCTCGCATAGGGCGCCAGCAACTCGCGCTCCAGCGCGTCGGCCGGCCGGCCGATGCTCGAAAGCTCGGAGTTGTCGAAGTAGCCGCTCATCCGCGTGTAGGCATCGTAGAAGAGGTTGGCGTTCGCCCACTCGAAGTCGAACACCATGCCGAGCGCGCGTCTCACCTGCGGATCGGCGAAGACCGGTCGGCGGCCATTGAAGAAGAACGCGTTGAGGTTGGCGGGGCGACCGTTTGGAAAGGTGTCCTTGATCACCCGGCCCTCGGTGACGGCCGGAAAGTCGTAGGCGGTCCGCCAGTGCCGAGGGTTGGGCTGCTGATAGAGATAAACCGACGAAAGGCCTTTCTTGAACGCCTCGAACTGCGCGTTCTGGTCGCGATAATACTCGACGACGATCTCGTCGTGATTGTCGAGGCCGCGCTTGGAGGGGACGTCCTTGGCCCAGTAGTCCGGGTTGCGGCGGTAGACGATGCGTTGGCCCGGTTCGACCCGGTCGACGAGGTAGGGGCCCGACCCGAGCGGCGGTTTCGTCGTGGTCTCGGTGATCGTCCTCGCGTCGAACGCGCCTTCGGGAAGCACCGGCAGGCCGGCAAGCAGCAGCGGCAGTTCGCGGTCGGCCTTCTCGTTGAAGGTGAAGCGGACCCCGTTCGGTCCGGCCAGCTCGACCTTCGCGACCTTCGACAGCCAGTTCGAATACTGCGGCCGGACGCTGCCTTGAACCTTCAGGAGATCGGCGGTCGCGATCACGTCCTGCGGGCGGATCCGGCGCCCGTCGGAGAAGCGGGCGGCGGGATCGAGCTGAAACTCGACGAAGGTCCGCTCGTTGTCGGTTTCGGCGGTTTTCGCGATCAGCGGGTAGAGCGTGAACGCCTCGTCCATCGAGCGCTGCATCAGCGGCTCATAGACGAGGTTGCCGAACTCCTGGTCGCCGAAGATGCCGCGTGCCGTCGTGAGCGCGCCGCGGACGCTGACCGGGTTCAGATTGTCGAAGTCGCCGAAGACGCCATAGACCATGCGCCCGCCCTTCGGCGCCGAAGGATCGGCATAGGGGAAATGGTCGAACCCATCCGGCAATTTCGGTTCGCCCTGCATCGCGATGGCATGGCGCGGCTCGGCCGCAGCCTCGCGCACGGACCAGCCGAGCGCCAGAAGACACAGGGCTGCGGAAATCAGCCGGAGACGGCGGTTCGAAGCCATTCGGCCGAAGGTCATGGTCGCGGGCACTCCATCCATTTCGGGCGGGAAACTACCGAAAGCACAAAGCCTTGCCTACCTCCCGCAGGCTCGACGCAAGCTTCGCGCAGGTCTTCAAACGGCCGTATTTGCAGACGACCGCACAGGTCGCTATGGAAGGCGCCGACCGGACAGAGCCATTCCGCCAAAGAAGGATGCACAACCCGTGAGAACCCGCTTTTCCGCCCGCCAGCGCGCCGTCACGATCGCCGGCCTCGCTCTCCTGGCCGCCGTGCCGGCAACGGGCGCGATGGCCCAGGCCCAGCAGGTGCCGGCCGAGTGGTTCAAGGTCTGCTCGAAGCAGGGCGATAACGAAATCTGCAACACGCAGTACACGATGATCGCCGACACGCGTCAGCTGATCACCGCCGTGAACCTCATCAACGTCAACGGCAAGGTGAAGCAGAAGGTTCTGCAGGCCGTGGTGCCGACCGGCCGCGTGATCCCGGCGGGCGTGCAGCTCCAGATCGACGCCAACAAGCCCCAGACGCTGAACTATTCGGTCTGCTTCCCGGACCGCTGCATCGCCGAGGTCGAGCTCTCTGACGCCGTGGTGGCGTCGATGAAGAAGGGCACCAACCTGAAGGTCACCTCGGTGAACTTCCAGCGCCAGCCCAACCCGATCACCATCACGCTCTCGGGCTTCACCGGCGCCTACGACGGCCCGGCGCGCGCCGAGCCGGAGATCGCCCAGCGCCAGCAGCAGCTGAACGAGGCGCTGCAGAGCCAGGCCGAGGCCCGCCGCCAGCGCTTCGAGGAAGCGCAGACGAAGGCCAAGGAAACCGCCGCGCAGTAATTCGCGGGCGACCACGTGAATCGGAAACGGCGGCCTCTCGGGCCGCCGTTTTCATGTCCGGCAGACCGCCTCAGTTGAGGTTGGTCTCCTTCAGAATGTAGGCGCCGTCCACGGGGCCGTCGAAGATCTCGGCGATCTGGGGATGCCGCACTGGGCCGCCCTCGCTGTCCGGCAGGAGATTCTGTTCCGAGACGTAGGCGACGTATTCCGTCTCGGTGTTCTCGGCGAGCAGGTGATAGAACGGCTGGTCCTTGCGCGGCCGCATCTCCTCGGGAATGGACTGATACCATTCCTCCGTGTTGTCGAACTCGGGATCGACATCGAAGATCACGCCCCGGAACGGGAAGAATCGGTGGCGGACGATCTGTCCGATGGAGAAGCGGGCGGTCTTGGACTGGCGGGGGCTCATAAGCGCCCCTTACCCAGAAGCGCGCTGCCCCGGCAAGAGCGAGCGAACGCGAGACGCGATTCCCGCCAGCGCCGAACCCGGTTCCACGCCTTCCCGCATCAGCGCATGACGCAGGACGGGCACCGACGCGAGCGCGCCGAGACCGAGAGCGCGTGCGGCCTGGACCGGCAGGAAGCCCGTCAGCAGCGAACGGTTGAGAAGATCGACGGCTGCCGTGCGTGTCGCGACATCGGTGCGTCGGCGCGTCTCGTAGGCCGCGAGCATCGCCGCGCCGCCCGGGTCGTCGCGGCTTTCGAGGGCCGAGGTGAGGAGGGCGTCCACATCGCGAATGCCGAGGTTGAGACCCTGCGCGCCGATCGGCGGGAACACATGGGCTGCCTCGCCGACAAGCGCGCATCGCCGGCCGGACAGGCGGGCAACCGATGCTCCCGAGAGGGGGAAGCTCTGGATCGGCTCTTCCACCTCGACCGCGCCGAGGATCGAATGCAGGCGTCGTTCGACCTCGCGCGACAGCAGCTCGACCGGCAGATCCTTCAGCCGTATCGCCTCGTCCGGCGTTTCGACCCAGACCAGCGACGACCGAAGACCCGGCAGCGGCACCTGCGTGAAAGGACCGGTCGGTGTGTGAAATTCGGTCGAGATGCCTTCGTGGTCCCGTTGGTGTCCGAAGTTCAGCACCAAAGCGATTTGGGGATAGGACCAGGTCCGGACCGGCACCCCCATCGCCTCGCGGACGACCGAATGCCGACCGTCGGAACCGACGAGAAGGCGAACCGAGATCGTTCGGCCGCTTTCCGTTCGAACGACAGCCCGCTCGTCATCCAGTTCGACGGAGACGACGGGTTCCTCGACCCGCGTGAGATGGGTCGCGACCTTCCCGCTCT
>NZ_CAJYIU010000034.1 GCF_913775355.1 uncultured Aureimonas sp.
CGATCGCGGCCGATGTCGGAACGCCCTTCTATTGTTATTCCACCGCGACGCTGACGCGGCACTACCGCGTCTTCGCCGACGCCTTCGCCGACATCGACGCCACCGTCTGCTACGCGATGAAGGCGAACTCGAACCAGGCGGTCCTGCGGACGCTGGCGGCGCTCGGCGCCGGCGCCGACGTCGTGTCGGGCGGCGAACTCGCGCGCGCGCTCGCCGCCGGCATTCCGGCGGAGAAGATCATGTTCTCCGGCGTCGGCAAGACGGCGGCCGAGATCGACGCCGGCCTCGATGCCGGCATCTTCTGCTTCAACGTCGAGTCGGAGCCCGAGCTTCACGCGATCTCGGCGCGCGCCTCGGCCTCGGGGCGCACCGCGCACGTCTCGTTCCGCATCAACCCGGACGTCGACGCCCGAACGCACGCTAAGATTTCGACCGGCAAGAAGTCCGACAAGTTCGGCATCGCCTTCGAGCGTGCCGAGGCGGTCTACGACCTCGCGGCGACGCTGCCGGGCATCGCGGTCTCGGGCATCGACATGCATATCGGCTCGCAGATCGTCGAGCTCGAGCCCTTCGACCTCGCCTTCGCCAAGCTCGCCGAGCTGGTGCGGCGGCTGCGAGGGCGCGGCCACGACATCACCCATATCGACCTCGGCGGCGGCCTCGGCGTGCCCTACCGCCAGTCCAACGAGCTGCCGCCGGGACCTCCCGCCTATGCCGAGATCGTCAAGCGGCATGTGCGCGACCTCGGAGCGAAAGTGATCTTCGAGCCGGGCCGGCTGATCGCGGCCAATGCCGGCATCCTCGTCACGAGCGTCATCTACCGCAAGGAAGAGGCGGGCCGCACCTTCCTGATCGTCGACGCCGCGATGAACGACCTCATCCGTCCGACCCTCTACGAAGCCTGGCACGAGATCCGGCCCGTGGTGGAGCCGGAGCGCGATGCCGAATTCGTGACCGCCGATGTCGTCGGCCCGGTCTGCGAGAGCGGAGACTTCCTGGCCAAGGACCGCTCGCTGCCGGCCGCGGAAGCCGGTGATCTTCTTGCCGTCGCCTCGGCCGGCGCCTACGGGGCCGTCCAGTCGGGCACCTACAACACGCGGGCGCTGGTGCCTGAGGTGCTGGTCAGGGACGACGCCTATGCCGTGGTGCGTCCGCGCATGGAGGTCGAGGCCCTGATCGCGCTCGACCGGCTGCCGCCCTGGCTCTGACGCGCGGCGCGGCGCGGCATCACGCCCGCGTCAGCGCCTCGCCTTCGCCTCAAAAGCGGTTAGTCTGTTGAATGACTTGAGGGACGCCCGGCGCCATCGTGCACCGGCGGCGCCCTCGGCATTGAGGCGCGGAGCCCGGAGCCGGCGGCGGCACGGCCCGCCCGTTTCGAAAGCGGCTTCATGGGTCCTGAAACCTCCGGCTTCGACATGGCCCGCACCGCCTCCGTGCGCGGTGCCGCCTTTGCCGCGCTTCTGGTGGAGCGGATCTGGCCGGTCGTGGTGCGCCTCGTGGCGCTCGTCGGCATCTTCCTCGTCCTCGCCTGGTTCGGCATCCTAGCCGCCGTGCCGGATTGGCTGCGCATCGCGCTTCTCGTCGTCCTGGCTCTCGGCGCTCTCGCCATCCTCTGGGGCGCGCGGCACGTGCGCCTGCCGACGAGGGGCGACGTCGCGCGCCGCGTCGAGGCCGACAGCGCGCTTCAGCACCAGCCGTTGCAGGCGCAGGAGGACCGCGTGCCGGCGGGCGACGATTTCGCCGCCGCCCTCTGGCGCGAGCATCAGCGGCGCATGGCCGAGCGGCTGCGGGGCCTGCGTGCCTCGGGCCCGCGCACGCGCACCTACGCGATCGACCCCCACGGCCTGCGCGCCGTGCTGGCGCTTCTCGTCGTCACCGGTTTCGCCTTCTCCTTCGGCCCCCGCGGCGGGCGGATCGCCGATGCCATGGCGCCGTTCGAGACCGCGCTCGTCGCGGGCGTGCGGGTCGATGCCTGGGCGACACCGCCCGGCTACACCGGCCGCGCGCCGATCCTTCTCAGCGCCGAGGCCGCTCCGACCGGCCCGATCGTGGTGCCGGAGGGCACCGTCCTGTCGCTGCGCGTCTCCGATCGGCGCGGCACCGACGTCACGTTCCGGCCGGAGGGCGGCGAGGGGGCGCCGATCGCGCCCGTCGTGCCCGAAGGACAGGCGCCGGCCGACGAGGCGGCGCTCGCGGAGGCCGACGCGCCCGTGGCCGGCGAGTACGAGCTTCCCCTCCAGGCCAGCGGCACCGCGCGCATCGCGACGACGTTCCGCGAACTCGGCGCCTGGACCTTTTCGGTGACCCCGGACAATGCCCCGACCGTCGCCTTCCGCGGCGAGCCGAAGCCGGGGCGGAACGGCTCGCTCGATCTCGCCTTCGCGGTGAGCGACGATTACGGCGTCGCGTCGGGCGAGGCGAAGCTTGCCACGCGCGAGCCCGTGGCACCGGGCGCCCAGCCGCTGATCGCGCCGCCGGAACCTGCTCTCTCCCTGCCGCGCCGCCGCGCGGGCGAGGCGGAAGGGCGCACCAGCCTCGCGCTCGCCGACAGCCCCTATGCCGGCACGCGCGCGGCGCTGACGCTGACCGTGCGCGACGATGCGGGGCAGGTCGGCGAGACGCCGCCGCTGGAGGTGACGCTGCCCGAACGCCGCTTCACCGACCCGATGGCGCGCGCCGTCGTCGAGCAGCGTCGCATTCTCGCGCTCGACGCCAACGCCGTGCCGCGCGTCGTCTCGATGCTCGACGCGATCACGCTGCGGGGCGACGAGTTCATCCCGAACCCCTCGCACTATCTGGCGTTGCGCGCCGTGCGCGAGCGCATCGCCCATGCGCCGGACGACGAGACGCTGGTCTCGGCGGTCGATTTCCTTTGGCAGATCGCGATCGGCATCGAGGACGGCGATCTCGGCGCTTCCGAGCGGCGGCTTCGCGACCTGCAGGAGCAGCTCAGCCAGGCGCTCGAGAACGGCGCGAGCGACGAGGAGATCGCCAAGCTCATGCAGGAGCTGCGGCAGGCCATGCAGGAATACATGCAGGCCATGGCCGAGGCGATGC
>NZ_CAJYIU010000035.1 GCF_913775355.1 uncultured Aureimonas sp.
ACTCGGCCGGAAGCGGGCAGGCCATGTCGCCCTCCTCGCAGTCGAGATAGTCTTGGAGATCGGCGCTGCGGCGCGCGGTCTTCTCGGCTCGGCACTGGGCCTCGACCATCGGCTGGGCGCTGCCGCCATCCACGGCGGACGAGCGGAAGGCGCATTCGCTGTCGCGATAGCCGATCCAGGCCCGCTGCGCGTCACGCAGGGCCGTCAGACGCTGGTCCTCCCCCTTCAGCCGCTCGCGGACCTTCGCGTAGAGCGCGTTCAGCGTCTCGTCGGCCGTGTCGAGATCGGCCTGAGCGCACAGGGTCATGTCCGTCTGGGTCTGCGGGTCCGTGCAGTCGATCTCCTCCGCCAGCGCGGGAAGCGCGACGGCGAGGAGCACGGCGGCGGTCAGGGCAAGGCGCATGGGCGGTTCCGTGTCACGGGGATGCGGGCCCGACGATGCCGCGACCGTTCGGATCGGGCAAGAGCGCACGATCGCAAACGCCAGCCGGTCGAGGCGGCGTCACCTCCCGAGCGGCGGAGCCGTGCCGCCGGTGAGCGGGCGCCGGGCGAGCCGGCGCCCTGCCCCGTCAGCCGTGGTCGATCACCCGGTCGGCGGGGCCGAAGCGGTCGCGCGCTGTGTTGTACTGGTGCCAGTAGGGATAGAGCACGGGCGGGCGGCTCACCGCGTCGAGGCGCTGGCGCTCGTCGTCGGTGAGCTTCAGCGAGGCGGCGGCGATGTTGTCGCGGAACTGGTCCTCGCGGCGACCGCCGATCACCAGCGAGGCGACGGCCGGACGGCCGAGCAGCCAGGCCAGCGCGACCTGCGCGGCCGAGACCCCCCTGCCCTCCCCGATCTCGACGAGGACGTCGACGATGCGCCACAGGCGATCCTCGTCGCGGATCGGCGGCTCGGTCCAACCAGCGGTGAGGCGCGAGCCTTCCGCCGAGGCGCCGCGGCGATGCTTGCCCGACAGGAGGCCGCCAGCGAGCGGGCTCCAGACGAGGACGCCGAGGCCCTGGTCGACCGAGAGCGGCAGGAGCTCGTATTCGGCCTCGCGCGCCTCCAGCGTGTAGTGGATCTGCTGGGTGATGAAGCGCGGGTGATGGTGGAGGTCGGAAATGCCGAGCCCCTTCATCACCTGCCAAGCCGAATAGTTGGAGCAGCCGATGTAGCGGATCTTGCCCTGTGTCACGAGCGTGTCGAGCGCGGCGATCGTCTCCTCGAGCGGCGTCGTCCCGTCCCACTCGTGGCAGTAGTAGATGTCGATGACGTCGGTCTTCAGACGCTTCAGCGAGCGCTCGCATTCGCGGATGACGTGATGGCGCGACAGGCCCTCGTCGTTCGGTCCCTCGCCGATGCGCATGCGGACCTTCGAAGCGAGAAGCACGTCGTTCGGACGCTGCCCGGCCAGCACCTCGCCGATGATCTCCTCCGACAGGCCGTTCGAATACATGTTGGCGGTGTCGATGAGGTTGATGCCGGCGTCGAGGCAGAGATGGATCAGCCCCCTCGCCTCGTCCGTTCCGGTCGAGCCGACGCTGCCGAAGACGCCGGACCCGCCGAACGTCATGGTGCCCATGGTGAGCGCCGAGACCTTCAGTCCCGATCGCCCGAGCGTGCGGTATTCCATGTTCATCCTCCCCTCGTATGCCGAGCCGATCCTCCCGGCCCGTTCGTCCGCCTGTTAGAGCATATTCGCGGCGCGTGGGATCGCCGGATTTGCGGTCCGATGAAATCTTTTGCGCGCCAAAGCGATTGGGCCGGCCATCGGGCCGCCGGAAACGCGTCAGCGGCGCGCGCGGGCGCGTCGCCGCGCCGCTTCGACGCCGATCTCGATCAGGCTTCGGCGCATCACGGTCACGGCAAGCGCCCCTTCCCGCCGCGACAGGAGGATGTCGTGTTCCAGCCGGCGGAGCACTGCGGCGATCCCCGATCCGTCCCAGGCGCCAAGCGCGGCTTCCATCGCGGGGCGACGGCGAAAATGCGGGCGCCGGCGTTCCACAACGGCCGAGATCGGGATGCCCTTCGTCTCCACCTCGCCGCGCATCACCTGCAGCCCCTGGAAGAAGCGCAGGAGCGCGCCGTGCAGCTGGAAGGTCGAGGTGCCCGAGGAGACGAGGCGGCCGATGAGCTCGGGCAGGCGCCGGACCTCGCCGCTGGCCGCGGCGTCCACCGCTTCGTCGACGGTTTCGGCCGAGACGTCGCCGACGATCGCCTCGATGTCCTCCTCCGCGATCTGACCCTTGCCGAGCGCGTAGAGGCAGAGCTTTCGCACCTCGCCGCGCGAGGCCAGCCGGTCGGCGCCGAGCCGGGCGCGCAGCATTTCGCGCGTCGCCCGGTCCATCGACAGGCCGGCCGTCGCCAGCTCCTCGTCGATCATCCGGTCGAGCGCCTTGTCCTCATCCTGGTAGCAGGGCAGCGCCATGGCGGCGCGGCCGCGCTCGACCTGCGTGCGCAGGGGTGCGCTCTTCTTGAGGTCCCCCGCCTCGATCAGGATGGTGCAGTCGGCCGGCGGATCGGCGGCAAGGTCGGCCACCGCATCGGCGAGATTGCGCCCGTTGCCCGCGCCCTTGACGCGCAGGAGGCGACGGCCGCCGAAGAGCGAGACCGTGCGCGCCTCGTCGAACAGGCGGCCGATGTCGCGCTCGAGGTCGTCGGCCTGCAGGACGACATGCGAGAACGGATCGCTCGCGGGCACGCCGGACTGGCGCACCACCGTCTCGGCCCGCTCCGACACGAGGCCGGGATCGGGGCCGTAGAGGAGGATAACGGGAAACGAGGTGTCGGGTCGCGACAGGAAGGCGTCGACCTCGTGCGCCTTCTTTTGCGCCAAGCCCCCGTCCCCGTCAGTTCTTGGCCGTGATCGCCGGCTCGTCGGTGAAGACCTCGCGCTGGAGCACCGGCGCGATGGCGCCGAGGATCCGTTCGGCCACCGCCTCGCCGGCCTGGTCGCGCGCGTCGATCACGGCACGGCTGGCAGCGAAGAGCTGGTTGGTGCGATCGTACGGCACCATGGCGAAGCGCTGGCCGGTGGTCAGCACCTTGGTGTCGGCGGTGCGCACCAGCTGGTAGTTCACCGTCATGCGGTAGAGCGCGGCGCTCGGCGTGCCGGTGCCGGCCTCGACGGCCGAGACCTGATCGGTGGCCGCCGCGGTGTAGCGCAGTTCGTAGAGTGGCGCCGAGACCGGCGTCGCGCCGTTCAGCTTGTAGAGCATGGCGTTGCGGAAGACCTGCGCCGTGCGCGTCGAGGCCGGCGCCAGCGCGATGCGGCCGCGAAGGTCGGTCAGCACCGAGGAGCGCGCGCCCGTCGCCGGATCGACCGCCGTCGTGCCGTAGAGCGGGCCGGAGGTGCAGCCCGACAGGGCCAAGGCGGCAACGACAAAAGCGAGGCGTTTAGGCGACGACATTGACGATCCTTCCGGGAACCACGACGAGACGCTTCGGGGCCGCGCCGCCGAGCGCCTCGGCGACGAAGGGCAGGGCGAGGACAGCGGCTTCCACCTCGTCCTTGCCGGCCTTGGCGGACACGGTGATGTCGCCGCGCTTCTTGCCGTTGATCTGGACGGGCAGGGTGATCTCGTCCTGAACGAGGAGCGAGGGATCGGCCTTCGGCCAGGGCGCTGCGGCGCACAGGCCCCCATGGCCGAGCGCCCGCCAGCACTCCTCGGCCAGATGCGGCATCATCGGCGCGACGAGGCGCACGAGGATCGACAGGCTCTCGCGCGCTGCCTCGCGAAGGCTCGCGTCCTCGCGCAAGGCGCCTTCCTGAAGGGCGGACGACAGCGCGTTGACGAGCTCGTAGAGCCGGGCGACGGCCTTGTTGAAGGCGAGGCGCTCGATATCGTCGCCAACGCCCGCGGCCGTGCGGTGGGCGACCCGGCGCACGGCGATCGCCGCCGCGCTCGTCTCGCCAAGGCCCGTGCCGAGCCCGTTCAGCACCTCGGCGGTCTCGGCGACGAGCCGCCAGACGCGCTGCACAAAGCGGTGCGCGCCCTCGGCGCCGGCCTCGGTCCAGATGACGTCGCGCTCCGGCGGCGAGTCCGACAGCATGAACCAGCGCGCGGTGTCGGCGCCGAGCGAGCCGATGATGTCGTCGGGGTCGACGACGTTCTTCTTCGACTTCGACATCTTCTCGATGCCGCCGATCTCGATCGGGGCGCCGGTGGAGAGACGCCGCGCGGTGCGCGTGCCGTCCACCTCCTCGATCGCGACGTCGGCGGGCGGCACCCACTCGCGCCCGTCGCGGTAGGTCTCGTGGACCACCATGCCTTGCGTGAACAGGCCCCGGAACGGCTCGTCGAGATTGAGATGGCCGGTGGCGCGCATCGCCCGCGTGAAGAAGCGGGAGTAGAGGAGATGCAGGATCGCGTGCTCGATGCCGCCGATATACTGGTCGACCGGCAGCCAGCGATCGGCGACAGCCGGAACGGTCGGCTCGTCGGCGCGGGGTGAGGTGAAGCGCGCGAAGTACCAGGAACTGTCGACGAACGTATCCATCGTGTCGGTCTCGCGCAGGGCCTTGCCGCCGCATTGCGGGCAGGTGGCGTGGCGCCAGGTCGGATGGCGGTCGAGCGGGTTGCCGGGCTTGTCGAAGTCGATGTCGTCGGGCAGGCGGACCGGCAGGTTCTCGCGGCGCTCCGGCACCGTGCCGCAGTTCTCGCAATGGAGCACCGGGATCGGGCAGCCCCAGTAGCGCTGGCGCGAGACGCCCCAGTCGCGCAGGCGGAAGTTGACGCGCCGCTCCGCCACCGGCCGGTTGCCGAGCGTCTCGGCGGTCAGTTTCGCCGACACCGCCTCGAAGCCCTCGTCCGGCGTCATGCCGTCGAGGAAGCGGGAGTTGAACAGGCGCCCTTCGCCGTCATGCGCGGTGTCTCCGACGGAGAAGTCGGCGGCGTCCGTGCCCTCGGGCAGGACGACGGGGGTGACCGGCAGTCCGTACTTGCGGGCGAAGTCGAGGTCGCGCTGGTCATGCGCCGGGCAGCCGAAGATGGCGCCAGTGCCGTAATCCATCAGGACGAAGTTGGCGACATAGACCGGCACGGTCCAAGTCGGGTCGAGCGGGTGGACGGCGCGAAGCCCCGTGTCCATGCCGCGCTTTTCCGCCGTCTCGATCTCGGCCGCCGACGTGCCGCCGCGCTTCAGTTCGTCGACGAAGGCGGCAAGCTCCGGGTTCGTTTCGGCGGCGGAACGGGCGAGCGGATGGTCGGCCGCGATCGCCAGGAAGCTCGCGCCGAAGAGGGTGTCCGGTCGCGTCGTGAAGACCTCGACCTCCCCGAGTCCGCCCGCAGGCTCCGCCAGCGCCCAGCGCAGCGACAGCCCTTCCGACTTGCCGATCCAGTTGCGCTGCATCAGGCGCACCTTTTCCGGCCAGCCGGGCAGGTCGTCCAGCGCCTTCAGAAGGTCCTCGGCGTAGTGCGTGATGCGGAAGAACCACTGCGTCAGCTCGCGCTGCTCGACTTCGGCGCCCGAGCGCCAGCCGCGCCCGTCGATCACCTGCTCGTTGGCGAGCACGGTGTTGTCGACGGGGTCCCAGTTGACCTTGGACTTGCGGCGGTAGGCGAGGCCCTTGTCCAGCATGTCGAGGAAGAGCATCTGCTGGCGGTGGTAGTACTCGACGTCGCAGGTCGCGAACTCTCTCGACCAGTCGAGCGACAGGCCCATCGACTTCAGCTGGCCGCGCATGGTCGCGATGTTCTGGTAGGTCCAGTCGCGCGGATGCACCTTGTTCTGCATCGCCGCGTTCTCGGCTGGCATGCCGAACGCGTCCCAGCCCATCGGATGGAGGACGTTGTAGCCCATGGCGCGCTTGTAGCGGGCCACGACATCGCCCATCGCGTAGTTGCGCACGTGGCCCATGTGGATGCGCCCGGACGGGTAGGGGAACATCTCGAGGACGTAGTAGGCCTCGCCGCCGGCATCCGTGTCCGTCTCGAACAGCTTGGCCTCGTTCCAGGCGTCCTGCCAGCGGGGTTCGGAGGCGCGGGGATTGTAACGTTCGATGGCCATCGCGGACGGAATTCTCACGGCAAGGATGCGGGCGGGCGGGGGCGCGCGAAGCGCCGGGAGCCACAGTCAATATTGACTTATGCCCGCCTTCACAAGCTTGGGGCCGCGCCGCATAAAGGCGGATCGGACGGCAGAAGCAGACGCGCGACGCCAGCCCGCGCCGCCGCGGAGGATGAGCCACCGCGGCCGAGGCATCGGCTTTGCCGTCCGAAGGAGTGAAGCGATGTGGATGATTCCGCTAAGCGTCACGCTTGAGGTGAAAAGGACCCGGAGAGGCTGGCAAGTCATCCTCCGGGTCCAACTCTTCATCTAAGGCGACGAGTGTCGGAGTTAGCCGCTCCGGCACCCACTCCTCAAAATAGCCGGAAACCCCGCTGCCTTCAAGGAATGCCATGAGCGACACCGCCGCCTCCCGCCTCCAGGATATCAAGGCCCGTATCCGCGCGGCCGAGGACGAGGCGGGTCGCGCGCCGGGCTCGGTCGAGCTCGTCGCCGTATCCAAGACCTTCGATGCCGATGCGATTCGGCCCGTCCTCCAGACCGGCCAGCGCGTCTTCGGCGAGAACCGGGTGCAGGAGGCGGCCGGCAAATGGCCGGAGCTGCGCAAGGAATTCGCGGGCGTCGAGCTGCACCTCATCGGCCCGCTCCAGTCCAACAAGACCGCCGAGGCGGTGGCGCTCTTCGACGTGATCGAGACGGTGGACCGCGAGAAGATCGCCCGCGAGATCGCCAAGGAGATCGCGCGTCAGGGCCGCACCCCACGGCTCTACGTCCAGGTCGACATCGGCGAGGAGGAGCAGAAGGCGGGCGTGCCGCCGCGCGAGGCCGTCGGTTTCGTGCGCCGGTGCCGCGAGGAATTCGGCCTCGCGATCGATGGCCTGATGTGCATTCCCCCGGTGGATGAGCATCCCGGCCCCTATTTCGCGCTCCTCCAGAAACTCGCCGGCGAGACGCAGGTGGAGAAGCTTTCCATGGGCATGTCGGGCGACTTCGAGCGGGCGATTCCGTTCGGCGCGACGAGTGTTCGCGTCGGCTCGGCGATCTTCGGTACGCGCGACTAGGAGCGGCGGGGCGGGGGAGGCGGTATCGTCGCGGCCGTCCCCGAGGCACCGGGCGGGGCGATCCGGCGGCGCGATCCAGCCACATCGAGCGCGTATCCGTTCCCGAGGTCGCGCCCCGCCTTATATCCCGGCGCACAGCCTCCGGGACGATCGCCCGACGAGGCCCGGCAAGCCGGCCCTCGCGCCGGCGCGCCACGGCAGCATTGGATCCCCGCGTTGAGCGACCTCGCCCCCCACCCCGCCTCCGTCCCGCCACGCCTCGCCTACCGCACGGTCACCATGGCGGCGATCGTCCTCGGGATGCTGCTCCTCGTGGTCGTCTTCGCCTTTGCGGCCTCGGCCTTCTTCCTGATCTTCGCCGGGCTGCTGATCGCCGCGATCTTCTGCGGCCTCGCGCGGCTCCTGCAGCGGCTCGGACTGCCGCGCATGGTGGCGCTCGGTCTCGTCTACCTCCTGACCTTCGCCCTCATCATCGCCCCCATCGCCTGGGGCGGGGTGACGATCGTGCAGCAGTTCAACGATCTCCTGGCCGGCGTGCGCAACCAGGCCGACCAGCTGATGAGCCAGCTGAGCCAGCTCGGCCTGCCGGTCGAGAAGGAGGTCACGTCCGGCGACCTCCAGTCGCTCCTGCCCGACCCGTCCGGCGTCGTCTCCTCGGCCGGCCGGGCGCTCTTCGGAGCACTGGGGGGCCTCGGCAACTTCTTCATTGTCCTGTTCCTGGCGATCTTCGTGTCGTGGCAGCCGAGCCTCTACCGCAACGGGCTAGTGTCGCTGTTCCCGAGGGAAAAGCGCGCGCGCGTCGGCGAGGTGCTCGACCGGAGCGCCCACTCGCTCCTGATGTGGGTGGCGGGCGACGCGGTCTCGATGGCACTGATCTTCTCGGTGTCCTGGGCGGGCCTCTGGGCGATCGGCGTCAACAACGCCTTCCTGCTCGCGCTGCAGGCCGGGCTCCTCGCCTTCATCCCGACGCTCGGCGCCTTCGTTGCCGGCGTGATCATCGTGCTCGCGGCGCTTGCGCAGGGCGTCGATATGGCGCTCTGGGCGCTCGGCCTCTACATCGTCCTGCAGGGCATCGAGAGCAACATCGCCCAGCCGATCGCCCAGCGCTACACGACCGCGCTGCCGCCCGCGCTGACCATGTCGGCGCAGGTGATCTTCGGTCTCCTGTTCGGCCTTCTCGGATTCGTGCTCGCCGTGCCCGTGGTCGCCGTCCTGATGACCCTGGTGCAGGAACTTTACGTGCGCGACGTTCTCGGCGGTCCGGTGGAGGCGGGAGAGGCGGACTGACGGCGGGTTTTCTGGCGCGCGGCGGTTTTCTCGGCGCGCGACCCGTTCTAGGTTCTCCTTCGCGCCGTCGGGAGCGGGGCCGGCACGAAGGCGTGCCGAGGGTAGGGAGACCTCTGACATGACCACCATCGCCGTCAAGGATGCCTGGAAGGCGGACACGCAGATCACCGAGGCCGACTACGAGGCCTGGTACGCGCGCAGCGTGTCCGACCCGGAGGGTTTCTGGCGCGAGCACGGCGCACGGCTCGACTGGATCAAGCCCTATACGGTGGTCAAGAACACCTCGTTCGAGCCCGGCGCCGTCTCGATCAAGTGGTTCGAGGACGGCACGCTCAACCTTTCCGCCAACTGCCTCGACCGGCATCTCGAGGCGCGCGGCGACCAGACGGCGATCATCTGGGAGGGGGACGATCCCAAAGATGCCCGCCACATCACCTATCGCGAGCTCCACGCCGACGTCTGCCGCATGGCCAACGTCCTGAAGGGCATGGGCGTCGAGAAGGGCGACCGCGTCTCGATCTACCTGCCGATGATCCCGGAAGCGGCGGTGACGATGCTCGCCTGCGCCCGGCTCGGCGCGATCCATTCCGTCGTGTTCGGCGGCTTCTCGCCCGACGCGCTCGGCGGGCGCATGGAGGACTCGTCCTCCAAGGTCCTCGTCACCGCCGACGAGGGCCTGCGGGCGGGCCGCAAGGTACCGCTGAAGGCCAATGCCGACAAGGCGCTCGGCATCGCCGCCAAGGCCGGCCACACGGTCGAGAAGGTGCTGGTGGTGCGCCGCACCGGGGCGGACGTCGCGATGGAGGGCGGCCGCGACCTCTGGTGGCACGAGGAGCGCGACAAGGTTTCGGACGACTGCCCGCCCGCCGAGATGAGCGCCGAGGACCCGCTGTTCATCCTCTACACGTCCGGCTCGACCGGCAAGCCGAAGGGCGTCCTGCACACGACCGGCGGCTATCTCGTCTGGGCCTCGATGACGCACCAGTACGTCTTCGACTACCGGCCGGGCGAAGTGTTCTGGTGCACCGCGGATGTGGGCTGGGTGACCGGCCACAGCTACACGGTCTACGGCCCGCTCGCCAACGGCGCGACGACGCTGATGTTCGAGGGCGTGCCGAACTACCCCGATGCCGGCCGCATGTGGCAGGTCGTCGACAAGCACAAGGTCAACATCTTCTACACCGCGCCGACGGCGATCCGGGCGCTGATGGGCGCGGGCGACGATTTCGTCACCAGGTCCTCGCGCCGGTCCATCCGCCTCCTCGGCTCGGTCGGCGAGCCGATCAACCCGGAGGCCTGGAACTGGTACTACACGGTCGTCGGCGAGGAGCGCTGCGCGATCGTCGACACCTGGTGGCAGACCGAGACCGGCGGCATCCTGATCTCGCCGCTGCCCGGTGCCGTCGCCCTGAAACCCGGCTCCGCCACCAAGCCCTTCTTCGGCGTCCGGCCCGAACTCGTCGACGCCGAGGGCAAGGTGCTGGAAGGCGCGGCCGACGGAAACCTGTGCATCGCCGACAGTTGGCCCGGCCAGATGCGCACGGTCTACGGTGACCACGAGCGCTTCGAGCAGACGTATTTCTCGACCTATCCCGGCAAGTACTCCACCGGCGACGGCGCGCGGCGCGACGCGGACGGCTACTGGTGGATCACGGGCCGCGTCGACGACGTCATCAACGTGTCGGGCCACCGCATGGGCACGGCCGAGGTGGAATCCGCCCTCGTCTCGCATCCCAAGGTCTCGGAAGCCGCCGTCGTCGGCTACCCGCACGACGTGAAGGGGCAGGGGATCTACTGCTACGTCACCCTGATGGAGGGTGTGACGCCGTCGGACGAGTTGAAGAAGGAGCTCGTCGCCCACGTCCGCAACGAGATCGGCCCGATCGCCTCGCCCGACAAGATCCAGTGGGCGCCGGGCCTGCCGAAGACGCGCTCCGGCAAGATCATGCGCCGCATCCTGCGCAAGATCGCCGAGGACGAGTTCGGAGCCCTCGGCGACACCTCGACGCTGGCCGATCCCGGCGTCGTCGACGATCTGATCGAGAACCGCGAGAACCGCAAGGGCTGATGGCCGGTAGGAACCGGGGCGCCGCCCGTCCGGCGCTCCGGTTCAAGGGTCCGGCCGGCGGGAGGTCTCCCCGGTCACGCCGATGCTGACGAAGAACTGGCCGAGCAGCACGCGGTCGAAATGGCCGTCCCACTCCCACATCCGGCGGTAGGCGGTCTTGGCCGACCATGCCTCCTTGTAGGGGCGGATCGAGGTGACGGCGTCGTAGACGTCGCAGATCGCTGAGATGCGCACCGCCTGGGACAGCTGGTCGCCCTCCAGCCCGTCGGGATAGCCGCGGCCGTCGATCCGCTCGTGGTGGTGCAGGCAGACGTCGCGCACCATGTCCGACACGTCCTGGCTCTGCAGGATCCGGAAGCCTTCGACCGGATGGGTCCGCACGATCTCGATCTCCTCCTCGCTGAGCGAGCCGGGCTTGCCGAGGATCTCGCTCGGCAGCGTCACCTTGCCGATGTCGTGGAGGAGGCCGGCGAGCCCCAGCTGCTGCACCATGTCCTCGTCGAGGTGCAGGAAGCGTCCGAAATGCGTCATCAGGGCGCAGACCGCGACGGAATGTAGAAAGCTGTACTCGTCCTTGGACTTCAGGCGCGTGATGCCGAGAAGCGCACGGGGGCGATGGCGCATCGCGACCGCGACCTCGTCCACCACGGCCCTCGCCTGGCCGGGATCGATCGTGGCCCCGTCGCGGATCGCGGCAAAGATCTGGCGCATCGCCGAATGGGTCCGGCGGAGCGTCTCCTTGGCCTTCGCCATCTCGGGGTCCGGGGCCTTCGAGGCGGCCGCAACCTTCGGGGGCGCAAGGGGGGCGACCGGGCCCTGCGTCGGGCCGACGCCCTTGTCGAGATCGATCACGACGGCCGAGATGCGGCTGTCGCGAATGCGGGCCACCGCCGCGTCGTCGTCGATGCGATGGCTGCGGAACCAGATCGGCACGTCGATCCAGGCGCCCTCGACATGGTCGACGAACATGCCGATCCTTGCCTGACGCCGGTCGATCCGCAACAGCATCCGAAAGTCCCCCTGCCCCAAGGGTACATTGACCGGGGAAGGTTTAAAGGGTGGTTTGCGATTTTCTTGCGGCTCGACCGATCGTCGCCTCAAAGATTCGGCAACGGGCGCCCCTTGCGCGTTCCCCCGACCGATCCCATACTCTGATCATGTTCAACGAAGCAAAAGGAGGTGATCCGATGTCGAGTGGTTTTCCTATGCCGGCCGGGTCCATGGATACGACGATGGTGAAGGGGCAGCCTTCTTCTCGCATCTGACGATCTGATGTGCCCTGCCTCAGGGTCCGCATCGGACCTGCCGGCGTGGCTTTGATCACGGAAAGGCCGTTCTCCCCGGAGAGCGGCCTTTTTTCATGCGCGCGGACGTTTCTCCGCATGGCGACCCGCCGAGCCTGCATGGCAGGCCTGCAGCCGTGCCGGTGCCGGCCCGCTCACGGGGACTTGACCAAGACACCCCCGAGGCGCATATCCCCATCGAGCCCTAGAGGTTCATCCCAGTCATCAGCCGATCCCGAGAGGATCATGCCCAGCAACGATCTCAGTCGATCGACCGAGCCGCTTTCGCGGTCGCGCCGGAGCTGATCCGTCGGCTCACCGGGCGACGTCCGCGACAAGCGGCCGGTCGTCCAAAAGGTGAGCCCATGAACGCGGCAATCCGTTACGTCGCCGGCCGTCTGCGCCGGACCACCGCCACCCGTGATCCCCACGAGGTGTTCGCCGAGGGCATGACCTTCGGGGAGCGTCTTGCCGACCGCGTCGCCGCCGTCGGCGGCTCGTGGAGCTTCATCATCGGCTTCGCGGTGTTCCTCGTCGCCTGGGCGGTGCTCAACACCGTGATCCT
Organism: uncultured Aureimonas sp.; assembly: GCF_913775355.1. Classification (GTDB taxonomy): domain Bacteria; phylum Pseudomonadota; class Alphaproteobacteria; order Rhizobiales; family Rhizobiaceae; genus Aureimonas. Next base: position 12,254 of record NZ_CAJYIU010000035.1, read on the forward strand.
GGCGGCCAACGCCTTCGATCCGTTTCCCTTCATCTTCCTGAACCTGATGCTCTCCATGCTGGCGGCGCTCCAGGCGCCGATCATCATGATGAGCCAGAACCGGCAGGCGGCGAAGGACCGCCTCGAGGCGCGGCTCGACTACGAGACCAATATCCGCGCCGAGGCGCAGATCCTGGCTCTCTCGGACGAGCTGTCGGCCATGCGCGAGGACATGCGCCTCCTGATGGCAGCCGTGGGGGCGACCGCCGAAGAGGCCGCACCGAAGGCCCGCTATCAGGCGTAAAGGTCGGCCCGCGTCGGGGGCAGGCCCGACGGACCCTTGTCTCGCTTCGAGACGAGGGTCTGGTTGATCATCACCGTGCCGCGCTCGAAGGCGAGTGCGCAGCCGGCGAGATACAGGAGCCAGAGGCGGGTGACGGGCGCGCCCGCCTCTGCGGCCGCGGCCTCGAAGTTCGCCTCCAGCCGCTCCGCCCAGATCCGGCAGGTGCGCCCGTAGTGCTCGCGCCAGTTCTCGACGTCGTGGACCTCGAAGCGGTGCGCCTCAAGCTTCTGGAGCGAGTGGCCGATATAGTCGAGCTCGCCGCCGGGGAAGATGAAGCGGGTGATGGCGCGATATTCGCGCGACCCCTTGTGGAAGGTCTTCAGGTCCCGCTTGGCGGGCCGGGCGATCGTGTGGTGCAGGTAGAGCCCGCGCGGGCGCAGGAGCTTGCGCACGGCGCCGAAATAGGCGTCGTGGTTCTTGAAGCCGACATGCTCGAACATGCCGATCGAGGCGATCTTGTCGAACGTGCCGGTCAGCTCCTGGTAGGGCTTCAGCTCGATCGTGATCCGGTCCTCCAGCCCCGCCTCGCGCACGCGGCGCGTGGCGAGGTCGAACTGCGCCTTCGACAGCGTGACGCCGTGCCCCGTCACACCGTGGCGCGAGGCGGCGTGGATCAGAAGCGCGCCCCACCCGCAGCCGATGTCGAGGAAGCGCTCGCCGGGCTGGAGCCGCAGCTTGCGGCAGATCATCTCCAGCTTGTCTTCCTGCGCCTTGTCGATGTCGTCGTGCCAGCCGTCGAAGTAGGCGCAGGAATAGACCATGCGCCGGTCGAGGAAGAGCTCGTAGAAGCGGTTCGAGACGTCGTAGTGGTACTGGATCGCCTGCTTGGTCGAGCCGCTGGCGCCTGCATCCGCGCCGGCTTCCGCGATGGCGGCGGGGCCGGACTTGCGCAGCCGCCAGAGCGCGGGGAGCAGAGTCACGAGCCGCCGCTTGTCGAGCTTCTTCCAGGCGCCCTTCGCCTTGGCCCGCGCGCCGCGCCGTCCCGCGAGATCCAGGAACGAGCCGTCGACCACATCGATCGTGCCGTCCATCCAGAACCCGAGCAGCGTCTCGACGCGCGGGCTGAAGGCGAGGCGCGCCACCGCGTCGGCGCGGCGCACGAGAAGCGCCGGCCCGTCCGGCGCGCCGATCCGCTCGCCGGTCCACAGGACGATCGGGAAACCGGGATCGAGCGTGCGCACGAGATCGCCGATCGCGGCGGCGACGCGCGCCTCGTCGGGGGAGGGGGCAGGGGAGGAGGTCATGCGCACCGGGGTCTGCGTTTCACGTGAAACCCTTCTAGACCGCCGGCCCTCGCCCTGCCACCCGGCATCGCCCGGTTTCAGGACGAGGGCGCCGCCTTCATCAGGACGATGCCCGAGAGGATCAGCGCGGCGGCCAGAAGGCGCATCGGATGGGCGCTGTCGCCGAACCAGACGAGACCGACAAGGAATGCGCCGAGCGCGCCGATGCCGGTCCACACGGCATAGGCGGTGCCGAGCGGCAGGGTGCGCATCGCGGCGGCCAGGAGCCCGAAGCTGCCAAGCATCAGCGTGAGAGTGAGGACGGTGGGAATGAGCTTGGTGAAGCCGGCGGACTGCTTCATCGCCGACGCCCAGCCGATTTCGAGAAGGCCGGCGACGACCAGATAGACCCAGGGCATGATGTGTCCCGCGTTGTGCGAACCGGGTCGTCCCGAGAGGAGGGGCGCTCGATGCGCCGGAGCGCGGTCGTCCGCTGCCCCGGTCGTCCAGATGGGACGGGCCTCACCCGGTTCAAGGCGCGGAGCGCTTCGTCAGCCGCGTCCGGCACCTGTCCCATCGCGGCGCGCGCCCACCGTCGCGCACCAGTCGCGGCGGCGTCCGCCGTCATAGGCGTTGACGAGACCCTCGCGCAGCAGACGGGCGCCGAGGTCGGGCTCGCCCGATGTCGCGGCGTCGGCGAGCACGCGGCCGAAATACTTGTCGCCCGACACCCGCGTCAGCCAGATCGGCCCCTCGCCGACGAGCACGGCAAGCCGATCGCGCGCGTCGCGGGCCGCCGCCGTCTCGGCCGCGCAGGGGCCCTTCAGCTCCGGCGCGTCGACGCCGCGCAGGCGCACGGCGACCCGCACCGTTTGCATCGGCCAGATCAGCGCCTCGACCTCGATCGTGTCCCCGTCACGCACCTTCACGACATGGGCGAGCACCGGGCCGCCGACCTCGCGCGGGAACTCGTCCGCCAGGGTCGGCACGGCGCCCGACATGGCGAGGAAGAGGGGCAGGGCAAGTCTCATCGGTCACGTCTGACACGGATAGGTTTAAAGTCCCATAACCGGGTCGCAGCTTGAACGTTCCCAATAAGGTACGACAGTTGTGAAGGACCTTTATCCTACAACCTTCAGAAGTCCGAGATGATGCCGTTCTTCTCCCAATCGCCGAAGCGTGTCGGCTCGGCGCCGCCGCGACCGTTCACCTCTTCCGGCCGCCGCGCCTTCTCCTCGGCGGCGCGGCGCGTCTCGGCCTCCTCCAGCGCGCGGCGGGCGGCGGGGGGAAGGTCCTCGCGGCGCTTGCGCAAAGGCTCGGGCGCCGGGGTGGAGGCTGACGTGTCGGACATGGTCGGGCTCACGGCATCGGGATCGGACGAAGGCAGGATGCCCGCGCAGCGGCCGTTGACCGCCAGGGGGCGGGTCCCCAGTTCATGTGCGCAACAGATCGGCGTCCTCGACCCGCTTGGCAAGTGCGGCCGTCCGTCCCGACCACCGGAGACCCTCCACCCATGAACCACGTGAAGACCGCCATGCTGATCGCCGGGATGACGGCCCTCTTCATGGGGGTCGGGTTCCTCATCGGGGGCGTACGCGGCATGGCGGTCGCCCTCGTGATCGCGGCGGCGATGAACCTCTTTTCCTACTGGAACGCCGACAGGATGGTGCTGCGCATGCACCACGCGCGGGAGGTGGATGCGCAGAGCGCGCCCGAATACCATCGCATCGTCGCCGAGCTTGCCGCGCGCGCCGGCCTGCCGATGCCGCGCGTCTACGTCATCGAGAACGACCAGCCGAACGCCTTTGCCACCGGCCGCAACCCGCAGAACGCCGCCGTCGCGGCTACCACCGGCCTCCTGCAGCGCCTGACGCCCGAGGAGGTCGCCGGCGTGATGGCGCACGAGCTCGCCCACGTCCAGAACCGCGACACCTTGACGATGACCGTCACCGCGACGCTGGCCGGCGCGATCTCGATGCTCGGCAACTTCGCCTTCTTTCTCGGCGGCAGCCGCGACAACAACAACCCGTTCGGCGGGATCGGCGTGCTGCTCGCGATGATCGTCGCTCCCTTTGCCGCGATGATCGTGCAGATGGCGATCTCGCGCACCCGCGAATACTCGGCCGACCGTCGCGGCGCCGAGATCTGCGGCAACCCGATGTGGCTCGCCTCCGCGCTCGCCAAGATCGCCAACGCCGCCGGCCGCACGGTGAACCTCGACGCCGAGCGCAATCCGGCGACGGCCCACATGTTCATCATCAACCCGTTGAACGGCCAGCGCATGGACGGGCTGTTCTCCACCCATCCCGACACGCAGAACCGCATCGACGCGCTGGCCGCGATGGCCGGCGAGATGGGCCGGGGCGCGGTGACGATGTCGCCCAGCGCCGCGGCGGCACCCGCCGCCGCGCCGGCCCGCCCGGGTCCCTGGAGCCGCGCCGGCCGCACGACGAAGCCGCGCAAGGGGCCTTGGGGCTGAGGGGGAACGCGAGAGCGCTGTCCGACTGGGTGGGATGGTCGGCCCGCAGGTGGTGTCGCCTCGCGGCAAGGCGCGACGCGTGAGCGATGCCGACGCGGAAGCGAGGGCCCCGCCTCGCAGCGGGCGTCCGTTGGGCGATGACGACCGTTCGAGCCGGTTGGAACGCGCTCTAGCCTTCGCCCTGCGGCTCAAGAAGCGGCGGCGTCGTGCGGGCGCCCATCATCCGGGCGGCGCCGAGCGCATCCAGTCCCTCGGGCGTGCGCCGCGCCGGGTCGGCGCCGTGGGCGAGCAGCAGCGCCACCATCTCGGCCCGATCGAACATCGCCGCCATCATCAGCGCCGTGCGCCCGTCGGGCCCCGCCGCGTCGACGCGCGCGCCCCCATCCAGAAGGGCGCGCGCCGCCTCGGTCTCGCCCTTGAAGGCGGTGCCGGCGAGCGGCGTCTGGCCGCGGTCGTTCGCCCGGTCGGGATCGGCGCCGTGGGAGAGGAGCAGGCGCACGGCCTCGGCCTGCCCGTGGTAGCTCGCCAGCATCACGAGCGTGTCGCCCTTGTCGTTGGCAAGGTTCGCGGGCAGGCCGCCGGCGAGAAGCGGCTCGAGCGTCCCCGCGTCGCCGTCGCGCGCCGCCTGGAACACGCGCGCGGCGAAGGCGAGCGTCGCATCGTCGGGCGGGGCATCGGTCATCGCAAGGGCTCCGTCTGGGATCGCCCCTCCTGTGCCGCGTGCGGGGCACACGCGCAACCCGGCGCGCGTCGGGCTTGCCCCGGCGCCCCGGCCAGCCCATAGCATCGGCGATGACAAAGCCGCCCAGCCCCAAGCGCCCGTTCAAGACCGCCAAGCCTGCCCAGGCGGGAAAGCCCCCCCGGCCGGCCAGGTCCCAGCCGCCGGAGCGCCCGGGCCTCTCCAGCCGGCGCGTCGCCGCGCGCCTTCTTTCGGCGGTGGTCGACACGCGCACCTCGCTCGACGGGCTGACCGACCGCGGCCACGGGCATCCCGAGTTCCGCGCGCTGGAGCCGCGCGACCAGGCGCTGGTGAAGGCGATCCTCACCGTGGCGCTGCGCCGTCGCGGCACGATCGAGGCGGTGATCGCGGCCTGCATCGAGAAGCCGCTGCCGGGCGGCGCCGCCTCGCTCCGCCACATCCTGCATGTCGGCGCGGCGCAGATCCTCTTCCTCGACGTGCCGGATGCGGCGGCCGTCGATCTCGCCGTCAGCCAGGCCGACGCCGACCCGCGCTCGCAGCGCTTCGCCAAGCTGGTGAACGCCGTGCTGCGCCGCATCGCACGCGAGCGCGACGCGCTTCTGGCCGCCGTCGACGATCCCCGGCTCGACACGCCGGCCTGGCTGTTCCAGCGCTGGGCCGCCGCCTATGGCGAGGCGGAGGCGGAACGGATCGCGGCGATCCACCGCGTGCCAGCGCCGCTCGATTTCACCGCCCGGCGCGACCCCGCAAGCGTCGCGGCCGCGATCGGCGGCGAGGTGCTGCCGACCGGCACCGTGCGCCTGTCCGGCGGCGAAGGGCTCGTCGGCGACCTGCCGGGCTTTGCGGCCGGCGACTGGTGGGTGCAGGACGCGGCGGCCGCGCTGCCGGCGCGCCTCTTCGGCGACCTTGCCGGGGCCCGCGCGGCGGATCTCTGCGCCGCGCCGGGCGGCAAGACGGCGCAGCTGGCGGCGGCCGGCGCCCACGTCACCGCGCTCGACATCTCGGCCTCGCGCCTGCGCCGCCTGAAGGAGAACTTCGCCCGCCTCGGGCTCGAGGCGGAGACGCAGGTCGGGGACCTCGCCGCCTTCCGGCCCGCCGAGCCGTTCGACGCCGTGCTCCTCGACGCCCCGTGCTCGTCCACCGGCACGATCCGTCGCCACCCCGACGTCGCCTGGACGAAGACCGCCGAAGAGGTGGAGAAACTCGCCGGCGTCCAGGCCCGCATGTTGCGTCAGGCTGCCGGCCTCGTCGCACCGGGCGGACTTCTCGTCTTCTCGAACTGCTCGCTCGATCCGGTCGAGGGCGAGGACGTCGCCCGCGCCTTCCTCTCCGAGCACAAGGAGTTCGAGCTGGAGCCGGTGCGGCCGGACGAGGTGCCCGGCCTCGGCGCCGCCGTCACCGGCGAGGGCTTCCTGCGCACGACGCCCGCCATGCTCGCGCGCGAGACGCCGGACGCCTCCGGGCTCGACGGGTTCTTCGCCGCAAGGTTGCGCCGTCGGGCCTGATCCGTTGACGAACAAGGCCTTGCCCGCAAGGTCCGCATCAGCCTGCCGCCTTCCGGTTGCAGCGCCTTAAGCTTCCGTTAACCCTGTTGGCCGAAATTGGCCCCGGAACATCCCGCGCCCCGACCGGGTCGCGGATCAACGGGGGCGTCTTTGAGCGGGGGAATGCGGATGACGACGGGCTTCGTCGACGAGCCTCGCCTGGCCGGCCTGATGGCGCGCGAAATCGGGCGCCGCGCCCTGTCGCGTCTCGGCGCCCTGTTCCGCCATCCCCTGTCGTTCGCCGGCGGCGCACCGCTGCCCGCGGCCACGTTCCACGACCTTCGCCGCGGCGATCCCTCGATCGCGCGCGGCTTCTATGTCGGCCATGTCTGGCTGGCCGGTCAGCTCGTCGAACTCAACGGCCGCTCGCCCTTCGCGCTGAAGGACGAGGCGCGTCCCTGGCGCGCCGAGCTGCACGGCTTCGGCTGGCTGCGCCATTTCGCCCGCGCCGGCGACGCCCTGTCCTGCGAGCACGCCCGCTCGCTGGTCGGCGACTGGCTGCGCCTCGGCCGTCGCCAGCGCACCGCCCTCGCCTACGAGCACGAGATCGCGGCCGGCCGGGTGCTCGCCTGGATCGCTCATGCGCCGACCATCCTGTCGGGCGCCGACGCCGCCTTCGCCGAACGCTTCGCACGGGGCCTTGCCGCCGAGACGCGGCATCTGCGCCGCATGGCGGGCTCGGCGCCCGCCGGCATGGCGCGGCTGCGCGTGCGCATCGCGCTGGTCGCCGCCGGGCTCGTCCAGCCGGGCGCCGCCAACGCCGTGCGCCAGGCGGCGCGCCTGCTCGGCGAGGAGCTCGACGCGCAGGTCCATGCCGACGGCGGCCACGTCTCGCGAAACCCCGCCGCCGTCTCGCAGATCCTCGCCGAACTGGTGCCGCTGCGTGCGCTCTTCGACGAGCGCGGCGTGCCGGCCCCGCGCGCCGTCTTCGGCGCGGTGGACCGCATGCTGCCGGCGCTGCGCTTCTTCCGCCACGGCGACGGCTCGCTCGCCCTCTTCAACGGGGCCGGCGCGCCGGACCATCACCTCTCCGCCGCCCTCCTCGAACACGACGAGACGCTCGGCGAGCCGATCAGCCAGATGCGCCAGTCCGGCTACCATCGCCTCGCCGCCGGCCGCACCGTGATGCTCGCCGACACCGG
>NZ_CAJYIU010000036.1 GCF_913775355.1 uncultured Aureimonas sp.
CCATCGTGCCGCCCGTCGTCGTGGTGGTGGAGGTCTGCGCAAGCGCGGCGCCGGTCATCAGGGTGGCAAGGCCGGCGGCGAGGACGAAGGACTTCATGAACAAACCTCTTGGCTGATATCTGCGACCAAAGCCCGCATGGGCCCGGCGCGTGTCAGCTAAAGGCGGCTCGTCGCGATCGGTTCCCACACCGCGGGACCCGATCGCGAACCCGTCATCGCCGCGGCCAGAGGAGCGGCCACGTGTCGGGCCCGTCGCCCGCCTCACCGTCGCAGTCCTCCTTCTCGCGCGCTTCGACGAGCACGACCTGTCCCGTGTCGGGCTCCACGCGCCACGTGGAATAGCGCCCGCAGTCGCCGATCCCGCGGCCCTTGAAGAAGGACGACAGGACGCCGCCGTCGAAATCGACGTTCCAGATCGAAAGGTCGGCGGTCGGTCCCTGCGTGGTCATCCAGACCAGCGGCACCGCGTCCGCACGCTTGTCGTCGTCCGAATACCGATAGAGCCTGGACGGGAAATTGTAGGCACCCGGCATGCCGCAGGCGATCACATAGAGCCGCGATCCCGGACCGGCCGGCATGGAGAAGCCGAGTTCGGTGAGGTCGGCGAAGTCGCCCCGATCGGCGCAGTCGCCCGCGGTCTCCCAGAGCGTACGGACCGGGGCCGGAAGCTCGTCCGGCGATGCGATGTCGGCGGGCAGGCCGGCACGGTCGGGCAACGGCTTGTCGCCGCGATCGGTGAGGGCCGTTGCCGTTCCGATCCGTCCCTGGTCCTCGTCGATCCTGCGGAGCGAGGCTACGAGGCCCGACAGCGAGAACACCTGCTCCAATCGGCCCGCCGAGGTCTCCGCCGAGGCGCGTACCGATCCGGCATCCCGCATTCCGGCGAGGAGGTCGCCGGCGACGACTGGATCGAAACTGCGGATGCGGCCCGCCGCGTCGGCCTTGAACGAGGTTCGGGGAAGCGAGACGGACCGGCCGCCATCGATGGCGAGCGTGACAGGACCGCGAAGCGCCGCATCGGACGGGATCGACAGGACGAGACCGAGCGGCGCATCGGCCGCCGCCGCGCGCTCCAGGCCCAGCCCGAAGATCGAGGCGCCACCGGCCGCGAAGGTCGTCGCCGTGCAGCTGAGGCCCGGTGTGCACGTCACCGTCCAGTCGCGAAACGTGCCGCCGGTCTCGGCGGCGGCCGGCACGAGGCCGGCCCCGAGTGCGGCGCAGGCAAGCAAGCTTAGTCTCGATCTCATCCGCGTCCTCCCGACGAACCCGCCGCAGGGTGCGCAGTCCGCACGCCCGATGACAAGGCGGTCGGCAAGCCCGCTCGATCTTTGTAGTGTCGGTTCAAATGAGAGGAGCGACCGCACGATGTCCGATTCGCCCGATAAGCCCAGCGGCGACCTGATCATCCGGGTTCAGGCCATGCCCGCCGACAGCAATGCGGCCGGCGATATCTTCGGCGGCTGGGTCATGTCGCAGATGGATCTTGCGGCCGGCGTTCGCGGCGCCGAGCGGGTTGGCGGTCGCGTGGTGACCGCAGCGGTCCAGTCGCTCGCCTTCCGCAAGCCGGTGAAGATCGGCGACACGCTCTGCGTCTATGCGCGGATCGAGAAGGTCGGCCGCACGTCGGTGACGCTGCATGTCGAGGCCTGGGCCCGGCGCTATCTCTCGCAGCGGCGCGAACTCGTCACCGAAGGTAGCTTCGTGATGGTCGCGCTCGACGCGGTGGGGCAGCCGACCCCGGTCCCTCCGGAACTCGACTGACCCGTCCGACGCGCAGATCCAGAAACGAAAACGCCCTCCGCAAAGGGAGGGCGTCCTGTCGGAAAGCTGTCGAGATCAGTTCGCCGGGGCCGGCGCGGGCGGCGGCGGCGGGGTCTCGCCGGCCGGCGGCGTCACGAGATCGGCCGGCGGCGGGGGAACCTGCGTCACCGGAGCCTCCGGGCCACCGGCGGCGGGGCCGACGCGGGCCATGTCGCGCGCGGAATCGATGATCGGCTTCGCCGCCTCGATGCAGCTTGCGAAGGGCTCGTCGCCGCAGTCGACGCGGATCGTCTGACCGCCGCCGAGGCTGATCTCGAACCCGGCGCGCGGCGGCGGCGGGGGCGGCGGGCCACGGCGGCCTTCCGGACCATCCGGGCCGCGCATGCGGGGGCCACGGTCGTCGCGGTCGCGCGGACCCCGATCCTCACGGTCGCGCATCTCGGCGCGGTCGCGGTCCCGGCCCTTGTCCTTGTCATCGTCCTTCTTGCGGTCGCGGTCGTCGTAGCGATCCCGCTCGCCGGGGCCGCGGTCGTCCTCGCGATCCGCGCGATCCATCGCCCAGCGATCGCCGCGCCGCACGTCGCGCATCGGCAGGTCGCCACGGTCGTCGCCACGATCGACGCGCTCGAGGCGGTCGCCGTAGTCGTCCATCTCCTGTGCGTGCGCCAGCGGCGCCGTGGTGGCCATCAGAACGGCCACAAGGGTCAAGGGCTTCAGCATCAACGTGTCCTATGCCAGGGCGTGCGGCGGCATACCGCACGCCGGCTGAAACGTGAGCCGTCGCGTTTCGTTGCCTGCGACGCGACATGCCGCTGCGGAAACTATTTTCCGCCGCGCCACCGGGGATCAATACGGCCCGTCTCCGGCAGGGCGCCGGGGTGACGCGAAGCGACGAGGACGAGCCTCCTTACTTGCAGATCGGGCGCAGCCGCGTCTTGGAGTCGAGATGCAGGTGGTCGGCGTGGGCGCGGTTGTAGCCGGGCCCGAGCACTGTCCCGAAATGGCGGCAGCTCGCCTGCCGGATCTGGGTCTGGAACGGCTTCTCGCGCCAGGCGAACACGCCCTTCGGCTCGACCTTGACCACAGATCCGTCCGCGAACCGGAAGCCGCCGACGTCGAGCGCATTGCCGCCGGCATGCTCCGAGATCGTGCGCGAGCCGGCAATGCGCGAGCAGCGGTAGGACGAAAGGTTGATCAGCGCCGTCGGCTGCTTCCAGAGCTTCCAGCGCGCCGCAGGCTTCACGTCGTCGCGCAGCCAGCGCGCGACGTTCAGCGCGGTCTGGCAGTTGAGCGTCGCCGGCGGCGACATCGCGATGCCTTTCACCGCCACCGTCACGCGCACGGGATCGTCGATCCCGCAGGCGCGCCCGGAAGACACGGGCGAGATGTCGGTGAAGCGGACGCCGAGTTTCTGGAGCTCGCGCCGGCACATCGCCTCGGACCGCGCCACCGGGCGATAGCCGCTCGGCGTCTCGCTCTCCAGCGCGCCGCGCGGCGGGCGGGCGATCGGCGACAGCGCGCGGTCGCCGCCGAGCGAGGCCCAGCTCGGCACCATGCTCTGGCGCGTCGCCGGTCGCCGGGGTTTCGGCTCGGGCGGCGGTTCGACCTCGGGGTCCGTCAGACCCTCCCACGGATCGAAACCGCTTTCGGGCAGCTCCGCCTCGGGCAGCGCACCGCCGTCGTCGATGACGCGCGGCGCGGCGAGCGGCTCTAGGGCGGCTTCTTCGACCGCAGGCGGCGCGGCCTCCTGAACGGGATAGGTGCGCCCGTAGTCGCCCGGCCCGCGCTCGGCACTCGGCTCCGGTGCGGCATAGACCGGCTCAGGGGCAGGGTCGACGGCGGCGGGGCTCGGCGCATAGGCGGGGAGATCGGCGCCTGGCACCGGCGCCGAGGGCACCGGACCGCCCCAGACGAGGCGCGCGCCGGTCTGCGGATCGCGCGCGACGGGCAGTTCGCCCGGAATGTCGGCGGGGGGAACGGGCTTGAAATCCATGGCCCGCAGCGGGCGATCGGCGCTCGCCGCCGCGGACACGGCGACGGCGAGCGTGACGATACGCCATCCGGTTCGACTCGATACCATCCGGCTGGCCCTCAGTTCCGCGAAACTCGAGCGGACGAGACGGAGGATAGGGTCGGCTTGGTCAACGAATGATGAATGCGGATGAAGCGAACAAACCGCCTGCTCTACGAGGACTGGCGCTCCGTAGGCGCATCACCTCCGACCCCATCCGCGATGCGTCTGCCAAACCCGTAACATTCGGCCGACGATCTCAACGTCATCAAAAGCTTTGGAGTCTCTTGTCAGCTGACCAAACCTGGAGCGTCGCCAATGGCCGAACCCTCGACCCCGCCTCAGCTTGTCGCTCGTCTTCAGCGGGAAGATGCCCTTCGACGTCTGAAAATCCGCTGGGCGCTTCGATTTGTCGTCGGAATTCTTCTCGTCGCACCGTGGGCGACCGAAATTCGACCATCGGCGCCTGACGATCCACAGGCGTTCCGGTTTTTCTTCTACGCTTTATTTGCTTTCGCGGCCGTGCTGGCTTGGCTGGTAGAGAGCCTGATCATCCGTTACCTCATCACTCCTCTTGAGCATTGGCGGAAAAACCGGGTGACCATTCGGCGGATCAGAGTGCCGGTCCCGTTACCGACCGAGACTTTGGTGACTGGACGAAACCGTCGAACTATCGAGGATGTCAGAGACGAACAGCATTAGCCCATCCGCATCGCGCAGGGGCTAATGCCCGCCCTTGCGTGCGGGCAAGTCTTCCCCTCCGTTTCCCCTTTATTCCGCCCCGCTCCCGGCCCATATTCGGCCCCATGGCCGATCCTAAGAAGTCCCCCAAGCGCTTGCCGCTTCTCGATTATTCCGACGCCTCCGAGCGCCTCGATCCGGGCTTCGGTGAGGCGCCGCAGCCCGATCTCGACGGCACGCCGCTGACCGGCCCCCTGGCCGGCTGGGCGGACCAGATCGCGCAAAACCTCGAGGAGGAGGCCGAGCGCAAGGCCGCCGCGCCCGCGAAGAAGGCGAAGAAGCCTTCAGCCCCCGCGGACGCGCCCAAATCCAAGCCCGGCAAGACCGCGCGCGGCACGTCGATGGGCGTCGCCAACTCGCCTGCCGAGCGCGCCCGCGCCGGCCTCAACCCCGTCTCCGGCCTGAACGTCAGCCTCGAGGATGCGGCCGCCCTCCCGGAGAGCGGCGTCACCGCGACCGTCCAGGCGCTGCAGGACCTCATCACCTCCGGCAACCCGCTGTTCAAGAACGGCGAGCTCTGGATCCCTCACCGGCCCGAGCGCCCCTCGAAGTCCGAAGGCGGCCATGCCTTCCGCATCGCCTCGGAATACGAGCCGAAGGGCGACCAACCCACAGCCATCGCCGACCTCGTGTCCGGCATCACCGAGCAGAACGACCAGACGCAGGTGCTCCTCGGCGTCACCGGCTCGGGCAAGACGTTCACTGTCGCCAACGTCATCGAGCGCACCCAGCGCCCGGCGCTGATTCTCGCGCCCAACAAGACGCTCGCGGCCCAGCTCTACGGCGAGTTCAAGAACTTCTTCCCCGACAACGCCGTCGAATATTTCGTCTCCTACTACGACTACTATCAGCCGGAAGCCTACGTCCCGCGCTCCGACACGTTCATCGAGAAGGAATCCTCGATCAACGAGCAGATCGACCGCATGCGCCACGCCGCCACGCGCGCGCTGCTCGAGCGCGACGACGTCATCATCGTCGCCTCGGTCTCCTGCATCTACGGTATCGGCTCGGTCGAGACCTACACGGCGATGACATTTCAAATGAGCGTGGGCGACCGGCTCGACCAGCGCCAGCTCCTCGCCGACCTTGTCGCCCAGCAATACAAGCGCCGTGACATGGATTTCGTGCGCGGCTCCTTCCGCGTGCGCGGCGACACGATCGAGATCTTCCCCGCCCACCTGGAGGACCGCGCCTGGCGCATCTCGCTCTTCGGCGACGAAATCGAGGCGATCCACGAGTTCGACCCGCTGACCGGCTCCAAGACCGACGACCTCAAGTCGGTGAAGATCTACGCCAACTCCCACTACGTCACGCCGCGCCCGACGCTGCAGCAGGCGGTGAAATCCATCAAGGCTGAGCTGGCAGGCCGCCTCGTCGAGCTGAACAAGGCCGGCCGCCTCCTCGAGGCCCAGCGGCTGGAGCAGCGCGTCACCTTCGACATCGAGATGATCGAGGCGACGGGCTCGTGCAACGGCATCGAGAACTACTCGCGCTACCTCACCGGCCGCCAGCCCGGCCACCCGCCGCCGACGCTGTTCGAGTACCTGCCCGACAACGCCCTCGTCTTCATCGACGAGAGCCACGTCACCATCCCGCAGATCGGCGCGATGTACCGGGGCGACTTCCGCCGCAAGGCGACGCTCGCCGAATACGGCTTCCGCCTGCCCTCCTGCATGGACAACCGCCCGCTCCGCTTCGAGGAGTGGAACGCCATGCGCCCGCCCACCGTCGCGGTCTCGGCGACGCCCGGCAAGTGGGAGCTGGAGGAGGCCGGCGGCGTCTTCGCCGAACAGGTCATCCGCCCGACCGGCCTCACCGATCCCCCGATCGACATCCGGCCCGCGAAATCCCAGGTCGACGACCTCCTCGGCGAGATCCGCGAGACCACCCAGCGCGGCTACCGCGTCCTCGTCACCGTGCTCACCAAGCGCATGGCCGAGGACCTCACCGAATATCTCCACGAGCAGGGCATCCGCGTGCGCTACATGCACTCGGACATCGACACGCTCGAGCGCATCGAGATCATCCGGGATCTCCGCCTCGGCGCCTTCGACGTGCTGGTCGGCATCAACCTCCTGCGCGAGGGCCTCGACATCCCCGAGTGCGGCCTCGTCGCCATCCTCGACGCCGACAAGGAAGGGTTCCTCCGCTCCGAGACCTCGCTGATCCAGACGATCGGCCGCGCCGCGCGCAATGTCGACGGCAAGGTCATCCTCTATGCCGACCAGGTGACGGGCTCGATGGAGCGCGCCATCGCCGAGACCAACCGCCGCCGCGACAAGCAGGAGGCCTACAACCGCGAGCACGGCATCACGCCGGAGTCGGTGAAAGCCAAGATCGCCGACATTCTCGACAGCTACTACGAGAAGGACCACGTGCGCGTGCCGACCGGCGCCCATGCGGCCGAGGGCGCGCTCGTCGGCAACAACCTGAAGAGCCATCTGGAGCATCTGGAGAAGGAGATGCGGCACGCCGCCGCCGATCTCGACTTCGAGACCGCTGCGCGCCTGCGCGACGAGATCAAGCGCCTCCAGGCGACGGAGCTCGCCGTCGCCGACGACCCGATGGCGCGCGACCTCGACGTCGACATGTTCTCCGAGGGCGGCGGCAGCGCCAGGTCGCGCGGCGGCCGCAAGAAGGGCGCGAACCACCAGAACCCGCGCTTCGGCCCCAACGGCGAGCCGCTCGCGGCCCGCATCAAGCCGCCCGCCGCGCGCGGCCACGCCGCCATCGGCGAGGTGCAAGGGCTTCGATCCGACCGGGGCGACGGCGCCTCCTACTTCGCCAAGCCCTCGCTCGACGACATGGGCCCCGGCACCGACACGGCGACGCCCAACCGCACGCTCTTCCGCAAGAACACGCTGGACGAGATGACCGTCGGCCGCACGGAAAAGCCCCTCGCCTCGGGCCCCCTGCCCCCGAAGCCCGGCGACGACCTCAAGCCCATCCGCCGCGAGAAGATCGGGCTGGGCAGCTACGAGGACCCGGCCGACGAGAAGAAACGCGGGCGACGGAAGGCGAAGACGGGACGGCCGGGTCGGTAACGACCGCCCTATACATAGATCAATGTTCTATTTTTGTTCCGATTCGAGAGGGCTTATTAACGTATTTGCGCGAAACCTGTGGACAACAAGGTTCCAGCATTGCGAACAAAACCAGAATATCGATTAGGATAGATCGATGTATGACGTTCGAGCGTTGGCGAATTTCATTATCGATTTAGCTTCAAGTGAGAATATTAGGCTCACCAATATCCAAATAAATAAAATAGTGTATTTCTTATACGCGGACTATCTAGTTTTATATGGTCGGAAGCTAACTGGCGCAAAGATTGAAGCCTGGGATTATGGCCCAGTATTTCGAGAGCTATATCACCAATTCAAACGGTTTGGCGGGAGCCCAATCGACGGAAGAGCGGAGATTATCAATCCTGTAAACGGCAGGCTGGAAGTGGCCCGCTGTGATTTTCTCCTAGAAGATGCTGATTTTATCAGATTGAATGCCGAAAAATATTTTCGGATGTCGGCTTATTTCCTAGTGGATCAATCTCACATCGAAGATGGCCCCTGGGACAGAGTTTGGAACCACATAGAGCAAGCAAGCCCCACAATGAAAATCTCGGATGAAATAATACGAGATTGGCACAGGAAAGTGATGAAGCATTGAAGCCGAGAGATTACGGCAAGCTGCTACAAAAGCTTGATCGCCCTCCAAGTGGGTTGAACTGGGTACGATTTATTGAGACGGACGCCCCGTCTACCGCGAAGAAAATTCTTAGTTTTTTATACGGTGGAGTGACATTCACGTATCAACCAAGCTACGCCGTCATAAAAGATGGCATAGAACTGGGGATTTCGCGGGAGACGGCAATTGCAACCGCCCGAAAGCGAGGCGCGCCGGACGGCAGACTCTATAACGAGCAACTGATTGAAGCGTTTTACGCGCACCAAGCAGAACGCAACTACCAACCAACAGGCAGCCTTCAATTCAATAAAGAATTATTTAGAATTTCAAGAAATTTGACAGTGCCGATCAGCCCACTGTCGGTCATCCGAGAAAATGGCCGGTTCGTTCCTATATTTGTATGTGGGTGGGCAGAGCTACAGCTCTCTGAGAAACAGCGACGCCTTTATGTCACAATTTGTGAGGACGCTTTCCTGTCGCTCACCGACTTCCAAAATAGTCCTGCAGAGTTCTTATTTTTCCAAAGGCCCAGAAAAAACCAGCCACGCGAAGCAGAAATTTGGCAACGTGGCGATTACAAACAGTTGCCTGATAATGATCTCAGCGATTGCGTGGAAACTTACTTGGCGGCGCGTGAGATTGTAAGAGCAACCCTCGAAGCGGCACGTGAACGTACGTCTGAGCTTCGACGCGGCGCGCCTGAATTGGAACCATCGAACACATTCGATCTTTTTTCTGGACTAGAAAAGATTGACTAGGCAAAGCGAGTAGGATGTGCGTATTCGCATCCTACTCATCCCGCTTATTAGCGCTGATAGAAATACCGTTCCCCCCGCCTATCCTCCCTCTCCCACCGGCGCCTTTCCTCCCGCTCCCAGCGCTGCTGCGCGCGCTGGCGGCGCTCGTAGCGCTCCTGGCGGCGGATCTGGCCGGGGCTGTAGAAGCCGCGCTCGCGGTTGATCTGGATCTGCGCGTCCACGCGGTCCTGCAGCCGCTGCTCGGCCGCGTTGCGCGGCGGGCCGGACGGCAGCACGTAGTCCTGCGCGGCGACCGGCAGGGCGGTCAGCGTCAGCGCCAGGGCGGAGAGGAGAAGGGTCGTCTTCATCGCGGGGTTCCTCGACTGTCTCGTCGTCTCGGGGAAGAGGACGCCTCGGCGCCTGAACGGTTCCTGAAGGCGTCGGAGCGGGGAAGCGGTCGGCGGCTCGCCGGTCGGCGGTGAGTGCCTGTGATCGGGCCGACGGGCGGAATGCCGGGAGGGAAGCGCGGCGTACCCCCCTTGAGGATGCCGGCGCATCGAGCCCCGCCCCGCGCGTCGAGTGCCCGTCTCGAGCACACGGACCATCCAGCCCCCGCCGGTTCCCAACGGCAAGAGGGCGCGGAAGCCGTTCCGCTCCCGCGCCCCCTCGATCGTCACGCCCTTGGCGCGGCCCGCCGCTTACCAGCGGTGATGGTTGCGCGCCGCGCGGTGGATGTTGCGGTTGGCGCGGTCCTGCATGCGCTCGATCTTGCGGGCCGAGCGCGGGTCGACATAGCCGTTGTTGTAGTAGCGCGCCCGGCGCTCGACTTGGCTGATGCGGTGCTGCTGGCGGGCGAGACGTCGCGCCTCCTGCGGCGTGATGCGGCCCGTGTGCAGTCCGCGCTCGATGCGCTCGTGCTGGCGATACTGGCGCACGTCCGACCGGTAGGTCTGCGCCATCGCCGGCATCGAGGTGGCGACAAGGATGCCCGAAAGGGCGAGGATCACGGTCTTCTTCATCGGATCAACTCCGTCCGTTGAATGGATGGCCCAGTAAGCCTCCAGCCACCTGAACGGTTCCTGAACCTGATCGTCATCCTGCCTTCAGATCGTCGGCCGTCAGCGCGGCATGCCGTTGTCGCGCGTCGCCTTCTCGCGCCAGCTGTCGTTCGGCGTGATCGGCTTGTTGATCTCCGCGCAGCCGGCGAGAAGGGCGAGCGCGGTGAGGAGCATGAGGATACGGGGCAAGGGCAAGGGGCCTTTTCATGTCGCAGCCGCAGCGGCCGGCCGGGGCCGGCGGCGGGGCGCGGGGTGGACCGGCGGACCCTTGGCGCCGCCCGCCGAGACGCGGCTCGCCGGACGATCGCCGGCCGCGCCGGAAGGCCCCGCCTATAGCGCCCGTGCGCGGCCGTGGCGAGGCGCCCCTCCCCGTTTTCTCCCCCTCGCTGCCGTCCGGCCCTAGCCTTCCCGCCATCGCCGCCCCATCGAACAGGCGCGAATGATCACCGGGATCGTTCGGAGGGGCCGGCGGGCGGTGTCCGCGACACGCCCCCTGCCGGAGGGGACCGTGGCCCGGACGGTTCTGGCAAGTCCGGTTCAGCCTCCAATACGAGAGGCGCTCGGAAAGCCGCAGACCCGAGACAGCCCCGAAGGCCGCTGCGTCAGAGGCAGCCGGCAGCAAGGGCCAAGGCGCGCGGCAACCGGAGAAGCTCCATGGCGGGGTCTCGCACACCCTGCCGAACCGCAAACACCGCGCGGGTCGCCGGAGGCGGACCACTTTTGTTGACTACCCCACGGAGGTTCGCCTCCGGCGGCCCGTCGCCTTTTCCTTGAACGGCGGCACAAAGCGAGGCACTCGATCACCCCGGCCGCGATCCAGCGGTACGGGCGCTTTCGCGCGTCCTGCCCACCCTTGGCGCCCGGCCCGGCGGCTCCATCTGACCGCTCCTGCAACATAATGCCGGAGGCCGGCCCTATGAAAAGCGCTGTTCACGACACGTTCGGCGATCCCGCCACCGTCCTGCATCAGGCCGACAGCCCGACGCCGGAGCCGGGCCCGGGCGAGGTGCGCATCCGCACGCTCCTGTCGCCGATCCACAACC
>NZ_CAJYIU010000037.1 GCF_913775355.1 uncultured Aureimonas sp.
AACTTCGACGATCTCGATCCGCTCGCGGCGACGCCCGGCGTCTGCGTGCGCCTCGTCCGTCCGGGCGAGCCCTGGCCGCGCGAGGCCGGGCTGGTGCTCCTGCCGGGCTCCAAGGCGACGATCGCCGATCTCGAGGCCCTGCGCGCGCAAGGCTGGGACCGTGCGATCATCGACCACCACGCACGCGGCGGCCGGGTCCTCGGGCTTTGCGGCGGCTACCAGATGCTCGGGCGACGGATCAGCGACCCCCGCGGCATCGAGGGCGAGGCGGGCGAGACGGAGGGCCTCGGTCTCCTCGACATCGAGACGCGCCTTCTGGGGCCGAAGACCCTTGCCCAAGTCGAGGCCCGCTCGATCGACGGGACAGCGTTCCCCGCCTACGAGATCCACATGGGCCGGAGCGAGGGGCCGGACAGGTCGCGGCCCTTCGCCACCGTCGCGGGCCGCCCGGAAGGCGCGACGAGCGCCGACGGGCGAGTGCAAGGCACCTATCTCCACGGCCTCTTCATCGGGGACCGCTGGCGCGAGGCCTGGGCGTCGACGCTCGGCGTCGCGCCCGGCGGACGTTCGCACTCGGCTGAGATCGAGGCAGCGCTCGATGCCGTCGCCGCCCAGCTCGAGGCCGCTCTCGACATAGCCGCCCTCGAGCGGATCGCCCGCGCGCGCTGATCGGCCGCGCGCGAGCTGTCGATTCCGTAATTGGCATTCCGTCTCGAAGCGTTCCAACATCGCGGGAGAGCAACGGGGACCCAGCTTCATGGCCACATCGACCCTCGCCGATTCGCGCTTCGGCTACGGCCTCGTCTCGCGCACGCTGCACTGGACGATGGCGCTCCTATTCGTCTGGCAGTTCGTCACGGTGTTCCTGTCGGCGGTCGCCGAGGGCACGGGGATCGAGCGCTTCTTCTGGGGCACCCACTACTCGGTTGGCTTCACGCTCTGGGTTCTGGTTCTCCTGCGCGGCGCCTGGGGCCTGTCGCAGCTGAAGCATCGCCCGCCGCACGAGGGACCGCCGCTTCTCCAGCGTGCGGCGACGCTCGGCCACCTCGCGCTCTACCTCCTGATGGTGATCGTGCCCTCGCTCGCCATCCTGCGCGCCGCGGGCAACGGGCGCGGTTTCCGGGTCTACGGCCTCCAGCTCGTGGCGCCCGGCGGCGAGGCGAACCCGGCGCTGACCGCGCCCGCCAATCTCTTGCACGGGTTCCTCGGCTGGACGCTCTTCGTGCTCATCGCCGGTCACATCGCCATGGCGCTCTGGCACGGGCTGGTGCGGCGCGACGCGACGCTGCGCCACATGACGCGCGGCCCCGAGCGGGGTCCGCGATCGCTGCGCTCGGTCTGACGGCCGGTCAGTCCTCGGTCGCATAGTCCTTGAAGCGGCCGGCCCAGTCCTTGTGCCAGCGCGACAGCGGCGGGCGGTTCTCGACGATGTCGCCGGCCGCCCAGCGGATGCGCTTCTCGTCGGTGCGCCGGTCCGTCTCGCCGTCCGGACACAGGATGTAGAAGTCGCCCGCCTCCAGCCGCTCCATCATGAAATCGATCGTCTCGTCGGGCGTCCAGGCGCCCTCGGGCTTCTCGGTGCGCCCCTTGGCGGTCAGCCCGGTGAACACGAAGCCGGGAATGAGGAGCGCGGCCTCCACCTGATGACCCGCCGTCTCGCGCAGCTCGTGCTGCAGCGCCTCGGTGAACACCTTCACGCCCGCCTTCGACACGTTGTAGGCCGGATCGCCCGGTGGCGTCGTGATGCCCTGCTTGGAGCCGGTGTTGACGATCAGCGCCGGCTCGCCGTGCGCCATCATGGCGGGACCGAAGATCCGCGTTCCGTTGATGACGCCGCCGAGGTTGATTGACAGCACGGCATCCCAGTTGGCCTGGGTCCCGAAGATCGACGAGCCCGGCTGGATGCCGGCATTGTTCATCAGGACATGCACCTTGCCGAGGCGCTCGGCGATATGGTCGGCCGTCTTCTGCAGCCCGGCGCGGTCGCTGACGTCGCAGGCCGCCGCCACGATCCGCGTCTCGTCGCCGTCGGCGAGCGCGACGAGTTCCTCGTGCGCGCTCGTCAGGTCCTCCATCCGCCGGTCCACCACCGCGACCTTGAGCCCGGCCTTGGCGAAGCGGCGCGCGGCCGCCAACCCGATCCCCGCCGCGCCCCCGATCACGACGGCGGTGTGGAGCGGAGCGATGGCGGGATGGTGCATGGGTCGGGTCTTCCGGCAGTGGGGTTCGGGGAAGAGATAGCCGAGCCGGCGGCGGATGGAAGGCCGAGGGGTTTGTGGAGATGGGCGGGACGGGGTGCAGCGGGACGTGCTGTGATGGTAGCGAATGAGGCCGCTTTGGGTGGTTACCTTCCGGTCAGCTTTAGAGTGGAATGCGTTGAATGTCGGACGTTCGACGCACCATGCCGTCGCCTAGAAATGGAGTTTCAGACAACCGGGCGTGGTGCATGTCATCCCCCCGTAGAGCGGTTCACGATACCATGCCGTGATTGTCCCAGCGGCGCACAGCGTGCATTCCAACGTCATCTCGAAGGGGGGCGCCCGTCACGCTCCCGTTCGAAACGCAACTGAAGGGCACATGCCTTCTCCATGGCTTGGAGTAGTCGCTCGTCGATTGGATCTGGTCGGGTTTGTTCCATCGATTGCTGTCTAACATTGTTTCAACCGAGCCTATCCCCTTATTTCCCCTTCCCGGTTTGGCACCGCAGCAGCATTAGTGGCTCGGAAGGATAGCAAGCGGCCCCTCGCACAGCCCGCCCGGCACGCTTCGCGCCCGTCCCCACAAGCGCCTCGCCCCCTCGTGCCTCTTCGATTGACTGGAACCCCGCTTCGTCTATCCTCGCGCGCGGATGGTCCTGCCCCGCAACTCGCGCGGGCAGGCTAAGAGGGAATGCGAAGGGCCGACTTAAACCAAGGGCCCGTATCGCAGCCGACCCCGCGACTGTAGAACGGCGAGGTGCCTCCGCCGGCAGGGTTCTGCCGGAAACGCCACTGGACGTGTTCGTCCGGGAAGGCAGGGGGACGACCGGTGACCCGTGAGCCAGGAGACCTGCCATCCGTCTCGAGGCGGCCATTCCGGCCGCCGTCACGGAGGTTGAACATCATGACGTCGTCCACGACGAGCGCCGCTCGAAGCCCCGCCCTGTCCGCGCGCCTGCCGGCCGCGCTCCTCGCCTTCGCCGCCGGCGCGCTCCTCCTCTGGGGGGCCGGGTTTGCCGGCGCCGACGCGCTGCATGACACGGCGCACGACGCGCGCCACGCCATGGGCCTGCCCTGCCACTAGAGGCTCCTCGCCTCGATCCGTCGATCGCATCCGCCCGCCCGACCGGCGGCGGAGGCCTCGTCCTATGGCACGGCCGCGCCGCGCGTCGCCTAGCGGCGACCCGCCGGCCGGAAAGGGAAGTCCCATGCTCGTTCGCTATTTTCTCGCCGCGCTTCTCGCCGGCATTCTCGCCGGCGTCGTCATCACGCCGCTCCAGCACCTCAAGACGACGCCGCTGATTCTGGCTGCCGAAACCTACGAGGGCGGCGGCACGGCGCATGACCACGCGGCTTCGTCGCTCCGCCTCGTGTCGCCGGCCTACGCGCATGGCGGCGCGGCGCACGAGGAGGGCGGCGACGTCGCCCGCCTCGGGGGGACGCTTCTCGCCAACGTCGTCATCGGCGCGGCCTTTTCGCTTCTGCTTCTGGCGGCGAGCCTCGGCCTCGACTGGCCGGTCACGCTTCGCAACGGCGCAGTGTGGGGTCTGGCCGGCTTTGCCGTCGTGACCCTCGCCCCGGCGCTGGGCCTACCGCCCGAGCTTCCCGCGATGCCGGCCGCCGATCTCGCGGCGCGCCAGGTCTGGTGGCTCGCGACGGTGGCACTGTCGGCGGGGGGGCTGTGGTTCCTCGTGTTCCGGCGCTCGAGCGCGGCGATCCTCGGCGGGCTCGCGCTGCTTCTCCTGCCGCACCTCATCGGCGCGCCACATCCGGCCGATCTCGCGGGTCCGGTGCCCGCGGCGCTCGCGGCCGAATTCGCCGTCGCCTCGCTCAGCCTGTCCGCCGTCCTGTGGGCCATGACGGGCGCGCTGCTCGGCCTCGGGCTCGATCGCGCCCGGCGTAGGGCGGCCGTCCCGGCATGAGCCTCCACTTCATCCTCGGCGGGGCGCGCTCGGGCAAGAGCGTGCTGGCCGAGGACCTCGTCATCCGGAGCGGCCTCCAGCCGCTCTATCTCGCGACGGGCCGAGCCTTCGACGCCGAGATGCAGGCGCGGATCACCGAGCATCGCGAGCGTCGCCCGCCGCCGTGGCGGACGATCGAGGCGCCGCTGGCGCTCGCCGAAACCCTCGCTAGCGAGGCGCGCGGCGATCGGGCCATCCTCGTCGACTGCCTCACCCTCTGGCTCACCAACCTGATGCTGGAGGACGGCGACATACCCGCCGCCTCGGATGCGCTGGCCGACGCGCTGCGCACGCCGCTTCCCGGCCTCGTCGTGATCGTCTCCAACGAGGTCGGCCTCTCCATCGTCCCGGACAACCGGATGGCGCGCGAGTTTCGCGACCATGCCGGCCGGCTCCACCAACGCGTCGCGGCCCTCGCCGACGCGGTGACCTTCGTCGCCGCCGGCCTGCCGCTCAAGCTCAAGGGCTGATCCCATGCAGAAGATTCCCGCCACCGTGATCACCGGCTTCCTCGGAGCCGGCAAGACGACGCTGATCCGCAACCTCCTCCAGAACGCCGACGGGCGTCGCATCGCGCTCATCATCAACGAGTTCGGCGATCTCGGCGTCGACGGCGACATCCTGAGGGGCTGCGACGCCCGGACCTGCCGCGAGGAGGACGTCGTCGAACTCACCAACGGCTGCATCTGCTGCACGGTGGCCGACGACTTCATCCCGACGATGGAAAAGCTTCTCGAACGGGCCGACCGGCTCGACCACATCGTGATCGAGACCTCGGGGCTGGCCCTCCCCCAGCCGCTGGTGGCCGCCTTCAACTGGCCCGAGGTCAAGGCGCGCGTCACCGTCGACGGCGTCGTCACGGTCATCGACGCCGCGGCCGTCGCCGCCGGGCGCTTTGCCGACGATGAGGCGAAGGTCCAGGCCGCGCGCGAGGCCGACGAGAGCCTCGACCACGACAATCCGCTGGAGGAACTCTTCGAGGACCAGATCCGCGCCGCCGACCTCCTCGTCCTCAACAAGGCCGACCTCGTGGATGCCGCGGCGCTCCGCGCTGTCCGTGCCAAGGTCGAGGCGGAAGCCGGCCGCAGGCTCGCCGTCGTGACCGCCGAGAACGGGCGCCTGCCCGCCGACGTCCTCCTTGGCCTCAAGGCCGGCACGGAGGATCTCATCGCCGACCGCCGCTCGCACCACGAGATCCACCATGCCGACGGCCATAGCCACGATCACGAGGACTTCGAGAGCATCGTCGCGGAGGGCGGGGAATATGCCTCCGTCGAGGCGCTGACGGCGGGTCTGACGAGTGTCATCGCGCGCCACGACATCCTGCGCCTCAAGGGCTTTGCCGCGATCCGGGGCAAGACGATGCGCCTCGTCGTCCAGGCCGTCGGCGGGCGTATCGAGACCTATTTCGACCGGCCCTTCTCAGCCGGCGAGGCGCGCGTCTCGCGCTTCGTCGTGATCGGCCTCCACGACGCGATCGAGGACGGCGAGGCGGCGATCCGCGAAGGGATCGCGGCGCTGGCCGAGACGCCGGCGGCGGCGGCCGAGTAGCTTGCACCTCCTCAGCCTCCAGCGCGGGACGATCGCCGACGGGCGCGAGGCGGTGGACCTCGGGCAGACGCCGGGGCGCGTCCTCGTCCTGTCGGCGGCCGATACGGAGCTCGCCGCGCTGGCGTTCGCCGCCGACCGGCTGGGGTTGGACGGGTCGGCGCTGCGCCTTGCCAACCTCCTGCGCCTCGCGCACCCGATGTCGGTGGACACCCATGTCGGGGCCCTCGCGCCGCATGTCCGCCTCGTGGTGATCCGGCTGCTGGGCGGCGCGGCCTACTGGCGGCACGGCTGCGAGGCTTGGAGCGCGGCGGCGCGGCGGCATGGCTTCGCGCTCTGCGTGCTGCCGGGCGACGATCGCCCCGATCCCGGCCTCGATGCCTATTCGACCTTGGCCGAGCCCGAGCGCGAACGGCTCTGGGCGTTCTTGCGCGAGGGTGGCGCGGCCAATGCCGACGCGTTCCTGCGCGCCTGCCTCGCGCTCGCCGACGGGACCATGCCGGACGAGACGCCGGCCCGCCCGATCCTCAAGGCCGGTCGGCTGGAGCGTTCAAGCGCGCCCGCGCCGGTCGCCACTCGGCCGCTCGCCGCCGTCGTCTTCTACCGTGCCCTCGTCCAGAGCGGGCAGACGGAGACGGTGGAGGCGCTGGCCGAGGCGCTGGAGGCCCGCGGCTTCGATGTCCTGCCGGCCTATGTCTCCGGCCTCAAGGACCCCGTCAGCGTCGAGACGCTGCGCGCGCTCTTCGCCCCGCGCGCGCCGGACGTCGTGGTCAATCTCACAGGGTTCGCCACCTCCGCCCCCGGCCGCCCCTTCGCGTCGACCGTGCTCGACGAAGGCGGTGCGGTCGTCTTGCAGGGGGTCCTCGCCGGCACCACGCGCGAGGCGTGGGAGGCGTCGTCGCAAGGGCTCTCGGCGCGCGATCTCGCCATGAACGTCGCCCTGCCGGAGGTCGACGGGCGGGTGCTCACGCGCGCGCTCGCCTTCAAATCGGCCGGCGACTGGCACGAGCGGACGGAGAGCGACATCGTCGCCCATCACCCAGAGCCCGGCCGCATCGCCTTCACGGCGGAGCTCGCCGCACGCTGGGCGGCGCTGCGGCGCACACCGGCGCCCGAGCGCCGCGTCGCCATCCTTCTCGCCAACTATCCCAACCGCGACGGGCGGATCGGCAACGGCGTCGGGCTCGACACCCCGGCCGGCACGATCGAGGTTCTGCGCGCGATGCGCGCGGCAGGCTATGAAACCAGTGCTCTGCCGGAGGACGGCAACGCGCTGATCGCCCATCTCCAGGCGGGACCGACCAATGCCGGACGCGCCGCGCGAGAGATCCGCGAAACACTGCCGCTCGCCGACTACCGCCGCATCTTTGACGCGCTACCGGCAGCAGTTCGAGCGGCGATGACCGAGCGCTGGGGCGCGCCGGAGGACGATCCGTTCTTCGACCCCGCCTACGGCTTCGCCCTGCCGCTCGCTCGGTTCGGCCGGGTCATCGTCGGCGTCCAGCCGGCGCGGGGCTACAACATCGACCCGAAGGAGACCTACCACGCGCCGGACCTTGCACCGCCGCACGGGTATCTCGCCACCTACGCTTACCTCAGCGAGACGTTCGGCGCGCAGGCGATCGTGCACATGGGCAAGCACGGCAATCTCGAATGGCTGCCGGGCAAGGCGCTGGCCCTCTCGGACGCCTGCTTCCCCGAGGCCGTGCTCGGCCCCCTGCCCCATCTCTATCCGTTCATCGTCAACGACCCCGGCGAGGGGACGCAGGCCAAGCGCCGCTCGGCCGCCGTGATCGTCGATCACCTCACCCCGCCGCTGACGCGCGCCGAAAGCCACGGGCCCGCGCGCGACCTTGAACGCCTCGTCGACGAATATTACGAGGCGGCACAGGGCGACCCGCGTCGCACCGCGCTCCTGAAGCGGCAGATCGTCGAGATGCTCGGGGAAACCGGGCTGGGGCGCGACGCCGGTCTGTCCGGGGGCGAGCCGGACGACGCCGCGCTCGAAAAGCTCGACGCCTGGCTCTGCGACCTGAAGGAGATGCAGATCCGCGACGGGCTGCACGTCTTCGGACGCGCTCCGGACGGCCGGCTCCTCGACGATCTCGCGGTCGCGCTCGCGCGCCTGCCGCGCGGCGACCGGGACGGAGACGCCTCGCTCCTGCGGGCGCTTGGGCGAGACTGCGGTCTCGACGGGTTCGATCCGCTGGACTGCGCGATGGGCGCGCCCTGGGACGGCTCACGTCCCGCAGCTCTCCAGCGGCAAACCGCCGAGCCTTGGCGGACCGCGGGCGACACGGTGGAGCGGCTGGAACTCCTGTCCTCGCGCCTCGTCGCGGGAACGGAGGAACCCGAGCCGGGCTGGGAGGCCACCCCCGCCGTTCTCTCCGAGATCGCGACACGCCTGAAACCGGCGATCGCCGCCTGCGGCGAGGCGGAGATCCGAGGGCTTCTCGCCGGTCTCGACGGCCGCTTCGTGCCCCCCGGCCCTTCCGGCGCGCCGACGCGCGGGCGGCCGGACGTTCTGCCGACGGGCCGCAACTTCTTCTCCGTCGACACCCGTGCCGTGCCGACGGAGGCGGCCTGGGCCCTCGGCCGCAAGTCCGCCGAGCTCCTCGTCACGCGCCACCTTCAGGACCACGGCGAATGGCTGCGCGCGGCGGGCCTCACCTGCTGGGGCACCGCCAACATGCGCACCGGCGGCGACGACATCGCGCAAGGCTTCGCCCTGATCGGCGCCAAGCCGACCTGGGACCGCGCGTCCGGGCGCGTCACCGGCTTCGAGATCCTGCCGCCCGCCGTCCTTGGCCGCCCGCGCGTCGACGTGACGCTGCGCGTCTCCGGTTTCTTCCGTGACGCCTTTCCCGATCAGATCGCCCTCTTCGACCGGGCCTGCCGCGCGGTCGGGGCGCTCGAGGAGGACGAGGGCGACAACCCGATCGCCGCCCGCATGGGGCGGGAAGCGCGCGCGCTGGAGCACGAAGGGCTCGAGCCCGGCGAGGCCCGGCGGCAGGCCGGCTACCGCGTCTTCGGCTCGAAACCCGGTGCCTACGGCGCAGGCCTCCAGGCACTCATCGACGAGGGCGGCTGGCAGACGCGCGGCGATCTCGCGGAGTCCTTTCTCGTCTGGGGCGCCTATGCCTACGGCGCGGATGCGGAGGGCGCGCCCGAGCGCGTCGCCTTCGAGACGCGGCTTGGGGCGATCGAGGCGGTGATCCAGAACCAGGACAATCGCGAGCACGACCTTCTGGACTCGGACGACTACTACCAGTTCGAAGGCGGAATGAGCGCCGCCGTCGAGCACCTGTCGGGCCGGGCGCCCGCGGCCTACCACACCGACCACTCGCGCCCCGAGCGTCCGGTGATCCGCACGCTCGACGAGGAGATCGCGCGCGTCGTGCGGGCGCGCGCCGTCAATCCGAAGTGGATCGCCGGCGTCATGCGCCACGGCTACAAGGGCGCCTTCGAGATGGCTGCGACGGTGGACTATCTCTTCGCCTTCGCCGCCACGACGAACGCGGTGGCCGACCGGCACTTCGACCTCGTCCACGCCGCCTATCTCGAGGACGAGACGGTCGCGGCCTTCCTGGAAGCCAACAATCCAGCAGCGCTCGCCGAGATGCGGGCGCGCTTCCGCGAAGCCATCGCGCGCGGCCTCTGGCGTCCGCGCTCCAACTCGGCACAATTCGCCCTCGCAACGGAGGACCACCATTCATGAGCGAGAAATCCCCGCTCCTCGCCGCGATGAGCGAGGCGGAGCTCGACGCCCGCCACGCCGAGAAGATGAAGAAGAAGAAGGCGGCGCGCGACAAGATCCTCGCGACGAAGACCGAGGTGAAGGGGCTCGTGATCGTCCACACCGGCAAGGGCAAGGGCAAGTCGACCGCCGCCTTCGGCCTCGTCTTCCGCGCGCTCGGCAACGGGATGAAGGTCGGCATCGTCCAGTTCGTGAAGGGCAAGTGGGAAACCGGCGAGCGTCAGGCGCTGGAGCGCTTCCCCGGCGAGGTGACGATCACCGCGATGGGCGACGGCTTCACCTGGGAGACGCAGGACCGCCAGCGCGACATCGCCGCGGCGCGCCAGGCCTGGGAGCGCGCCAAGGCGATGATCACGGACGAGGAGCACCAGTTGGTGGTGCTCGACGAGCTGAACATCGTCCTGCGCTACGAATACATCCCGGTGGAGGAGGTCGTCGACTTCCTGCGCGACCACAAGCCCGAGATGAAGCACGTCGTCATCACGGGCCGCAACGCGCGTGACGAACTCATCGAGTTCGCCGACCTCGTCACCGAAATGGAGATGGTCAAGCACCCGTTCCGCTCCGGCATCAAGGCGCAGCGCGGCATCGAGTTCTGACCCGTCAGCCGTGCAGCTTCAGCGCCGGTCCCTTGGCCGGCGACAGCATGTCGGCGAAGATCGCGACCGTCCCGCGCAGGCGCCCCAGCACCTTCCACTGGTGCTGGCGCTGCAGCGCGTTGTAGGCCGCGGTCGCGAACTGGCCGTGGATCAGGAAGTCGGCGCCGTGGCCGGAGCCGATGCGCCCCACCGTGCCGGCGCGGCCGAGCTGCACGAGCCGCCCGCGGTCGCGATACTCGAACGGCTCGACCGGCTGACGCTTGAGGAGCAGCGGGATGGTCTCGGCGAGGTAGTCGGCCCGCTGCGAGGCGACCTGCGCGGTCGGCGGCAGCGGCTTCTCGCTGCCCTTCGGCACCATGCTCGCCGCATCGCCCATCACATAGATCCGCTCGTCCGCCGTCGCGCGCAGCGTGCGGTCGACCCGGATTCGTCCCTTGTTGTCGGTCTCGAAGTCGGCAAGCCGCTTCAGGATCGGCTGACCGACGAGACCCGCCGCCCAGACCGCGACATCGGCCGGCCAGCGCTCGCCCGAGACCGAGCGCACCGCCTTCGGCTCGATCGCCGCGACCTTGGCGTCGGTCACCGTCTTCACGTCGAGGTCCTTCAGGCGCTCGACCAGCTTGGCGCGCAGGGCGTCGTCGATGCCGGGCATGATGACATCGGCCGATTCGAGGATGGTGATGCCGAGCAGCCGCTCGGCCTTCGCCTTGCCGCCGCGCAGGAGAAAGCCGGTCTCCGAGTTGCGAAGGTGCGCGGCAAGCTCGGTTCCCGTCGCGCCGGAGCCGACGATCACGACCTCGGCCGGCATGCCGCTCGCCCGCGCCCGGATCATCACGCCGGCAAAGCGCGTGCGGAAGTCTTCCGCATCCTCGGGGCGGTCGAGGCGCACGGCGTTCTCCGAAACGCCCTCGATGCCGAAGTCGGGCGTCACCCCGCCGAGCGCCACCACCAGGAGATCGTAGGCGAGAAAACGGGCGGGCGCGAGTTCGCGCCCCTCTTCGTCGTGCATCGGCGCGAGCTCGACCCGGCCGCCGACGCGGTCGACCGCCCGCACCTCGCCCTGCTCGAAATGGAAGCCGCGCATGCGCGCCAGCATGTAGAAGGAAATCTCGGCGAGCGTCGACGAAACGGTGCCGGCGGCGAACTCGTGAAGTCGCGGCTTCCAGAGGTGGGTCATCTCGCGATCGACCAGCGTCACCTCGACGCCGTCCGTGCCCGCCAGCTGCGAGGCGAGCTCCAGCCCGCCCGCGCCGCCGCCGAGGATGAGCACCCGCCGTCCCGTCGCCCGATCCACCATGCCTGATCCTCGTCCGTTACATATCGCAACGCGAAGACCTGCGGGGCTAGATGGTTCCCATCAGACCCGTGATGCCGACCACGATCAGGTAGATCGCGACGATATAGTTCAGGAGGCGCGGCATCAGGAGGATCAGAATGCCGGCGATCAACGCCGTGATCGGCTGGATCGTTATGATATCCATGGTCGTCTCCGAAAGCCTCGGGCTCAGCCCATGTACCAGCCGTGGCTGGCGGTGATCGACTGGCCGGTGAGCGCGGCCGAGCGGAAGCCGGCGAGGAACACGGCGAGCGCCGCGACGTCCTCCAGCGTCGTGAACTCGCCGTCCACGGTGCGCCCGAGCATCACGTTCTTCACGACCTCCTCCTCGGAAATGCCGAGGTCGCGCGCCTGCTCGGGAATCTGCTTCTCCACGAGCGGCGTGCGCACGAAGCCGGGGCAGATGACGTTGGAGCGCACGCCGTGCTTGCCGCCCTCCTTCGCCATGGTGCGCGCGAGGCCGAGAATGCCGTGCTTGGCGGCGACATAGGCGCTTTTCAGCGCCGAAGCCTCGTGGCTGTGCACCGAGCCCATGTAGATCAAGGCGCCCGACTTGCGGGGATACATGTGCCGCACGGCTGCCTTGGTCAGCAGGAACGAGCCGCCGAGATGGATGTCGACCACGCGGCGGAACTCCTCGTAGGGGAACTCCTCGATCGGGTGGACGATCTGGATGCCGGCATTGGCGACCATCGCGTCGAGCCGCCCGAAGCGCTCGGCGACCCGGTCGACGCCCGCGTTCACCATCGCCTCGTCGGTGACGTCCATCGTCACCGCCAGCGCCTGTCCGCCGGTGGCCTCGATCTCGGCCGCGACCCTCTGCGCGCCGTCCGCGGCGATGTCGGCGATGCCGACGCTCGCGCCTTCGCGCGCAAACGCCAGCGCGATCGCCCGGCCGATGCCCGACCCCGCGCCCGTGACCACCGCGACCTGTCCCTGAAGCTGCATGACGCCCGTCCCCTGCCGGCTCTCCATGCCGCAGATGATAGAAGCCCCGAAGCCGGCGAACAGCCCCGTCGTCCTCGCCAAACGACGCCTCGATACTCGCGCATACGCCGATCCCGGCTTATAAGCGCCGCAACATGGCGCTCGGACAGGGGACGGTTTCGATGGCAGCGACGAGGATCGACGGCAAGGCGGTGGCCGAGGACGTGCTGGCGACGGTAAAGCGGGCCGCCGCCGACCTCGAAGCGCGGCAGGGCGTCAAGCCGGGGCTCGCCGTGGTGCTGGTCGGCGAGGATCCCGCAAGCCAGGTCTATGTCGGCTCGAAGGGGCGCATGGCCAAGGAGTGCGGCTTCCA
>NZ_CAJYIU010000038.1 GCF_913775355.1 uncultured Aureimonas sp.
ACACGGCCGGCGGCACGTCCGGTGCGATCTGGGGTCTTCTCCTGCGCAGCTTCGGCACGGCGCTCGGCGACGACGCTCCCGTGGATGCGGCCGCAGCGGCGCGCGCCGCCGCGGCCGGCCGGGACGCCGTCACCACGCTCGGACGCGCCCGGGTCGGCGACAAGACGCTGGTCGATGCTCTGGTGCCGTTCGTCGAAACGCTCGACGCCGAGATGAAGGGCGGGGCGCGCCTGCGCGATGCCTGGAGCCGGGCCGCCGAAGCCGCGACGCGTGCGGCCGACGAGACCGCCCGGCTGACGCCCCGGCTCGGCCGCGCGCGCCCGCTCGCCGCCAAGAGCATCGGACATCCCGATGCCGGCGCCGTCTCGCTGGCGCTCTGTGCCCGCACGGTCGGCGAGGCCCTCAACGCCGGCTAGCCGGCGCTCCATTCTCCCGGCCGGACGACCGGCCGGGCCCCCCTTTTCTTCAACGATCCGTCTGGGAGGCATGATCCAATGAAGCTCTTCGCAACCACCGCCCTCGTGACCCTTGCTCTGGCCGCACCTGCCATGGCGCAGTGGGCTCCGACCAAGCCGGTCGAGTTCATCGCGGCCGGCGGCGCCGGCGGTGGCACCGACCAGTTCGCCCGCCAGATCCAGGCGGCGATCGCCAAGGAGAACCTGGCGCCGACCAATGTCGTCGTCTCCAACAAGGGTGGCGGCTCGGGCGCCGAGGCGTTCATCTACGGCGCGGGCGCGGGCGGCGACGACCACAAGCTGATCCTCGGCACGTCCAACGAGTGGCAGCTGCCGCTCGTCACGCGCCTCGGCTACAAGTCGGAGGACCTGACGCCGATCGCGACGTTGGCGGTGGACGAGTTCGTCGTCTGGGCCCAAGCGAACGGCCCCTACAACACGATCACCGACCTCGTGGAGGCCGGCAAGTCGAACCCCGGCAAGGTCCGTTTCGGCGGCTCGCAGTCGAAGGACGTCGACCAGACGCTGGTGCGCCGCATCGAGGCCGCGACGGGCGCGAAGTTCCTCTACATCCCGTTCAAGTCGGGCTCGGAGGCCGCCGTGCAGCTCGCCGGCAACCACATCGACGCCAACACCAACAACCCGGCCGAGAACGTCGGACAGTGGCGTGCGGGGCAGGCGAAACCCCTCTGCGTGATGGCGGCCGAGCGCATGGCCGACACGACGAAGGTCACCGAGACGATGTCGTGGAACGACATCCCGACCTGCCGCGAGCAGGGCCTCGCGCTCGACGCCTACCAGATGCCGCGCACGGTCTTCGCGCCCGCCGACGTGCCGGCCGAGGCCGTCGCCTGGTACACCGACCTTCTGAAGAAGGTGTCCGAGACGCCGGAGTTCCAGACCTATCTGAAGAACACCTCGCAGACGGCGCGCTTCATGACCGGCGACGAGTTCAAGTCCTACATCGCCGCCGACGTCGAGCGCTCGCGCAAGCAGTTCGAAGCGGACGGCTGGCTCGTCAACTAAGCCGAACGCCGGCAGGGGGGCCGGACGCCGGTCCCCCGTTCGCCGGCCCGTCATGCAAAAGGGGAGGACGCGCGATGGTCACCCGCCGTCACATCGAAGTCGCGACCGGCCTTTCGGCAACCCTTCTGGGTGTCGTCACGGCCTATGGCAGCCTGGAGAACGGCACCGGCTGGACGGATTTCGGCCCGTCCGCCGGCTATTTCCCGTTCCGCATCGGCATCATCCTGACGGTGCTCGGCCTCGTAATCGCCGTCAAATACGGCCTCACCGGGCGTCGCCGCGCGCCGGCCAACCTCGAGGCCCAGGCGGCCGGCGGCGCCGTCGCCCTGCACGAGCCGACCGGCCTCGACGAGCGCTTCCTGGAAGACGGGGCGCTCGGGCGTATCGCGTCCGTCTTCGTGCCGACGGCGATCTCGGCCGCGCTCATTCCGTGGCTCGGTGTCTACCTGTCCGGCGCGCTGTTCCTCGTCTTCTCGATGATGACGCTCGGCAAGGTCGGCCTCGTGAAGGCGGCGACGATCTCGGTCGCGACCATGGCCGTCTTCTTCGTCACCTTTGAATTCTGGTTCCAGGTGCCGCTCGCCAAGGGCGTCGTCATGCCGCTTCTCGGCATCTATTGAGGAGATGATCCCATGGCCGATATCGCCAATCTCCTGCACGGCTTCTCCGTCGCCTTCTCGTTCTACCACGTCGCGCTCATCGTCATGGGTGTGCTGCTTGGCATCCTCGTCGGCGTGCTGCCGGGGCTCGGCGCGCCGAACGGCGTGACGCTGCTCCTGCCGCTGACCTTCACGATGGAGCCGGTCTCTGCGATCATCCTCCTGTCGTCCATGTACTGGGGGGCGCTGTTCGGCGGATCGACGACCTCGATCCTCTTCAACATCCCCGGCGAGCCCTCGTCGGTGGCGACCACTTTCGACGGCTACCCGATGGCCAAGCAGGGCCGGGCGACCGAAGCGCTGTCGACCGCCTTCTTCTCGGCCGGTATCGGCGCGCTCACCGGCGTCATCGTCATCACGCTCCTGGCCGGCTGGATCGCCGAGTTCGCGCTGCGCTTCTCGAGCCCCGAGTTCTTCGCGATCTACCTTCTCGCCTTCTGCTCCTTCATCGGGCTCGGTGGCGGCGATCCGATCAAGGCGGCCGTGTCGCTGCTCGCGGGCCTGGCGTTTGCGACGGTCGGCATGGACACGGTGTCGGGCGAGCTTCGCCTCACCTTCGGCTGGCCGGACCTCCTGCGCGGCATCTCCTTCCTCGTCGCCGTCATCGGCCTCTTCGGCATCGGCGAGCTTCTGCTCACCGTGCAGGAGGAGCTGAAGTTCAAGGGCGTGTCTTCGAAGATCGAGGTGCGCGAGATCTTCCGGGCGCTCGCGCGCCTGCCGCACTACTGGGTGACGTTCGTCCGCTCCGCCGCGGTCGGCGTCTGGATGGGCATCACGCCGGGCGGGCCGACGGCCGCCTCCTTCATGAGCTACGGCCTCGGCCGGCGCTTCGGCAAGTACGGCCGCAACTTCGGCAAGGGCGAGCCGGAAGGCGTCATCGCGCCGGAAGTCGCCGACCATTCGGCCGGCACCTCGGCGCTTCTGCCGATGCTGGCGCTCGGCGTGCCGGGCTCGGCGACGGCGGCCGTCATGATGGGCGGCTTGATGATCTGGGGCCTCCAGCCCGGCCCGCTCCTTTTCGTCGAGCAGCCGGATTTCGTCTGGGGACTCATCGCCTCGATGTATCTCTCCAACATCATCGCCGTGGTGCTGGTGCTCGCCACCGTGCCGCTCTTCGCCTCGATCCTGCGCATTCCCTTCGGCATCATCGGCCCGATCATCATCGTGGTCTGCCTGATCGGCGCCTATACCGTGGCGAATGCCGAGTTCGACGTGATGATGGCGGTGGCCTTCGGCATCGTCGGATACGTCTTCAAGCGGCTGGACTACCCGATCGCGCCGCTGGTTCTGGCCATGGTTCTTGGCGACAAGGCCGAGGACGCCTTCCGCCAGTCGATGCTCTATTCCGGCGGTTCGCTCTCGATCTTCTGGTCGAACGGGCTGGTCGGCACGCTGATGGCGCTGGCGCTCCTGCTTCTCGCCTGGCCGTTGATCTCCAAGGCGATCGCGATGGTCCGCCCCGCGCCGGTGGCCTGACCAATCAACGGATGCAAAAAGAGGAAGGGGCGCCGATCCGGCGCCCCTTTTTTTCCGGTTCAGGCGGCCATGTCGCGCGGCCGCTTGGCATCGAAGGCGGCCGCGATCAGGGTGCGCGTGTAGGCCTCGCGCGGGCTCGAGAAGATGTCCTCCGTCGCGCCTTCCTCGACCAGCCTGCCGTCCTTCATGACGAGGATATGGTCCGAGATCGCCCGGATCACCGCCAGATCGTGGCTGATGAAGACGTAGGACAAGCCGTGCTCGCGCTGCAGCTTTCGCAGGAGCTCGACGATCTGCACCTGCACCGAGCGGTCGAGCGCCGAGGTCGGCTCGTCCAGCACCACGACCTTCGGCTTCAGGATCATGGCGCGTGCGATCGCGATGCGCTGGCGCTGACCGCCGGAGAACTCGTGCGGGTAGCGGTTACGCGCCTCCGGCGGCAGGCCGACCTCCTCCAGCGCTGCGGCCGCACGGCGCGAGCGATCCGCCGCCGACAGCGACGGCTCATGGACGAGCAGGCCTTCGGTGACGATCTCGCCGACCGTGAGGCGTGGGCTGAGCGAGCCGAACGGGTCCTGGAACATCAGCTGCAGCTCGCGCCGCAGCGGTCGCATGCGCCGCCGGTCGAAGGCGGTGATGTCCTGACCCTCGAAGCGGTATCGCCCGTCGCTTGGCAGGAGGCGCAGGATGGCGCGCCCGAGCGTCGACTTGCCCGACCCCGATTCGCCGACGACGCCGATCGTCTGGCCGCTCTTCAGCGCCAGCGAGACGTGATCGACGGCGCGGAACGTGTCGGGTCCCTTCGAGAACAGGCCCTTCGATCCCCGCAGGTCGTAATCGACGACGACGTTCTGCGCCGAGAGGACGAGCGGCGCGCTCTCCGGCACAGGCGGCTTACCGCCCTGCGGTTCGGCGGCGAGCAGCATCCTGGTATAGTCGTGGCGGGGCGACTGGAAGATCGCTTCCGTCGGCCCTTCCTCGACCACCTCGCCGCGACGCATGACGACGACCCGGCCGGCGAAATGCCGGACGACGCCGAGATCGTGGGTGATGAGGAGGATCGCCATGCCGAGGTGCTGCTGGAGATCGGCGAGAAGCTTCAGGATCTGCGCCTGCACTGTCACGTCGAGCGCCGTCGTCGGCTCGTCGGCGATCAGGAGTTCCGGATCGTTGGCGAGCGCCATGGCGATCATCACGCGCTGGCGCTGGCCGCCGGAGAGCTCGTGCGGGAAGCTGTCGATGCGCCGCTCGGGCTCGGGGATGCCGACGAGGCGAAGAAGCTCCAGCACCCGCGCCCGCACGGCCGAGCCGCGCTTGCCCGAATGGTGGCGGAACACCTCGCCGATCTGCCGACCCACGGGGTAAAGCGGGTCGAGCGAGGTCATCGGCTCCTGGAAGATCATCGAGATCTTCGCGCCGCGATAGCGGTTGAGCTGGCGGGCGGGGAGCCCGAGGATCTCCTCGCTGCGATAGCGCGCCGAGCCGGACGCCCGGCCGTTTGCGGCGAGGAGCCCCATCACCGCCATCATGGTCTGGCTCTTGCCGGACCCCGATTCCCCGACGACCGCCAGCGTTTCGCCGGGCGCGACCTCGAAGGAGACGCCCTTCACGGCATCGAGCTGACCGTCCTCGGTGTCGAAGGCGACGCGAAGGTCGCGGATGGAAAGCACCGTCTCGGCCATGTCAGCGGTCCCTCGGATCGAAGGCGTCGCGTAAGCCGTCGCCGATGAAGTTGAGCGCGAAGAGCGTTACGCAGAAGAGCACGGCCGGGAAGATCAGGAGCCAGGGGGCCGCCTGGATCGTCTGCGCCCCGTCCGAAATCAAGGCGCCCCAACTCGTCAGCGGCGCCTGCACGCCGAGGCCGAGGAAGGACAGGAAGCTTTCCAGAAGGATCACCTTCGGCACGACGATGGTGACGAAGACCACGACCGGGCCGATCGTGTTGGGCACGATGTGGCGCCGGACGATCTGCCGGTCGGTGAGGCCCATGGCCTCCGCCGCCGCGACGAACTCTCGCCGCTTGATGGCGAGCGTCTGGCCGCGGACGATGCGCGCCATGTCGAGCCATTCGACCAGCCCGATCGCCACGAAGATCAAGACGAAGGACCGCCCGAAGAAGGCGACCAGCATGATGACCATGAATACGAAGGGCAGCGAGTAGAGGATCTCGACGAGGCGCATCATCAGGTTGTCGACGCGCCCGCCGACATAGCCCGATACCGCGCCATAGGTGACGCCGATCACCAGCGACACGAGGCTGGCGAGAACGCCGATCACGAGCGAGATCTGCCCGCCGACCATCGTGCGGACCATGAGATCGCGCCCGTTGCCGTCGGTGCCGAACGGGAAATACTGCTGCCCGACGGTGCCGGACACGACAAGCTCGCGCCCGTCGTCGCGCGTTTCTGCAACCTCCGCCCCGGTGCCAAGCTGGCCGGACCGGTCGAAGTAGCGAAGGACGCGCGGGTCGATCGTCTCATCCGAGCGAATGGTCGCGCGGTATCGCCCGTCCTCGACGTCGAAGGCGGCGAGCGTGACGCGGGCGCGCCCGGCGACGCTTTCCACCGCGCTCTGGAGGTTTTCCTCGCGCGGCCAGGCTTCGAGCGAGGGCGGTACCGAGACGTAGGACTGGAACACCTGATCGTAGCGATGATCGGTGAACTGCGGCCCGAGGAACGAGAACAGCGCGACGAGAGTCAGGATCACGAAGCCGGCGATGGCGGCGCGGTTCCGGCGCAGGCGCAGGAGCGCCAGCTGGAACAGCGAGCGGCCGCGCACGTCCTGCGGCGCCACGGGCAGATCGCCGGGCAGCGGGCCCGGATCGGGCGTGGTGGAGGCGAGGTCAGTCATGGCGGATCCTCGGGTCGAGGAAGGCATAGAGAAGATCGACGAGAAGGTTGAAGGCGATGATGAAGACCGAGACGAGCACCACCGTGCCCATGACCAGCGTGTAGTCGCGGTTGAGCGCCCCTTCGACGAAGTAGCGGCCGACGCCGGGGATCGTGAACAGGGTCTCCACCACGGTCGAGCCCGTGAGGAGCCCGGCGCAACACGGCGCGAGATAGGTGACGGCGGGCAGCATCGCGCCGCGCATCGCATGGGTGACGACGACCGAGCGCCAAGGCAGGCCGTAGGCTTTCGCGGTGCGCACGTGGTCGGTGCGCATCGCCTCGATCATCGAGCCGCGCGTGAGGCGCGCGAAGACCGCGAGCTGCGGCAGCCCGAGGGCGATCACCGGCAGGACGAGGTTGCGGAACGAACCGTCACCCCAGCCGCCGGCGGGAACGAGCGACAGGATGATCGCAAAGACGAGGGTGAGCACGGGGCCGATCACGAAGTTCGGAACCGTGATGCCGATGGTGGCGACGCCCATCACGAGATAGTCGACCCAGCCGTTCTGCCGCAGCGCGGCGACGACGCCGGCGATCGTGCCGCCGATCACGGCGAAGGCAAGCGCCCAGAGACCGAGCGTCACCGAATAGGGCAGGGCCTGAAGGATCAGCTCGGCGACCGAGTAGTCGCGATAGACGAAGCTCGGCCCGAAATCGCCGCGCACCGCGTTGGAGAGGTAGGTCCAGTACTGCACCACCAGCGGCTGGTCGAGCCGGTAGGTGGCCATGAGATTGGCCATGGTCGAGGGCGGCAGCGGGCGTTCGAGGTTGAACGGGCCGCCGGGGGCCATGCGCATCAGGAAGAAGGACAGGGTGACGACGATGAACAGCGTCGGCACCGCGCTAAGGAGGCGGCCGAAGACGAAACGGGTCATGGGGAGGGCTCTCGGGACGGAGGGGCGGCGCCGGAGCGCCGCCCGTCGGACCGCCGGTTAGCGGTTGACCGAGAGGTACTTCGACAAGTGCTCGTCGGCGACGTTGTCGCCCCAGCCGGACACCTTGTCGGACACCAGCCACAGCGAGGCCGAGTTCAGGAGCGGGACGATCGGCTGTTCCTTGAGGATCAGCGTCTCGGCCTGATGCAGGATCTCGGCGCGCTTGGCGGGGTCCTTCTCCTCGTAGGAGGCGGCCATGAGGCGGTCGTATTCGGGGTTCGACCACTTGGAGTAGTTGAAGGTCTTGTTGCCGGTCGTCGTCAGCGCGAGGAAGTTCTCGGCGTCGGCGTAGTCGGCGACCCAGCCGGCGCGCGCTACGTTGAACGTGCCGCCCTCCTGCAGGTAGGCGTAGTGCGAGGCGACGTCGGAGTTCTGCAGCGTGACGTTCGCGCCGAACTGGGTGCGCCACATGTCGGCGATCGCCGTCGCCACGCGCTCGTGGTTGGTGTTTGTGTTGTAGCGGATCGAGATGTCGAGCGGCTTGCCGCCCTTGCCGTAGCCCGCGTCCTTCAGAAGGCGCAGCGCCTCGTCCTCGCGGTCGAGCTGATCCATCGAGGCATAGGTCGGCTCGCTCGGCGTCTCGTAGCCGGGGATGCCCGGCGGCACGAAGGAGAGCGCGGGCAGGCGGGCGCCCTGGAAGATCTCCTTCGACAGGAAGTCGCGGTCGATCGCCATCGACAGGGCGTTGCGCACGTTCACGTCGTTGAAGGGTGCGGTGCGCGTGTCGAAGGCGTAATACTCGGTCGACAGCTTCGGCGTCACGCGGACCTGGTTGCCGAACTCCTTCTTCAGGAACTCGAGCTGGTCGGCCGCGAAGTCGAAGGTCATGTCGATCTCGCCGGCCTGGAAGCGGCGCTGGGCGGCGGCCGCGTCGTCGATCGGGTAGAAGATCACCTCGTTCAGCTTCACGTTCGCCGCGTCCCAGTAGTCCGGGTTCTTGGTGACGGTGATGTGGTCGTTGGTGACCTGCTCGGTCAGCTTGAAGGCGCCGTTCGAGACCATCACGCCGGGCCGCACGAAATTGTCGCCCTGCGCCTCGACGGTCGCGGGGTGGACGGGCAGGCCGGTCTGATGCGCCAGAAGCTCGATGAAGAACGGCGTCGGCCGCTCCAGCGTGATCTCGAGCGTCTTGTCGTCGACGGCGCGCACGCCGAGCTGATCGAGCGGCACTTCGCCCTTGTTCGCCTTCTCGGCGTTCTTGATCGGGTAGAGGATGTTGGCGTAGGGCGCGGCGGTCTTCGGGTCCTGGATGCGGCGCATCGAGAAGACGAAGTCCCCGGCCGTCACCGGATCGCCGTTCGACCACTTCGCGGCGTCGCGGATCTTGAATGTGTAGACCGTGCCGTCGTCCGACACCTGCCAGCTTTCGGCGGCGCCCGGCACGATCTTGCCGTTCGGATCGTAGATCGTCAGACCCTCGTAGAGATCCTTCAGCACGAAGGCCTCGATGTTCACCGAGGTCCGCGCCTGGTCCAGCGTCTGCGGCTCGCCCGCATTGCCCCGGTGCAGGGTCTGGGCGAGAGCGGAACCTGCCAGAAGGGTCGAGGTGAGAAGGGCGGCGCCGAAAAGTACGCGGATCGGACGAAGGGTCATCAGGTGACGTCTCCAAGTCTGTTGGCCGCCGGGAGTCCGCGATGCTGCGGACTCGACCGGTCGAGCGGAAGGCATGGTTGAAGCATGGCGCGGGAACGATAAGCAAGCGGGACGATATCCAGACCCGGCGCGACGATCCGCATTGGCGGACGCTGTCACAACCGTTCGTTCTGCCGGAACGGCATCCGTTCCACTTCCGATCACCGGACATGACCTCGGCAATACTTGGGCCGCCCGGCGATCGACCTCGCATGCCTTGCGCCGCTCGCGCAGGTTTGAAGTGACGGCGCGCGGACGTGCGGGCTCTGTCCGATGCCGGTCGTGCCCGCTACATGTCGACCGATCCCCCCATGCCTCCGATCCTGCCGGCCATGGGCTGCCCGGAGTGCGCGTGCGCCAGTTCCAGTCCTTGTCCGCGATGCCCGCCTGGTGCCGCACCATCCTGCCGCTCGTCGCGGGTGTCGGCCTCTTCGTCGCGGTCGTCGCGATGCTCGACCGGGGGCAGGGGCTCGACCGGCTCGGCCGAGCCGATCCCGTCGTCTTCGCGCTCGCGGTGCTTTCGGTCCAGCCGCAGATCGTCCTGTCGGCGCTGCGCTGGCGGTTCGTTTCCGGGCGTCTCGGCCAGACGCTGCCGGCGCGCCGGGCGATCGACGAGTATTATTTGGCGAGCCTTCTCAATCAGGTCCTGCCCGGCGGCGTTGCCGGCGACGCGGTGCGGGTGGTGCGCGCGGCCCGCGACGGCGCGGACGATCGCTGGACCGGCCGCGCGGGGCAGGCCGTGGTGCTCGACCGCCTGTCGGGGCAACTCGTTCTCTTTTCCGCCGCCGGGCTCGGCCTTCTCGCCGCGCCCTTCGTCTTCGGGGTGGCTCCGCCGGGCGGCGCGAGGCTCCTCGTTCTCCTCGCCGCCGCCGCCGGTCTCGTTCTGGTCGGCGGGTTGGTGCTGCGCCTTCTCGGGGACCGCGCGGCGCGGTTTCGCCGCGCGTTCGGCCCGGTGCTCGCCGAGGTCTTCGTCCGGCGCGGGGCCTGGGCGGTCCAGGCCGCACTTTCGCTGGCCGTCGTCCTCTCCTATCTCGCGACCTTCGCGCTTGCGGCAATCGCCGTCGGCGCGCCGCTCGGGTTCGCCGGCACGCTGCTTCTCGTTCCGCTCGTGCTTCTCTCGATGCTCCTGCCCGTCTCGGTCGGCGGCTGGGGGCTCCGCGAGGCGGCCGCCGCCGCCATCCTGCCGATCGCCGGGATCACGGCCGGGGGCGCCTTCGCCGCCAGCGTGGTTTATGGCGTCGCCTCGCTGGTGGGGGCGCTGCCGGGGCTGATGGTCCTCACGCGTCATGCCATCGGCGGGCGCCGGCGCGCCGCCGCCTGACACGGGCGCCCGTCAGGCCTTCGGCAAGGCGAGGACGTCCCAGTGCCCGACATGAGAGCGGACGAGTTGCGTGCTGCGCGCCGCCTGCCAGGCGTCGATCCGTCGCGCCTCGACACGTCCGGTCTCCCGGACGGCCGCCACGAAACCGTCCCGAAGCGCCGTCTCCAGCGCGCGCTGACCGTCATCGAGCCGCCACGGGCTCGGCGCGACGCGAACCTCGTAGCCCCGACGCTCGAAGGCGGCGCGCAGCGCCTCGGCGGCCTGCGGCCCGAGCGCCGTCCCGAGACCCTTGTCCGTCGCCTGATGCGCGTTGAAGGCCGCCAGCATCTCGTCGTCGCCGTCCGCCAGAGGCTCCCAGCGGTTCACGCCGTCGTAGTTCAGTGCCGCGTAGAGACCGATCTTGCGCTCGGCGAGGAGATCGGCGACGCGCTCCACCAGTTCCTGCGAAGCAAGGTCGAAGAGCGCCGAGGCCGTGACGAGGCGCGCATCCGCCACCACGGCCGGGTCGAGATGCGCGAGGTCTGCCTCCATCCGCTCGACCTGCGGAAAGCCCTCGAGACGCGACACGGCAGCTTCGAGAAGACGGGGGTCGTAGTCGACGAGACGCCAGCGCGTCTGCCCGTCCGGCCCGAAGGCACGCAGCGTCGAGCCGGTGCCGGAGCCGAGATCGACGGCGAGCGGCGACGGGCCGCCGGCGTGCAGAAACTTGCGCGCCGTCTCCAGAAGGTCGGCGTCGCGCGCGGCGTGGTCGGCGGGTTCCCGGAGATCAAGCCAGGTCGTATCGAAACCGCTCATCGCACGGCCTCCAGAGCGTCGGAGAGGATTTGGGCGGATGCGCTCCAGGTCGGCAATGTGGCGGCGGCCCGGCGGGCCCCGTCGGCCATGCGCTGGCGTTCGGCTGGATCGCGAAGAAGGGCTTCGAGCACGCGGGCGAACCCCGCCGCGTCGCCCGGCTCGACGAGAGTACCGGCCGATGACGGAACCACTTCCGACACCGCGCCGCCATCGCACCCGACGACGGGCAGCCCGTGCGCCATGGCTTCGGCGAACGCCATGCCGTAGCCCTCAAAACGGGAGGGCAGGGCGAAGATGTCGGCGGCGCGATACTCGGCCGCAACGTCTCGAACGGGGCCGACGACCGTGATCCGCCGCTCCAGTCCGGCCTCGGCGATCCGGGTCTTGAGGGCGCGGGCGGTCGCGGGATCGGCGGTTTCGCTTCCCACGATCCGGCAGCGCCAGGGACGATCGGTCAAACCCGCCAGTGCCTCGACGAGCAGCGCATGGTCCTTGCGCGGGATCAGCGAGCCCACCGACAGGATCGTCGGCATGCGCGACGGCGGGCGGGAGGGCGGCGACGTCGGCTGTTCGGTGCCGGGCGGGGCGACGGCCACATGGGAGCCGACACCGAACCCGATCGACAGAAGCCGCGCGGTGGTCCGGCTGGTGGCGACGACGGCGCGGGCGTGGGCCAGCGCCTCACGCTCGCTCGAACGCAGGGCGTCGGCGACCGGGGGAGAGAGGCCGTCCTCCAGCGCCAGGGGATGGTGGACGAGGGTCGCAAGACGCAGCCGGTTTCCTTCACGTCGCGCAACGTCGGGAAGCGCGCCGAAGGCCAGTCCGTCGACCATGACGAGCGCGTCGTCCGGCAGGGCAGCGAAGGCCGCGGCGGCGGCCGCCATGTCCGCGTGCCCGGGCATCGGAAACGAGGCGGGCAGCGGCACGACGTCGACCTGCCAGCCGAGCGCCCGCAGCTCCGCGATCATGCGCCGGTCGTAGCCGTAGCCGCCGCTCGGCGCGTCGAGGTCGCCCGGAATCGCGAAGACGAGATGGCACGACGGGCTCGCGCTCAAAGGTCTCCCTCGTACCAGGCGCGCGCCACGTGGCTCTCGTGCAGCGTCACGCGGATACGCTCGATGCGCC
>NZ_CAJYIU010000039.1 GCF_913775355.1 uncultured Aureimonas sp.
GGCCGACATCGGGTTCTCCGGCGGCTCGGCCTTGATCTCGGGATCGCGCGTCAGCGCCGCGATCACCTCGTCGGCGTCGGCGGGCTTGGCGAGATAATCGATCGCGCCGAGCTTCACGGCGTTCACCGCGGTCGCGATATTGCCGTAGCCGGTCAGCACCACGGCGCGCGCGCCCGGCCGCTGGCGCCGAAGCGCCTCGATCACATCGAGCCCGTTGCCGAGCCCGAGACGCAGGTCCACCACGGCATAGGCCGGAGCCCCCGTCTTCATGGCGGCGAGGCCTTCTGACACGGTTTCGGCGGTGCGGACCTCGAATCCGCGTTGTTCCATCGCGCGGGCGAGACGCCCGACGAATGGACGATCGTCGTCCACGAGAAGCATCGTCTTGTCGTCGCCCGCCTGGGGGGCAGCTATCTGATCTGTCGGCATGAGATCGTTCCTTCCTCAAGGAGAAAGATACGTCGTCCGGGCGGCTTATCAACTGGCGTGCGAGACGATCGGTCGCGCAAATCTCGCTAGAAAAGGGTGTCAGGCCAACTGTGGCGGCAGGTCGAACGCCTCGGCTTCGCGCTCGGGCTCGCCGACGGGTTCGATCGTCAGACGGCCGAAGCTCTCCACCGGCCAGGACACCGTGATCCGGGCGCCGGACCCTTCCGCCTCGCTGCGGTTCTCGAAGCGGATGCGCGCGCCCGAGCGCTCGATCAGCGTCTTGGCGATGAAGAGGCCGAGGCCGAGGCCGCCGCCCGACTGGCGCTGCTCGGCGTCGCGCACCGACATGTAGGGATCGCCGATCCGCTTCAGGACGTCGGGCGGGTAGCCAGGACCGTCGTCGCAAATCTCGATCGCGATGCGGCCGCTGTTCCAGGACAGGCCGATCTCGACCTCGCCGCTCGCAAAATCCACCGCGTTCTCGATGAGGTTTCCGAGCCCGTAGATCACGCCGGCATTTCGCCGCATCACCGGCTCGGGGCCGGATGCCTCCTGCACCCGAACGCGGATCTCGACGCCGAAATCGCGGTGCGGGGCGACGGCCTCCTCGATCAGCGAGGAGAGGGGCATCTTGGCCAGATGCTCCTCGGACGTCGACGACAGGCTCGCGAGCTGCCCGAGAATGGCCCGGCAGCGGTCCGACTGGCTGACGAGAAGCTCGATGTCCTCGCGCAAGGTGGCGTCGTCTGGTGCCGCGCGGCGCATCTCCTTGGCGACGAGCGCGATCGTGGCGAGCGGC
The DNA here is from genome assembly GCF_913775355.1 of uncultured Aureimonas sp. GTDB lineage: Bacteria > Pseudomonadota > Alphaproteobacteria > Rhizobiales > Rhizobiaceae > Aureimonas. The sequence continues at coordinate 1,229 of NZ_CAJYIU010000039.1, forward strand.
GTGCCGAGCTCATGGGCGGCGGCGGCCGCCAGCCCGTCGAGCGCCGACAGGTGCTGCTCGCGCTGGAGCATGAGTTCGGTCGCCGCGAGCGCGTCCGACAGCGCGCGGCTCTCGGCTGCCACGCGGTAGATGTAGAAGGTCGAGAAGATCAGCGTCGTGACCAGCGCGAACCACATGCCGCCGAGATAGGGGAAAGGCAGCTGGAGGCTGTGGCCGGCCGGCCAGGGGATCGGATGGTGGAGGAAGGCGATGGCGGTGGCGCACAGGACCGCGAGGACGCCGATCCCGACCGCGATGCGGGCCGGCTGCGTCGCCGCCGCGATCATCGCGGGAACCACCAGGAACACCGCGAATGGGTTCTGGATGCCGCCGGTCAGGAACAGGAGGCCCGTCGGCTGCACGACGTCGAAGACGAGGATCAGCGAAGTCCGCCGCTCCGATAGGCGCTCGGCCTTGGAGTAGCGCGTCGTCAACCAGAGGTTCAGCGCGACCGACACACCGATCAGCACGAAGCATCCCCAGACAGGATAGGGATACCACAGGCCCCAAGCGACGAAGACGCAGGCCGCCGACTGGCCGGCGATCGACAGCCAGCGCAGGCGCGTCAGCGTGGCGAGGCGCACGCGCTGCCCTTCGAGGGACAGGCGGCGTTCCGGCGGCAGGTCGGCGTCGAGGTCGAGGCCCTTGGCGATCGTCATCATGCCAAGCGAATTAGGTGCCGTCGCGCATCCGCACAGGTGCGGCGCGGCCGCACAGATCAGGCGGCGTCAGCCGCGCGGCTTCGCCCGGTTGGTGGCGGGCGCCGCGACCGGGTCCTCCGGCCAGGGATGGCGGGGGTAGCGGCCGCGCAGATCGGCGCGCACGTCGGCCCAGGAGCCCTTCCAGAAGCCCGGCAGATCGCGCGTGATCTGGATCGGTCGATGCGCCGGCGACAGGAGCTCGAGGATCAGCGGCAGGCGCCCGCCCGCGATCGCCGGGTGCCGCGACAGGCCGAAAAGCTCCTGCACGCGCACCGCCAGCACCGGCCCTTCCGCCTCGTAGCGGATCGGCAGGTGCGAGCCGGTGGGCGCGGTGAAGTGCGAGGGCGCGAGCTCGTCGAGCCGGCGCGCCTCGCCGGGCGGCAGTCGGGCGAGGAGCGCCTCGCGCAGCGCGCCTTCGCCGATCTGCGACAGGGCCGAGACGCCCGGCACAAAGGGCAGGAGCCAGCCGTCGAGATCGGCGAGCAGCGCGTCGTCCGAGACATCGGGCCAGCCGGCCTCGGCCCCGTAGGCGGGATGGAGGAACCGCAGGCGCGCCAGCAGCCGTTCGCCGTCCTTGCCCCAGGGAAGACGCGCAAGGCCGAGGTCGCGAATGCCCGCCATCAGCGCCCGCCCCGTCGCCTCGCCGGCCGGCGTCGGCCGCGGCGCTTCGGCAAGGACCGCGCGGCCGAGGCGGCGCACGCGGCGCGCGCGAACCGAGCGGCTCGCGGGGTCGAACTGGAGCGTGTCCTCCTCGACGATGCGCACCGCGAGGAGCGCGTCGAGGCGCGCCTTATCGATCGCCGCGGCGCTGCGGATGCGGCCTGTGCGCTGCGCGGCGCCGGTCGAGACGCCCTGGAGGTCGGCGACGACGAGCGCCGGCTCGCGCGACAGGGCGTGCTCCTTCTCCAGCGTCCCCCCGCGCCCGTTCGAAAGGAGGAAGCTGCTGGGCGCGCCGCGCGCCAGCGCCACGCGGTCGGGATAGGCGAGCGACAGGAGCGCGCCCGGATCGTCGTCGTCCAGAAGGTCGCCGAGATCGGACGGCGCCATGCCGGCGATCCGGCCGGCGAGCTGGTCTGCCGAACGGGCGCGGGGCGAGCGGTCGGCGCGCCACAGGCGAAGGCGCTCGGCAAGGTCGACCGACGGGCCGCCGAGGCCGGGTTCGGTCAGGAGGACGGCGAGGCGCGCCGCCGTGCGCCGCGGCTCGCCGGGGGCTGCGCCCGCCACCATGCGCGCGAGGCGAGGGGGCAGCGGCAGCGCGCGCATCGCCTCGCCGGTCGCCGTCATCCGGCCGGTCTCGTCCAGCGCGCCGAGGTCGCGCAGGAGCGCGCGTGCTTCCGCCACGGCCGGGCCGGGCGGCGGATCGAGGAAGCGCAGGGCTGCGGGATCGGAGACCCCGAAGGCGAGCGCGTCGAGCACCAGCGCCGAGAGGTCGCTGACGAGGATCTCCGGCCGGTCGAAGGCTTCGAGCGCCGCGGTCTGCTCGGCGCGCCACAGACGGATCGCCTCGCCGGGCGCCGTTCGCCCCGCGCGGCCCGCCCGCTGGTCGGCCGAGGCGCGCGACACGCGCACGGTCTCGAGGCGCTGCAGGCCGGTCGCCGGTTCAAAGACCGGCGCGCGCTTGAGGCCGCTGTCGACCACCGTCGTCACGCCGTCGATGGTGATCGAGGTTTCCGCGATGGTGGTGGCGAGCACGACCTTGCGGCGGCCGGCCGGTGCCGGGCGGATCGCGAGGTCCTGCGCCGCCCCCTCCAGCCGACCGTAGAGCGGGGCGAGGATGACGTCGGCGGGCACGCGGCCTTCGAGCCGCTCCAGCGTGCGCTCGATCTCGCGCTGGCCGGGCAGGAAGGCGAGGATCGACCCGGAGCCCGCGCCGAGCTCCTCGCGGACCGCGGCGGCGACGGCGTCCTCGACGGCCTCGCTCGGGGCGCGGTCGCGGTGGCGGATCGTCACCGGGAAGGCGCGGCCCTCGCTCTCGATCACGGGGGCGTCGCCAAGGAGCGTCGCGACGCGCGCGCCATCGAGCGTCGCCGACATGACGAGGAGGTTCAGGTCCGGCCGCAGCGCCTCGCGCACGTCGAGCGCCAGCGCCAGCGCGAAGTCGCCGTCGAGCGAGCGCTCGTGGAACTCGTCGAAGAGGAGCGCCGCGATGCCGGACAATTCCGGGTCCGACAGGATCATGCGCGTCGCGACGCCCTCGGTCACCACCTCGATGCGCGTCGAGGCCGAGACGCGGGTGTCGAGGCGCATGCGCCAGCCGACCGTCGCGCCCGGCGCTTCGCCGAGAAGATCGGCCATGCGTGTCGCAGCCGCGCGGGCGGCGAGGCGTCGGGGCTCGACGAGGATGATCCGCCCCTCGGCGATGTCGCCGAGAAGATGCAGCGGCACCAGCGTCGTCTTGCCCGCGCCGGGCGGCGCCACGAGCACGGCGGCGCCATGGTCCCCGAGCGCTTCGCTGAGGGCTGGAAGGACGTCGGAGACGGGGAGGCGGGGCAGGCTCGCACGCATGGCCCGTCTTGCCCGAGCCGCAGACAGCTTGTCCAGCGGCGGCGTCAGATGACGCTGGCGCCGACGTTGACGGCGAGCGCCAGCACCGTCGTGTTGAACAGGAAGGCGAGGATCGTATGGGCGAGCACCAGCTCGCGCATCCCCTTGGTGGTCACCTCGACATCCGAGGTCTGGCAGGCGGCGCCCATGGTGAAGGCGAAATACAGGAAGTCGCCGTAGCCCGGCGTCCTATCGCCGCCGGGAAAGTCGAGGCCGCCCTCGGCGCCCGGACGGCCGTAGAATTCACCGGCATAGTGCAGCGCCATCATCACCTGCGTCACGATCCACGACAGGAGAATGGTGAAGCCGGCAAGCGTCAGGCGCCAGGGGTTGGGGTTGTGGTCGCCGATGCCGTGGAGTTCGGCGGCGATGGCCCCGAAGCTGGCGGCGATGGCGAGACCCGTCAGCAGAAGGATCGCGCGCCGCCCCTCGTCCTGCCGGCGGGCGCGGCGGCGCAGGTCGCCAGCATCCTCGGACTTCACCATCATGCGGGCGATCACGGCGAGGTAGAACAGGACGCCGGCATCCCAGCCGATGAGGATGCGCGTCGACAGGTCGAGCGAGCGGGGGCTGAGAAGCGCGAGCGCGACCGCGACGCCCGCTGCGATCAGAAGGCGGGGCCGGGCGCGCACGCCGCGGATGAAGGCGCGGTGGAAGGTGTGGGACCCCGGTTTGTCGCTCATCGCTCGGATCGCTCTCTCGGCCAGACGGGTTGAAACACATGTCGCGCAATGATGGTTCGCACGCCCGGTGCGGATCGGCTAAAGGATGATCCGATCCGCCGTCCGCTCCCGGTCGGCGCAGCCTTCGCGAGTGCCACCATGTCCGACGCCGCCACCCCTGCCGACACCCGCCCGACGCTGGTGCTGACCGGTGCATCGCGCGGCATCGGGCATGCCACGGTGAAGCGCTTCTCGCGCGAGGGCTGGCGCGTCATCACCTGCTCGCGCCAGGATTTCGCCGCCGATTGCCCATGGCCGGCCGGTCCCGAGGACCATATCAAGGTGGACCTGTCGGACCCCGAGGACGTCGGCTACGCCGTGTCCGAAATCCGCCAGCGGCTGCAGGCGAACGGCGGCAAGCTGCAGGCGCTCGTCAACAACGCGGCGATCAGCCCGAAGGCGGACAAGGGCGCGCGGATGGATTCGATCCGCACGCCGATGCATGTCTGGCGCGATGTCTTCCAGGTGAACTTCTTCGCGCCCATTATGCTGGCGCGCGGCCTTCACCAGGAACTGGCGAGCGCGAACGGCGCGATCGTCAACGTCACCTCGATCGTCGGCAGCCGCGTCCACCCGTTCGCCGGCACGGCCTACGCGACGTCGAAGGCGGCGCTCGCCTCCCTGACGCGCGAGATGGCGGCCGACTTCGGGCCGGACGGCATCCGCGTCAACGCCATCGCGCCGGGCGAGATCGACACCGCGATCCTGTCGCCGGGCACCGAGAAGATCGTCGAGCAGATTCCGATGCGCCGCCTCGGCAAGACCTCCGAGGTTGCCGACATCATCTATTTCCTGTGCTCGGGGCAGGCGTCCTACGTCAACGGCGCCGAGATCCACATCAACGGCGGCCAGCACGTCTGACCCCGACCTCGAGCCTACCGCGCGCGCAGCGCCGCGAAGAGGAGGCTGGTCCCCGAACTGATCAGCGAGATGCCGAGGAACAGGCCGATCGCCCAGATCGCGGTGCCGGGAAGGCCGATCACTAGGAAGAGCGCGAGGCCGATATTGATGATGCCGGCGAGCGCCAGGAGCCAGAACTGCCCGCCCGAGACGCGGAACGCGTTGGCCATGGCGAAGGTCGCGAGGCCGAGAAGCAGGAAGTAGACCGCAAGCAGCGTGGTGAGGGCGACGGCCCCTGCGAAGGGATCGGCGAGGATCAGAATGCCGAGGAGCAGCGTCACGACGCCGATGAGAAGCCCGGTGCCCCGTCCGCCGAACTCGCGGCCCGCCCGGACGGTCGCCACGAGACCGACGATCCCGAGGATGACGAGGAGCCAGCCGAAGAACAGGGTCGAGGCGAGCGTCGCGGCGAAGGGCACGAGGATCGCCAGCACACCGGCAGCGATCATCAGCACCGCCTGCACCGTATAGCCTTTCCAGTGGCTGTGCAGGTGGCGCTGGACGTCGCGCTCGAGGTCTCCGGTCGGGGTTAGGCCTGCACGCGACATCCGGAAACTCCTCGGCGATGGATAGCCGCCGAACGTTCCCTTCCGGGATAGGTTCCGCTCAAGAGCCCTGCCGGCCCAGTGCGCGGGACGTGTCGAGCAGGCGGTCGACGAGGTCATCGAGCCGCGCGCGGTCGCTTCCCTCGACAAGCCGACCCTTGGCGTCGAAGGTCGCTTCGCCCGAGGCCGCCCGGAACTCGGCGGTCAGCACGTCGGCGCCGAGCGCGGCCAGCGTCGCCCGAACCTGGCCGAGCGCCGACCGTCCGTCCTCGCGCCCGGACCCGGTCGAGGCCAGCGCCACGACGAGGCGGGCGAAGGGCGGGCGCGCCGCCCGGTC
>NZ_CAJYIU010000040.1 GCF_913775355.1 uncultured Aureimonas sp.
GTTCCGCGATCCTTCCGACGACCGGCTCCATGCCCGCGAGCGCCCACACGGCGAGCCTCGACGCGGCGACGTTTCGCGAGCTGGCGGTGCTGGTGGACGAAAGCTGCGGCATCGTGATGAGCGACGCTAAGCGGGTAATGCTGGAGACGCGGCTGCGCCGCCGCCTCGTGGCGCGCGGCCTCGAGGACTTCCGCGCCTATCTCGCCCTTCTGCGCTCGCCCGAGGGGCGCTCGGCCGAACTGCAGGCCTTCACCGACTGCGTCGTCACCAACGAGACCTCGTTCTTCCGCGAGCCGCCGCATTTCGAGTACCTGACGCCGGACGAACTGCGGCGCCTCGCCGAGGGCGGGCGCGAGCATGCCTTGCGCATCTGGTCGGCCGCGTCCTCGAGCGGGCAGGAGGCCTACAGCCTCGCGATGATCGCCGACGACGCCTCGAACGGCGGCCAGCTCTTCCCCTGGACGGTGACGGCGACCGACATCTCGGTGCGCATGCTGAACGCGGTGCGCGAGGGCGTCTACCATGCCGACGCCGTGCGCAACGTGCCCGCGCGCCTGCGCCAGAAGTATCTGGCGCCGGTCGGCGCGGCGGCCGACCAGGCGATGAGCGTGCGGCCCGAGCTTCGACGCAACATCCGCCTCGGCCAGATCAACCTGATGCACGGCGAGTACCGGCCGGGGCAGATGATGGACATCGTATTCTGCCGCAACGTCCTCATCTACTTCCAGCCCGACGCCCAGCTCGAGGTCGTCGGCAAGCTCCTGCGCCACCTGCGCGTCGGCGGCCTCCTGTTTCTCGGCCATGCCGAATCCATCCGCTCCACCCGGCTCCCGCTCCGGCTGATCCGCAGCAACATCTACGAGCGGACGGAGTGAGCGCGATGGCGTCCATCAAGGTCCTCATCGTCGACGATTCGGCGAGCGTGCGCACGATCCTGTCGGAGATCCTCAACGCCGAGGCCGACATCGAGGTGATCGCGACCGCCTCGAACCCCTATTTCGCGGCCGAGCGGATGCGCGAGGCGGTGCCGGACGTCATCGTCTGCGACATCGAGATGCCGCGCATGGACGGCATCACCTTCGTGCAGAAGCTGATGAGCCAGCGCCCGATCCCGGTCGTGATCTGCTCCTCGCTCGCCGAGGCCGGCTCCAAGATGGCGCTGCAGGCGCTGGAGGCGGGCGCGGTCGAGATCATCACCAAGCCGCGCGTCGGAACGCCCCAGTTCCTGATGGAGGCGAAGACGCGCATCTGCGACGCGGTGCGCGCGGCGTCGAAGGCCCGCGTCGTCGCCCGCACCGCCACGATCGACGTCCAGAAGAAGCTCACCGCCGACGCGGTGTTGCCGCCGGTCTCGGGCCGCCCGATCGACCGCACCACCGACAAGGTCGTGGTGATCGGCGCCTCGACGGGCGGCACGGAGGCGCTGCGCCGGCTGCTCGAGGCGCTGCCCGAGAACTCGCCCGGCATCGTCATCGTCCAGCACATGCCGGCGGGCTTCACCAGCGCCTTCGCGCGCCGCCTCGACGGCCTGTGCCGCATGGAGGTGCGCGAGGCCGAGACCGGCGACCGTGTCGTGCCGGGCCTCGCGCTGATCGCGCCCGGCAACCACCATCTCCTTCTCCAGCGCTCGGGCGCGCAGTACCATGTCGAGGTGCGCGACGGGCCGCTGGTGACGCGCCACCGCCCCTCGGTCGACGTCCTCTTCCGCTCGGCGGCGCGCGCGGCCGGCGCCAACGCGCTCGGCGTGATCCTGCCGGGCATGGGCGACGACGGCGCCAAGGGTATGCTGGAACTGCGCCAGACCGGCGCCCACACGCTCGGCCAGGACGAGGCGAGTTGCGTCGTCTACGGTATGCCCAAGGAAGCCATGAAGGTCGGTGCGGTGGAAGCCGAACTGCCGCTCGACAGAATCCCCGCCGAAATCCTCCGGTTTGCGGCCGATCCCTCCTTCAAGCCAGCGGCGGCCAAGCGATGACGACACGCGCGAACACCCTTGCCGGCGCAGCTCCCGCCGCAATCCCCGGAGCCGGCCCCGCATCCGGCCCCGACGACTTCCAGCGGCTCGCCACCGCGCTCGTCCGCTGGACGGCGGCGAGCGAGAGCGTCTTCCTCGACGCCGGCGAGCGGCTGCGCACGACGCACGGCCGGATTGCGGGCGTGCGCGAGGGCATCGCGCGCGCGACCGAGATCTTCACCCAGCCCGTGATGGCCGAGGCGCGCGCCTCTCTCGTCGAGGCGGCGGCCAGCGTCGAGACGGCGTGGCAGCTGACCGCCGAGCGGCACGAGCGGATCGGCGAGCTGAACGCGGCGGTCGAGAGCGCCCGCACCGCCTCCGCCTCGCTGAAGACCGTGTTCCGCGTCCTCGACTACATCGTCGTGATCGCCAGGGCCCAGGTCGAGAGCATGGCGGGCGCCGAGGTGGACCTCGTGTCCTTCTCGCGCACCGTCGACGATCTCGTCACGTCGGGCACGTCGGTCGCCCAGTCGATCGACGAGCGCATGGGCGCCCTGCGCGCCGCGCTCCAGGAAAGCCGCACCATCGCCGCGCGCGCGGTCACCACCGGCGACGAGCGCGAGCTCGCGGGCGGCTTCCAGGCGCTGATCGACCGGATCGCCGAGCAGCAGGGCGCGGCGGCCAAGAGCCGGGACGAGGCGCAGCGCGCCTTCACCGCCGTCTGGCAGGCGGTCGGCGGCGCCGTGATGGGCCTCCAGGCCCACGACATGGCACGCCAGCGGCTGGAGCACACGGTGCAGAACCTCGAGCGCATCGAACCGCTGCGCCGCGACGGCCGGCTCGTCGAGGGCGAGGCGCCGCTCGAGCCCGCCCACCGGGAGGCCGCGGTGCGCCGCATCGCCCGGCTCGAGGTGGCCCAGCTCGACGATCTCGCCGCGACCTACGGCGCGCTGATGGACAAGCTCGGCCTCGACCTTGCCGCGATCGCCGACCGGCTCGACGACTGCGGCGACATCCTGGAGGGCCTGCGTGCGCCCGGCACCGGCAATGAGGGCATGGCGGCGTTGGAGGCGGGCGCCTCGCGCCTGCGGGCCGCGATGGAATCGGGCGCCGAGGCGCGCCGGACGCTCGCCGCCAGCCTGTCGCGCAGCGTCGAGCGCACCGCCCATCTCATCGAGATGACCGACCAGATGACCGGGCTCGAGTTCCACCTCAACCTCGCCGGCCTCAACGCCGCGATCCAGGCCG
>NZ_CAJYIU010000041.1 GCF_913775355.1 uncultured Aureimonas sp.
GAGTTCGTGATCCCCGATCTTCTCGGCGGCTCGCAGACGCTGATGATCGGCAAGACGCTCTGGGACGAGTTCTTCACCAACCGCGACTGGCCGGTGGCCTCGGCGGTGGCGGTGCTGCTGCTCCTCGTCCTCGTGATCCCGATCATGCTGTTCCAGCGCGTTCAGGCGAGGGTGAACTGATGCGGCGCGGGCTCTCGCTCTTCAACGTCGTGTCGCTGGTGCTGGGCTTCGCCTTCCTCTACCTGCCGATCCTGCTTCTCGTCGTCTACTCGTTCAACGCCTCGCAGCTCGTCACCGTCTGGGGCGGGTTCTCGACGCGCTGGTACGCGGCGCTCGCCGGAAACCGCCTGTTCCTCGACGCCGCCTTCGTGACGCTCCGGGTCGGCATCGTCTCGGCGACGCTGGCGACGATCCTCGGCACGCTCGCCGCGCTCGCGCTCGTGCGCCACAAGCGCTTCCGCGGGCGGCTCCTGTTCTCCGGCATGGTGTTCGCGCCGCTCGTGATGCCCGAGGTGATCACCGGCCTGTCGCTCCTCCTCCTGTTCGTCGCGATCGACTTCGACCGCGGCTTCTGGACGGTGACGATCGCCCACACGACGCTGACCATGTGCTTCGTGGCGGTGGTGGTGCAGTCACGGCTGGTGTCGTTCGACCTGTCGCTGGAGGAGGCGGCCCAGGACCTCGGCTGCCCGCCGTGGAAGGCGTTCTTCCTCGTCACCCTGCCGGTGATCTGGCCGGCGGTCGCCGCCGGCTGGATGCTGGCCTTCACCCTGTCGCTCGACGACCTCGTGATCGCGAGTTTCACCTCGGGGCCGGGCGCGACGACGCTGCCGATGCGCATCTACAGCCAGGTGCGCCTCGGCGTGACGCCCGAGATCAACGCGATCTCGACCATCCTGATCGCGGTGGTGGCGGTCGGCGTCGTGATCGCCTCGCTGCTGACGAAGCGCCAGGAGGTTCGGCGGCAGCGCGACGAGCGGCTCGCCGCCGGGGCCTGATCAGCCCTTGCAGCCGCAGCTGTCCGCGTGCGCCGTCTCGATCGCCGAGAAGGTGGCTTCCAGCGCCGCCGGCAGCGGGTGGGAGGGCGCCGCGGCCGCCGCCATCAGGTAGTCGAGCGCCTCGAGGTCGGAGAGGGCGCGCACGACGTCGGCGCGCTGCAGCGGGTCGGCGGACGGCTGGACCAGACGCTGGCGAAGCTCGACGAGAAGCGTGAGCGAAGGCCGGACATCCGACGCGCTCGGCCCCGGCGCCGGGATCGCACCGGTCTGCATCGGGTCCGTGCCGGCGACCGCGAGGCCGCCGAGGACGCCTGCGGTTTCGGCACGGCTCGACAGGTCGCGGATCACCCGCGCGATATCGCTTTCGCTGGCCAGCGCTTCGCTCGGCTTCATCGGCGGCAGGTCGGGATCGGAGCTGCCTTCCGACACGCCGACGTCCTGGCGCGTCGCCACGCGCATCACGGGGCCGTAGACGTCGCTCGCCTGGAAGCCGACGCTGGAGCGCAGGTTGCTGGCGACCAGCGCCTCGCCCGGCCGGTCGTCCGGCGCGAACCGGGGGAGGGGCGCCGGGCGGAGCGCCGTGCGCGCGGCGTCGAGGCTGACGCGAGCCGCCTCGCGCTGGGTCTCCACGAGGGCTGCGAGCCGGTCGGGCGACTGGCCGATGCGCGCGGCCTGCGCCCGCAGCGTCGTGAGATAGGCGTCGATGCCGCTGCAAAGGAACGGCGTTTCCTTCTGGGACAGGAAGTCGCCGAGATCCTCGCGGATGCGCGCGGCAATCCAGCGCGCGTTGGCGTCGAGCGGACCGACGGTGCGGCCCCGCGCCTTGGCGAGATCGGCCGCCGTGCGCAGCGCCGCGGCATTGCCGCCCGGCTGCGACCGGCCGGCGGGGGGGAAGATCAGAACGCCGGGAAGCGCGGCATCCGACGCACCGACATCGGCACCGGCCGCAACCTTCAGGGCCGCGAACTCGCGCTCGCGGATGGCGCCGAAGCGGGCGTGGAAGGCGTCGGCGCAGGCGGCGGGCGAGGCGCGCTTCGTCATCGTGGCGACCGTCGCGGCCTGGCCTTCTGTCGTCCCGGCGGCGCCGACGACGATAACCGACGAGGCGGCGGCCGGGCTTCCCGCGACGGCGGCCGTGGCGGCGAGGGCGAGGAACAGCGAGCGGACCGCAGCGGTGCGGCGGTGGGTCGTCGTGGCCATGGGCGTCCGGCTCCCGGGCAAGGGTGGCACCCCGCCCGCCGGATTCAGATCGGCGCCTTGGGCGCGTCCACGGTCATGACCGGGCGGGGCCATTCTCCCTGGATCGTAAACGGAATGGGTTGAGAGGAGGTGAACGCGCCCCCCGCGCCCGACGCTTCGACCACCGAGGATTGCGTCGTGCCGAAGAGGTTCAGGCGCCGCGTGTAGGCGTCGAGGACGCCGCGCGCCTCGCTCTTGCCCGCGGTCGTCGTCATCGACAGGGCGTCGAGGCGCATGCGCGTGCCGAACCCTTCGAGCGAAGCGGTGAGCGACTGGAAGCCCTGCGCCGCCGACGCTGCGCCGGCTTCGATCTCGTGCCGGCCAGACGCGCGCATCAGCTCGTTGGCAAAGCCGCGCATCCGCCCGTCCGAGACGCGGAGCGACAGGGTCGAGCGCCCGTTGGCCAGAAGGTCGCCCCAACTGGCGGCGGGGCCGCGGAACGAGACATCGAGATCGCCCGACCCGGCCGACACCGGCAGCGGCACGCCGGACAGGGCGTCGAGTTCGGTCATGCTGACGGCCGAGAGGCGGAGGCTGGCGTCGACGCTCGGATGCCCGTTGGTCGAGGCGAAGCGCAGGCGCAAGCCGCCGCGCCCACCGAGCGCCGCCATGTCGCCGATGTCGAGCGTGCCGGCCCCGCCGACCACCTTGATGGCGGCTGCAAGCTCGCTCGCCGCCACGGGGCCGAGCTGGGCGCGTTCGGCCGACAGGCGGAGATCGATGTCGAGGTCGCGCCCGAGCGCGAAGCGCATCGGCCGCTGGAGATCGAGAACGTTGCGCGGGATCGGGGCGATCGCCTGGAACGCACGCCCGAGGTCGAGATCGGAAAACGCGAGGGTTCCCGACAGCGAGCGCCGTCCCGCCGTGCCCGACAGATCGGCCTCCAGCGCGCCACGCGCCTGGTTGCCGCCGAGGTCGAGCTGGACCGCGCCGAAGTTCAGCCGCTCGCCCGACAGCTCGATCCGCGTTTCCAAGGCGAGCGCGCCGAGATCGGGCACCGACGGTTCGCCGAGCCAGCGCGCCGCCCGCGACAGGGAGGGGGTCGCCAGGCGCACGAGACCGGACAGCTGCAGCGGCGTCCGGCCGGAGCCCTCGCCCGAGAAGCTGACCTCGCCGGAAGGGCCGGACAGGACGAGCCGGAGCGGGCTCGTCTCGCCGTCGAAGAAGGGGACGGGACGGTCCAGCTGCCCCTGGACCTTGGCCGGCTGGCCGTTCCAGACGAAGGAGCCGGACAGGTTGGCAGGCGCGCCGTCGCCGTTCCAGCGGAAGTCGATGTCGGCGCTGGACACGGGACTGTCCATTCCCGGCAGGCGGACCAGCCCGTCGCGCAGCCGCAGTTCGTTGACGCCCTGGAACCGTGCGAGCCGGGCCCGCATCGCCTCGCGCCCGCCGGCGGGCGCCGCCGGCGCGGGCACGGTCGCGTCCGGCGGGGTTGCGGCCGCGGTCGGGACAGGGGGACTGAGCGCTGCGGGATCGGCGGGGCCGAGTTCCGGCCGGACCATCGTCACCCGGCGGATCTCGGCGCGCCCGGCCAGGGCGTCGAGGAGGTTGAAGTCGGCTTCCAGCCGGTCGACGTCGAGCTGCAGCGCTGCGCCGTCCGCCGTGGTGACGGCACGCACGTCGGAAAGGATCACGCTCGGACGTGGAAGGAGCGAGAATTCCGCCGTGCCCGCCACCGAGACCGGCGCGCCGACCAGCCGGCCGAGCCGGGCCTCGATTTCGGCCTGCGCCGCGGGCAGGGTGAGGGGGAAGGTCGAGAAGGCCGCGGCGAGGCCGCCGCCCAGCACCAGCGCCACCGCGCCGCCGATCGCCAGCGAGCGCCTGACCCCGCGTCGGCGCGGGCTCGCATCCGTCGGGACACGAGGTGACGGATCGCGCGCTGAGGTCAAGAAGGGCCTTTCGAATGGCGGAATCGGGCGGTCGGCCGGACAACGGTCCGTCGGATCACTGCCTGTGTCGCACCGAATTGTGCCGGAGCCAAGGCGTCGGCGCGCCCGGCTTGCCCGAACCTTGTCAGTCGGCGCGCGGTCGGCCGTCCCGCGCGAGGCTTCGGGTGAGGACGACGACGGGGAGGATGCCGGTCGCGACGATCAGAAGGCTGGCGATCGCGCCATCTTCGAAGGCGGCGCGCGAGGCCTGCGCGTAGACGAAGGTGGCGAGCGTGTCGAAGTCGAAGGGACGAAGCAGGATCGTCGCCGAAAGCTCCTTGGCGGCTTCCACGAAGACGAGAAGCATGGCGGTGAGGAGGGCCGGGCGCATGAGCGGCAGGAGAACCCGCCGCAGCGTGCCGCCCGGTCCGTGACCGAGCGCGCGCGAGGCCATGTCGAGATGCGGCGACAGGCGCGCGAAGCCGTTGTCGAGCGAGCCGTGGCCCATCGCCATGAAGCGCGCCGTGCAGGCGAAGACGATTGCAAAGCCTGAGCCGGACAGGAGAAGCCCGGTCGACACCCCAAGCGAAGCGCGAAGGGCGGCGTCCAGCGCGTTGTCGAAGGCGGCGAAGGGCACGAGGATGCCCATGGCGAGGATCGTGCCCGGCACCGCATAGCCGAAGGCGGCCAGCCGCGACAGGACGCGGAGCGGCCGGGCGTTGGTGAGGCGAATGCCGTAGGCGACGAGAAAGCCGATCGCGACCGTCAGGAGTGCGGTCGAACCGGCAACGACGATCGTGTGCCGGAGCGCGCGCCAGAGCTGCGGATCGGCGAAGTCCTCCGGCCGCCGGACGGCGTATCCGCCGAGGATGGCGAGCGGCACGCCGAAGCCCGAGGCGATCGGCAGGAGGCAGGCCGCGGCGGCCGCCCAGCCCTTCCAGCCGCCGAGCCGCTCGGCGCCGGCGCGCACGGTGTCGGACCGCCCCGCAGTGAATCGCTGGCGCCGCCGCGCGAAGCGCTCGATCCAGAGGAGAAGGAGGATGAAGGCGAGCATTAGGAGCGCGATCTGCGTCGCGCCGGCGAGATCGCCCCGGTTGAGCCAGGTCGCATAGACCGCGAAGGTCAGCGTCTGGACGCCGAGGAATTCGACCGCGCCGATGTCGTTGACGGTCTCCATGAGGACCAGCGCGACGCCGACCGCGATCGCGGGGCGCGCCATCGGCAGGAGCACGGTGGCGAGGATGCGCAGGCGACCCGCGCCGAGCGTGCGCGCGACGTCGGCCGCCTTGCGACCCTGCATCAGGAAGACGAGCCGGACCGTCAGGAAGACATAAGGGTAGAGGACGCTCGACAGGACGAGGACGGCGCCGCCGGCCGAACGGATGTCGGGAAACCAGTAGTCGGAGCGCATCGTCCAGCCGAACAGCGCCCGGAGGCCGGACTGGACCGGCCCGACATAATGCAGGAGTTCGTTGAAGCAGTAGGCCGCGATATAGGTCGGTACGGCGAGCGGCAGCACCAGCGCCCAGGCGAAGACGCGCTGGCCGGGGAAGCGGAAGCTCGTGACCAGCCAGGCGGTGAGCGTGCCGACGACGGCGGTCGCAAGGCCGACGCCCGCCATCAGCGCCAGCGTCGTGCCGGTGGCGCGCGGCAGGACGGTGCGGGCGAGGTGCGACCAGTTCGCGGTGCCGCCGGTGAGCGCGATCGCCGCGAGCGACAGGACGGGAAGCGCGACGAGGAGCCCGACGGCAAGCGCCGCGGCCAGGAACAAGCGCTCCGAGCCGACGCTCGCCCGCCGCGCCGGCACGACGCCCGCGCTGCCCAACCGCAATTCGCTCAAAGCCGTCCCTCGTGTGTCCACGCGTCGGCGCGGGCGGCCTTTCCGGCCGCCAGCGCCATCATCCCTGCAAGAGGAGGGGTCAGGACTTCGGGCCGTTGTCGAAGCCGACCTCGTCGACGAGCTCCGAGGCCTTGGCGCGGTTGGCCGCGATGTCGCTCAGCGACAGCGTGTCCGGCTTCAGCGTGCCGAAGCTCTTCACCGTCTCCGACAGGGCGACGCCCGGCTTCAGCGGGTACTCGTAGTTCACCTCGGCGTAGATGCGCTGGGCCTCGTCGGTCGTGAGGAATTCCATGAACTTCACCGCGTTGTCGCGGTTCGGAGCGTTCTTGGCGAGGCCCATGCCGGAGATGTTGACGTGGGTGCCGCCGTTCTCGAAGGTCGGCAGGATCACCTTGATGGCGTTCGCCCACTCCTTCTGCTCCGGCTCCTTCTCGTTGTTCTGCATCAGGCCGACGTAATAGGTGTTGCCGATGGCGATGTCGCACTGGCCGGCCGCGATGTTGCGCGCTTGGTCGCGGTCGCCGCCCTCGGGCGCCGAGGCGAGGTTGTCGCGCAGGCCCGTCAGCCAGGTCCGCGTCGCCTCCTCGCCGTGATGGGCGAGATAGGCCGCGATCAGCGCGACGTTGTACTGGTGCTGGCCCGAGCGGATGCAGATCTTGCCCTTCCACTTCGGGTCGGCAAGGCTCTCGTAGGTGATCGCCTCGTCGCCGACGCGCTCCTTCGAGGCGTAGACGACGCGGGCGCGCGAGGTGACGCCCGACCATTCCTTGCCCGCATCGCGAAATTCCGCCGGAATGTCCTTCTCGATCACCGCGTCCTCGAGCGGCTGCAGCACGCCGGCCTGCTTGGTGGCGTCGAGGCGGCCGATGTCGACCGTCAGCACGACGTCGGCCGGCGAGTTGGCGCCCTCCGCCTTGATGCGCTCCTCGAGACCCTTCTCGATGAAGATCGTCGCCGTGGTGAGGCCGGTCTCCTTGGTGAAGGCGTCGAGCAGCGGCTGGATCAGCGCCGGCTGGCGCGAGGAGTAGATGTTGACGTCGGCCGCCTGCGCCACGGCCGGCGCGGACAGAGCGAGGGCGCAGACGCCCAGTCCGAAGGCGGCTCGGCTCGAAAGAAGCTTGGTCATATCGGGTCCTCGTGGCATCGCCGACGCCGGGCGCCGGTCGCAGAAGGGGACGGCGGCACCAAAACGGCCCCGCCGGGCGGTCCGCAAAACTTGTGTCTCGCAGTCCGGTTTCGGATGCCCCAGTCGGCAAACGGAATCAAGTAGAAACGGCAGTAACGTTCCGTTCAACTGCCACATTGGAATCGTTCTAGAAGCAACGTTCAGACGATAATGCTTGCGAAGGATTGTGCGTCAGTCCGCCAGAACCCGCTGCGCGGGGAAGACGATCTCGACCAACGTTCCCTCGCCGGGTGTCGAGGCGATGGAGAACTGCGCCCGGTTCGCCTCGGCCATCGCCTTCGTCAGCGGCAGGCCGAGGCCTGTGCCTTCGCCGCGTTCGTCGCGCCCGGCATTCACCTGCTGGAACGGGGTCAGCGCGATCTCGATCTCGCGCTCGGTCATGCCGATCCCCGAATCGCGGAAGCGCAGCGCCACCTCGCCGGACGACCCGTAATGGGTCGAGGCGACGATCTGGCCGCCGGCCGGCGTGAAGCGCACGGCGTTGGCAATGAGGTTCAGGGCGATCTGGCGCACCGAGCGCCGGTCGGCGACGACGCTCGGCACGCTCGCGGGCAGCACCGAGCGGACGATGACGCGCTCGCGGTTGGCCTGCGGCTGCATCAGCGACACGACCTCGGCGACCACCTCGTTGAGCGACACCGCCTCGAAGGCGAGGTCGACCTTGCCGGCCTCGATCTTGGAGATGTCGAGGAGGTCGTTGACGAGATCGAGCACGTGGTGGCCCGAGCGCTTGATGTCGCCGAGATACTCGAGATAGCGCTCGTGGCCGATCGGGCCGAAGCATTCCGAGGCCATGACGTCGGCAAAGCCGATGATGGCGTTCAAGGGCGTTCGCAGCTCGTGGCTGATATTGGCGAGGAAGCGGCTCTTGTGGAGGCTGGCGTCCTCGGCGAGGCGGCGCGCCTCGATCAGATCGGATTCGGCGCTCTTCCACTGCGCGATGTCGCGGATCACCACGCACCAGCCGCGGCCCTGGCTGAGGCGGCCGAGGGTCATGAAGAGCGGGATCGTGCGGTCGCCGCCCGCAACCCGCGCCTCGACCTCGCGCCCGTCGTTGAGGATCGCGGCGAGCCCATTGTCGCGCAGGGTGCCGATGTAGTCGGTGAGGACGCGGCGGCTGTCGGGCGCCAGAAGCTCCTGCAGCGGCAGGCCGACGTAGGACTCGGGGCGAAGACCGAACAGCGCCTCGGCGGCACCGTTCATCTTGCGCAGCCGCTCGCCCTCGTCGAGGAGGAGGATGCCGTCGGTGGCCGTGTCGAGAACGGCCTGGAGTTCCTCCACCTCGCCCTGCAGGTCGAGAAGGATCGGCGTCATGTCCTCCTCCGGCTCGGCCTCGGCCGGCGGGAAGGACATGAGAAGGCAGGAGCGCCCGGCGACGCTGATGCGCTGAAGATGCAGGCGCGCGCGCTCGAACGAGCCGTCGGCGCACTGGATCAGCGCCGTCTCGTCCTCGAAGCCGGAGCCCGACGTCTGCACGAGGTGATCGAGGCCGCCGGCCGCTTCCAGCGCGTCGAGGTCGTCGTAGCGCGTCAGCGTGAAGAAGCGCCGGTTGGCGAAGATCAGCCGCTCCTGCATCTGCACGAGGACGGCCAGCGGCAGGGCGTCGAGCATGTCCTCGAGTTCCTGCACCGGCAGGAGCAGCGTCGAGCCGTCGTCCGGCGCGGCGTCGGAGGCCGCGGTCTCGACCGGCGCGGCGAGGGGCGCCTGCGCGTCGGCCAGAGCCTCGTGCGCGCGAAGGCCGAGCTTCGCCCCGATCGCCTTGAAGGCCGCGACCTCGGCATTCGAGAGATTAGCCTCACGGCGGCGGCGCTCGGCGACCGTCTCGACGCCCATCATCGGGGGCGCCGTGCGGCGTCCGAAGGCCGCTGCGGCTTGCGCCTCCGGCGCGTCGTCGCCCGCGGGTGCGCTCGCCGAGGCGACGTCGATGCGGGCGCTGCGCTCGGGGAGCGCGAGCGCGAGGCCGATCGCCGCCGGATCGCTCTCGTGCTCGGACGGCCGCACCACGCCGAAGCCGCGGAAGCCGAGGAACTCGCGATCGCGGCTGTAGAGCGGCAGCCCCGCGAGATCGATCGGCGCGCGGCGGTCGGTGCCCTCGATCGGCCACAGGATCGTGCGGCCCGACCACGTGTCGCGCCGCTGCAGGAGGCGCTCGATCTCGCCGGTCTCGTCGAAGCCGAAGACGCGCGCGACATCGGCGAAGGGCCGGCCGATCACGTCCGCCGCGCGCGGGCCGACGATCGCGGCGAACTCCGGCGACAGCTGCGAGAAGCAGGTCTCGGCGTCGGTCTGCCAGACGAAGCGAACGGGCTCGGCGTCGAGGACGGCGCGGAAGGGCTCGGCGGACAGGGCGGCCGGGGCCGGCTCGGGCATCTCGTCGGGAAGGTCGAGCATGTCGGCCGGAGCGCTTGCCTCGGCTTCGGCCAGTAGCGGAACGACGGCTTCGCGCGCATCGTCATCCGCGTCGAGGGCCGGTTCGGCGGAGGCGGGCGCCTCGGCTTCCGCCTCGGCCGGCGGTTCGTCCTCGGCCGGCGTGGCGACCGTCTCGGTGTCGTCCGGCGTGCCCTGATCCCCGGCAGCGCCCCCGGCCTCGGTCGGCATGTCGATGTGGATCAGCACCAGCCCGCTGCCGACGCGGGTGAACGACAGGGCGCCGGCCTCGTCCTCGACCACGAGGCGGTCCTCGTCGGCCTGCAGGAACTCCTGTCCCTGGATCGCCAGAAGCGAGTGCTCGTCCTCCGGCAGGCGATCGGTCGCCGCCAGCATTCCGGTCGGTCCGACGACGCAGGCCAGGGCCTCGGTCAGCCCCGCGTCCCGCAGGAATTCGCGCGCCTGTTCCCCGGGCGTGGGGGCCGCATCAAGGCCGAGCTTCACGGACAGGAGCGCCAGATGGGCGCCCCCGGCCGAGATCGCCTCGAGCCGCGCCAAGAGCGCCTTGCCGAGGCCGCTGGCTTCGGGCGGGCGCAGGAGAAGCTGGGTGCGGCCCTTGCCCGCGAAGGCCTCGCGCGCCGAGCGAACCTGGCGCATGGCGTCGGCATCCGGCGTCTCGGCCTGCCCCAGCAGCCGTCGGCCGGCCGCATTCATCCAGAGGATTTGCGACAGCCCGGCATCCAGCACGGCCACGGCCGAACCGGTCTGCGCGGCCGCGCGGACGGACTTCAGCGACATGATGTCGAGGGCGGACGGAATGGCCTTGCGCTCCTGCGGGCGGTCGATCGGTTACTGCTTCGTTAATAAGGCCAGCGTGAGATCAAATCCAGAACCGACGGCCGCCGCCGCACCTGAAAGCCGGGGCAGGGTTAACATGGCTGTGTGAATGCCGTGCCGGCCCTGTTCGAGCCCCGCGCACGCCCCTAGTTTGTCGTTTGCGGATTGTGGATCCGCCATCATCCGGTCGAGGAGAATGCCGTCATGTCCGATACCGAGAACTTCAACTCCGGCGATCCGGCGCGCGACGCCTTCGACAACGCCAAGCGCGCCCAGGCCGCCATGGGCATCGACCCGTCGAAGATGGGCGAGGCCTTCCGCACGATGACGCAGACGTCGATCGAGCAGTCGAAGGAAGCCTATGCGCGGATGAAGTCGGCCGCCGACCAGGCGACGCAGACGCTGGAAGCGACCGTCGAGAACGCGCACTCGGGCTCGCTGAATCTCACCAAGCGCGCCATCGAGGGCATGCGGGCGCAGGCCGAGATGAACTTCCAGCATTTCGAGAAGCTCGCCTCCGCCAAGTCGATGGCCGAGTTCGTGGAACTGCAGACGAGCTTCATGCGCCGCCAGATGGAACTCTTCGCCGATCAGGCGAAGGAAATGCAGTCGTTGTCGCAGAACGTCGCGCAGGACGTCATCCGCCCGAGCCGCGACGCCGCCCAGAAGGCCACCGGCCAGGACAATTTCTGACATGAGATCGCCTCGGGCGCCGATCGCGCGCCCGAGGCTTGCCTTTGCCGCAAAAGTTTTCTATTGCGGGCCCATCGGTATGCGGTTGTAGCTCAGCTGGTTAGAGCGTCGGATTGTGGCTCCGAAGGTCGGTGGTTCGAACCCACTCAACCGTACCACCGTTTTCTCAGACGAATGATGGCACCAGACAGCGGCGCGACGCGCTTCGCCTGACCCCTCCGCGGTCGTGCCGGGGCTTGTCCAAATCGCAAGGCGCCCGAATTGTGCCTGCGATCGGCGCCGACGCGCCGGACGGAGGCCCCATGCCCAATTCCCTGTCCGCGACCGAGGCCGGCGTGCCGCCGGGTGCGGCGCGCGAGCCCATCCTCTTGGTCCGCCATCTCTCGAAATCCTATCGCTCGGGCGCCAAGGTGCTCGACGACATCAACCTGTCGATCGAGCCCGGCGAGATCTTCGCGCTGCTCGGCCCCAACGGCGCCGGCAAGACGACGCTGATCAGCATCATCTGCGGCATCGTGAACCCCGGCGAGGGCGTGGTCCGGGTCGGCGGCCACGACATCGTGCGCGACTACCGGCGAACGCGTTCGCTGATCGGCCTCGTGCCGCAGGAGCTGACCACCGACGCGTTCGAGACGGTGTGGGCGACGGTGAGCTTCAGCCGCGGCCTTTTCGGCCTCGCGCCCGATCCCGCCCATATCGAGAAGGTGCTGCGCCAGCTGTCGCTCTGGGACAAGCGCGATGCCAAGATCATGACCCTGTCGGGCGGCATGAAGCGGCGCGTCCTGATCGCCAAGGCGCTGAGCCACGAGCCGCGCGTCCTCTTCCTCGACGAGCCGACGGCAGGCGTCGACGTACGCCTGCGCCAGGACATGTGGCAGGTGGTGCGGGGCCTGCGCGACGGGGGCGTCACCGTGATCCTGACGACGCACTACATCGAGGAGGCCGAGGAGATGGCCGACCGGATCGGCGTGATCCGGGGCGGGCGCATCGTCCTCGTCGAGGAGAAGACCGCGCTGATGCGAAAGCTCGGCCGCAAGGAGATGGTGCTGACGCTGCAGGCGCCGCTCGCCGCCGTTCCCCCGGCGCTCGCCGCCTACGATCTCTCGCTGTCGGGCGAGGGGACGGAACTCACCTACGTCTACGACAGCCAGTCGGAGCGGCCGGGCATCAGCCGGCTTCTGGAGGACCTGTCGGCGGCGGGCGTGCGCCTGCGCGACGTGACGACGCGCCAGAGCACGCTGGAAGACATCTTCGTCAGCCTGGTGGAGGCCCGCCCATGAACCTCCATGCGATCCGCTCGATCTACCTCTTCGAGATGGCGCGCGCCTGGCGCACGCTCCTCCAGAGCATCGTCGCGCCGGTGATCTCGACCTCGCTCTACTTCGTGGTGTTCGGCTCTGCCATCGGCTCGCGCATGGACGCGATCGAGGGCGTCTCCTACGGCGCCTTCATCGTGCCGGGCCTCATCATGCTCTCGCTTCTGACGCAGAGCATCTCCAACGCCTCGTTCGGCATCTACTTCCCGAAGTTCACGGGCACGATCTACGAGATCCTGTCGGCGCCGGTCTCGGCGATCGAGATCACCATCGCCTATGTCGGCGCGGCGGCGACGAAGTCGGTGATCCTCGGGCTAATCATCCTCGCCACGGCCGCGCTCTTCGTTCCGCTCCGGATCGAGCATCCCGGCTTCATGCTGGCCTTCCTGATGCTGACGGCGGTGACCTTCAGCCTTCTCGGCTTCATCATCGGCATCTGGGCGGAAGGGTTCGAGAAGCTGCAGATCGTGCCGCTCCTGATCGTCACGCCGCTGACCTTCCTCGGCGGCAGCTTCTACTCGATCTCGATGCTGCCGCCGGTTTGGCAGACGGTGACGCTGTTCAACCCGGTCGTCTATCTCGTCAGCGGCTTCCGCTGGAGCTTCTACGGCACGTCCGACGTCGGCGTCGGCTGGAGTCTGGCGGCGACGCTCGGCTTCATGGTCCTGTGCGTCGCCGGGATCTGGTGGATCTTCCGCACGGGGTGGCGCATCCGCGCCTGACCCGGCGGGTGGCGTCGCCGTCAGATCGACGAGACGCCGAGCTGCTTCAGGAGCCCGAGATTGTCGAGCAGCGCCCAGTGCTCGACGAGCTTGTCGCCCTGGAAGCGGAAGAGGTCCATGACCCCGATGTCGATCGGCTTGCCGGTCGGCTCCAGTCCCATCAGCTCGCCGCCATGCGTGCCCTGCACGCGCAGGTGGATGAGCACGAGGTCGCCCTCGGCGATGGCGTGGCTGATGGGCAGCTTCATGTCGGGAATGCCGGGGTTGAGGACGTCTGCGAGCTTGCGCACCCCCTCGATCCCGCGCACCTCGAAGGGCAGGCCGGGGTCGTGGCGCACGAAGTCGTCGGCGATGTGGGCGGCCCACCAGGCCTCGTCATGGGCCTGGAACGCCTTGAAGTAGTCCCTGGCCAGTTGCTTGTTCTCTTCCGGCGTCGCCATGTGTCGTCCTCCCGAGACGGCTCTGTGATGTCAAAGGCTGGGTACGGTCGCCGCGAAGGCGGGGCGGTCGGCGACCCGGGCGCGCAGGTCTTCGAGCCGCGGATAGGCCTCGACCCAGGGTTCGCCGGGAAAACGCAGCGCGAGGTAGTCGAGCGCGACCACGCTCGCGATCACCGCGATCGAGGGCGTGCCGCCCTCGTAGTCGGGCGGATCGCTCTCCAGCTGGCGCATCCCCTCGACGATCGTGCGCCGGCGCTTGAGGCCGACGCGGTGCTCGCCGAAATTCGGGTCGACCTGCATCCGGTTGGTGACGATGTTGGCCATCGCGTCGACGACGCCCATCGCGCGGCCCGCAAGGCTGATCGTCCGGTCCAGCGGGCCGGGCAGGAGCGAGGGCTCCGGCACCTTGCGCTCCAGCCAGAGGACCACGAGCAGGCTTTCCGTGATCGGCAGGCCCTCGTCGGTCTCGATCGTCGGCACGCGCGCCGCGCTGTTCAGGGCAAGAAGGCCCGGATCGTCGCTCCACGGATTGACGATCTCGGTGCCCGAGAGGTCGAACCCCTTCTCACCGAGCGCGATGCGGGCGATCCGGGCATAGGGTGACGTCGTGTTGGTGAGGATGCGCATCAGGCGGCCTCGGCCTGCGAGGCGGCGGCCTCGAGGGGAACCGCGCTGTAGCCGAAGCGCGGGAAGTGGACGTGGACGAGCCCGACCCGCTCGTTCTCGTGGCGGATCACGATCTCGTTCCGGTCGGCGGTGACGAGAACGCCGTGGATCGGATCGTTGGCGTCGTCGGACCGGATCGCGACCGCGTCGCCCGCCTTCAGGCCGCTCGGGTCGTCGAGATCGACGCCTTCGAGGACGACGGGTTCGGCGGCGCGCGCGATCGCCAGCGCCTCGTCGGCGCCGAGCGGGCTGCGCGTGCCGTGGCCGAGCGCCGCGACGCGCTCCATCCAGGCGAGGATCGCCGGATCGAAGGGCAGGAGACGATCCGCCTCCACGCCCGCATGGGTGCGCACGAACCAAAGCGGGTGATAGGCGGAGAGGTCGGCGGCCGATACCGTGTCGCCGATCAGGAAGGGGCGGCCGTCGCGCAGCATGTCGGCGAGATGCGTCATCTGGGCGGCGACACGCTGGCGGTTGAGGCCGAGGTCGCGCAGCGAGGCGGCTTTCGAGAAGTCATGCCGCATAAAGGCGATGCGGTCCTCGATGAATTCGGGCGGCACGCCGTCGCCGATGATCGAGGTCGCGATCGAGGCCGCGGGGATGAAGGTCGTCGTGTCGGCCCACCAGGACAGGATGGCGGCCAGCCCCGTCTGCCCGCCGGGATAGAGCGTCGGTTCGGGATAGCGGCGTTCGAGCTCCCGGAAGATGAGGAGCGTGTCACAGTAGACGTCGGCGCCGATCTGCAGCACCGGCGAACGGCGATAGCCGGCCGTCAGCGGCACGGTGTCGGGCCGCGGCGGCCAGATCGGCGTCTCCACCGAGCGCCAGGCCAACCCCTTGAGCCCGAAGGCGAGACGGACCTTCTCGCCGAACGGGGACAGGTCGTAGTGGTGCAGGATCGGCTGGTCCATGGCGACGTTCCTCCCGAGAACGCGTTTCGATGATGACGAGGCCTCAGGCGAGGCAGCGCCGGAAGATGGCCTCGGCTTGCCCGACCGTCATCTTGCGGGCCGAGGGACAGGCGATCACGGTGTGGTCGTTGGCGGTGGCCGGGTCGAAGTCGCGTGCGGCGATGCCGGCATAGAGGCCGGGCACCGCGCGCTGCGCCATCTCGCGCACACGATCCTCGTGCAACTGCTCGCGGGTGAAATGCTCGGGGAAGCCGATGTCGCGGTAGAGCGAGCGGATCGCCTCCGCGCAGGCTTCGATCATCTCGGACCGCGCCAAGCCGGCGGTCTCGACCTCCAGCGCTTCGGCGAGCGGCTTCACCTTGTGGGGCAGGACGGCAAGGTTGAAGGCCGTCACATGCGGCAGGAGAACGCCGACGCCGTAGGGGTGGGGCAGGTCGAGATGGCCCTCGAGCGGCAGCGACAGGGCGTGGCCGTGACCGAGCCGGGCGTTGCCGCAGGCGATGTTGGCCATGCAGGAGGCGACGAGATTGTCCTCGCGAGCGCGCTCGTCGTCGGAATTGATCGATGCGCGCAGCGACCCGTACTGGAGGCGCACGGCCGCGATCGCCAGCGCGTCGGTGATCGGCGAGCCGATGGCGCTGAAATAGGCCTCGACGGCATGGGTCAGCGCGTCGACCGCCGGCAGGGCCGCCACGCGCATCGGCAGCGAGCGCAGCGTCACGGGATCGAGGATCGCCGCATCCGGAAAGCTGAGCGGTCCGCCGCCGAGAAGCTTCAGGTGGCGCTCCTCGTCCTTGACGATCGTCCACTGCGAGACCTCGGAGCCCGAGCCGGCCGTGGTCGGCACCATGATCATCGGAAGCGCGCGCTTGTCGAACCGGCCGACGCCGGTGCACTCGGCCATCGGCTTGTGGTTGGTCGCGACGATGGCGATGCCCTTGCCGGTGCACATCACCGACCCGCCGCCGATACAGACGACCCCGTCGATGCCCTCGCGCCGGACGCGCGCGCCCTCGGTGTCGATATGCGAGCAGCGCGCGTCGATGCCGCAGTCGTCGAAGCGGGCGGTGGTGATCCCGGCGGCCTCGAGCGCGGCGATCGCGTCGGTATGGAAGGGCTGCTGCGAGATCACCGGGTCGGACACGACGAGGACGCGGCTCATCGTCAGATCGCGCGCGAGCGTCCCGATCGTGGCGAGCGAGCCCTGGCCGGCGACGACGCGCGTCGGCATGTAGAAATGGCTGATCAACGACGTTTCCTCCCGAAGCGCCGAGGCGGGTCTGGCCGCCGGTCGGACCGAAGATGGCGCGGCGGTCGAGCGCCGCGCCAATAGGGCTTTTGTGGAGCCGCTATCGTCGCACCCTATGGCGCGCGATCAGCCGTGCTTGATGATCGTGGTGCGGATCGTCGAGATGTCGTGGAGGGCCGCAAAGCCCTTCTCGCGCCCGTGGCCGGACTTTTTCATGCCGCCGAAGGGCAGCTCGATGCCGCCGCCCGCGCCGAAGGCGTTGATGTAGACCTGCCCCGCCTTGATGCCGCGCGAGACGCGAACGGCCCGGTTGCCGTCGTGCGACCAGACGGCGGCCATCAGGCCGTAGTCCGTGCCGTTGGCAAGGCGCACGGCGTCAGCCTCATCTTCGAAGGGGAGGACGGACAGAACCGGGCCGAAGACCTCCTTGTTGGCCAGTTCGTTGCCGCGCGGCACCGGGCCGTAGATGCGCGGCGCCACGAAGAAGCCGCCGTCCGGCACGCCAGCGGCGATCGTGCCGCTGGCGAGCACCGGGACCGATCCGTCCTCGGCACGGGCGAAGAAGCCCTCGATGCGCTGCTTCTGCGTGGCGTTGATCACCGGACCGAGGTCGCGGTCCATCTCGGGCGTGCCGGCGACGAGCTTGCCGAACCGATCGGCGAGCGCGGTGACGACCCGTTCGTAGGCGGCCTTCTCGACAAGGACGCGCGAGCCGGCCGAGCAGGTCTGCCCGGCGTTCTGCACCATGGTATTGGCGATCACGCTCGCGGCCGTGTCGAGGTCGGCGTCGCCGAACACGACATGCGGGCTCTTGCCGCCGAGCTCCAGCGTGCAGCCGATGTGGTTGCGCGCGGCCGCCGTCTGGATCAGCGTGCCGACCTCGGGCGAGCCGGTGAAGGAGATGAAGTCGATGTCGGGATGGCCGGAAAGCGCCGCCCCCGCCTCCTCGCCGAGCCCCGGCACCACGGCGATGGCCCCTTCGGGAAAGCCCACCTCGGCCATGAGTTCCGCAAGGCGCAGCGGGGTGAGGCAGGCGTCCTCTGCCGGCTTGACGACGCAGGCATTGCCCATCGCGAGCGCCGGGCCGACCGTGCGCCCGAACATCTGCGCCGGGTAGTTCCAGGGAATGACGTGGGCGGTGACGCCGAAGGGGACGCGCTCGGTGGTGACGAAGTAGCCCGGCAGGAAGGGGATCGTCTCGCCGTGGACCTTGTCGGCCGCGCCGCCGTAGAACTCGAAATAGCGGGCCGTGGCGACCATGTCCGCCCGCGCCTGCTTCATCGGCTTGCCGGTGTCGCGCGCCTCGAGGCGGGCGAGGTCCTCGGCGTTGGCCTCGATCGCGAGGGCGAGCTTCGTCAGGAGCCGGCCGCGCTCGGTCGCCGACATCCGGCCCCAGGCTCCGCCCTCGGCGGCCTTGCGCGCCGCCTTGACCGCGCGGTCGACATCCTCCGCGCCACCGGCGGCGATCTCGGCGAAGACGGTGCCCTCGGCCGGCGCGACCACCGGAACGGTGCGCCCGCTGGCCGGTGCGTGCCAGCGGTTGTCGATGAAGACGCCCTTGGCGGCTTCGGGAGCTTTGGTGTGGGCGTTCATGAAGGTCTCCTCGCCACGACGCGACTGGGGAGGCGGACGCATCCGGCGGCGAGCGCTCTCGCTCAAGCCACCCTCCTCGAACGCGTCCGCCCGTTCGGTGTCGCAGGAGGATATCGGCCGCGGCGGGCACGCTGCCCAACACAGTTTTGCGCGACCTCGCATAGGCTTGCCCTATGCCCGGCCCGGTGTGGCGGCTAGCTGCTGACCCGCATCTGCGCGCCGCTCCATTCGCCCGAGCGGACGAGGTCGCGCAGCGTCTGCCGGCACAGCTTCTCCACGGCCTGCACGGCGTGCGACAGCGGCCGGTCGATCGGCTCGACGAGATGCACCGTCCGCAGGAAGGCCGGCTCGAACGGCCAGGCACGGATCGCCCCGCCCTTGGTCTCGCGCCGGATCGCATGGGCGGGAAGGACGGAATAGCCGAGGCCCTTCTCGACCAGCGACTTGATCGCGCCGTAGGCGTCGATCTCGATGGCGGCGGACAGGCGCGTTCCCTCGGTGGCCGCCCGTTCGTCGAGAAGGTCGCGTAAGCCATGGCCGGGGCTCGGCAGAATCAGCGGCAGGCCCGCCAGCAGCGAGGCCGGAACGGAGGACCCCGACGGGGGGAGCGCTGCCGTATCGGGGTCCGACGCCGGGCCGAAGAGGTGCAGCGCCTCCGACAGGAGGCCGATGGAGCGCAGGCCCCGATCCTCGACGAAGGCGTAGAGAAGGCCGAGGTCGACGCGTCCGAGCCGCAGCCAGTCGAGGACGTAGCCGCTCATCGCCTCGGCGATGCGAAGCTTGACCTTCGGCAGGCGCTCCTGCGCGGCCAGCACCAGCGGAACGCCGAGCACCTGCGCGATCGAGGAGGGGAGGCCCAATCGCACCTCGCCCGCCGGCTCGGCGCCGCTGCCGCGGATCTCGCGCTCGGCCTCCTCGAACTGCGCGACGATGGCGCGCGCGTTGCGCAGGAGAATCTCGCCCGCTTCCGTCGGCTGCACGCCCTGCGCGGTGCGGAACAGGAGCGGCACGCCAAGATCGGCCTCCATGTTGCGCACATGAAGGCTGAGCGAGGGTTGCGCGATGTTGAGCCGCCCCGAGGCGCGCGAGATCGAGCCGCTCTCCACTATGGCGACGAAGTATCGAAGCTGCCTGACGTCCACGCGCGAATCCTCCAGCGTCGAGGATAGCGGCTCCCCCGATCGCCGTCACCGCGTGGAATGCCCCACGCAAAAAAGCCGCCGCACCGAAGTGCGACGGCCTTTCCGTTCAGAGATGGCCTTAGTTGGCAGGCGTGACCGTGTCGTCACCGGCGCTCGTGCCCGGGACCGGCACCGACGAGTCGCGCGCAACCGGCGCGGCGTCGCGCGGCACGACGACCGTGCTGGCAGCCTCGGCGTCGATCGCCGAACCGATGCCCGACGTGTTGCCCGGGACCGGGATCGAGCTGGTGGCGGCGTCGGTCGTGGCCGGGGGCGCGTCGCGGTTGGTCTTGACCTCGGAGGCCTGATCGGCCGGCAGGACGCTGTCGAGGCCCGCGCTGGTGCCCGGCACCGGGACCGACGAGGAGTTCTGCGGGGTCGCGACCGACGGCGCGGACTGCGCGAGGGCGGCGCCGCTGGTCAGGGCAAGGGCGGAGACGGCGGCAAGGATGGTGAGTTTCATGGAGTGATCCCTTTCATTTTGCCGAATAAGCAAATGGGAGGGCTCCTCGTTCCCATCGTGTACGAGATTATTTCAAAAATATGGCGCGCGGCGTTCCTCGAGGTGCCGCAACGTCAGATTTCCTCTCGGGCATCGCATTTTGAAAGCGAGCAGCGGCCACTTCCAGGCAAAGCGATTGCGGCCGGGCGCACGCGCGAGACGGGTGGGACGCTCGGCCGAATCGTGCCATCGTGCGCCCGCGCCGGCCGGGAGGAAACAGGCCGCGCGGGCGTCCGTCTGCGCCGCCGCACCGCCCGTTCGCGGCGGCGGCGGCGGGCGGCGGCCGCTTCGCAAGGGGAGGACGACGCAGGATGAAGACCATCAAGGGACCGGGCATCTTCCTGGCGCAGTTCGCCGGGGACGAAGCGCCCTTCAACTCCTTCGACGCGATCTGCGGCTGGGCCGCCGGGCACGGCTACAAGGGCGTGCAGATCCCGACCTGGGACGCCCGCCTCTTCGATCTCGAGCGCGCGTCGGAATCGAAGGACTACTGCGACGAGATCGCCGGTGTCGCCGCGCAGCACGGTCTCGCGATCACCGAGCTGTCCACCCACCTCCAGGGCCAGCTCGTCGCCGTGCACCCGGCCTACGACGAAGCCTTCGACGGCTTCGCGGCACCCCATGTGCGGGGCAACGCGAAGGCGCGTCAGGACTGGGCGACCGACCAGGTGAAGCGCGCGCTCACCGCCTCGCGTCATCTCGGCCTCAAGGCGCACGCGACCTTTTCCGGCGCGCTCGCCTGGCCCTTCGTCTACCCGTGGCCGCAGCGGCCGGCCGGCCTCGTCGAGACCGCGTTCGACGAGCTGGCGCGCCGCTGGAAGCCGATCCTAGACCATGCCGAGACCGAAGGCGTCGACATCGCCTACGAGATCCATCCCGGCGAAGACCTCCACGACGGCGCCTCCTACGAGATGTTCCTGGAGCGCACCGGCGACCATGCCCGCGCCAACCTCCTCTACGATCCCTCGCATTTCGTCCTGCAGGGCCTCGACTACCTCGCCTATATCGACATCTACCACGAGCGCATCCGCGCCTTTCACGCCAAGGACGCCGAGTTCAATCCGACCGGCCGCCAGGGCGTCTACGGCGGTTTCCAGTCCTGGGCGAACCGGGCCGGCCGCTTCCGCTCGCTCGGCGACGGGCAGGTCGATTTCTCCGGCGTCTTCTCCAAGCTCACGCAATACGGCTTCGACGGCTGGGCGGTCTTGGAATGGGAGTGCGCGCTCAAGCACCCGGAGCAGGGCGCGGCCGAGGGCGCGCCCTTCATCGCCGCCCATATCATCCGCGTGACCGAGCGCGCCTTCGACGATTTTGCCGCCGGCGGCACCGACGACGCCGCCAACCGCCGCATGCTCGGCCTCGACGCTTAAGGAGACGCAACATGGCCATCGAGGCAGGCAAGGGAACCGAAGGCGGCGCGCGGCGCATCCGGCTCGGCATGGTGGGCGGCGGGCAGGGGGCCTTCATCGGGGCCGTCCACCGCATCGCCGCGCGGCTCGACGACCGGTACGAGCTCGTGGCGGGCGCGCTCTCGTCGGACGCCGAGCGTGCCCGCGCGTCGGCGGCCGACCTCGGGCTCGCCCCGGATCGCTCCTACGCGAGCTTCTCCGAGATGGCCGCGGCCGAGGCCGCGCGCGCCGACGGGATCGAGGCGGTCTCGATCGTCACGCCCAACCACATGCACGCTCCGGCGGCCAAGGCCTTCCTGGAAACCGGCATCCACGTCATCTGCGACAAGCCCCTGTCGGTCTCGGTCGCGGAGGCCGAGGACCTCGTGGCGCTGCAGGCGAAGAGCGGGCGCATCTTCGCGCTCACCCACAACTACACCGGCTACCCCCTGATCCGGCAGGCGCGGGCGATGGTCGAGGCGGGCGAGCTCGGAGAGATCCGCCTCGTGCAGATGGAGTACGCGCAGGACTGGCTGTCCGAGCGCGCCGAGGCGACGGGCTCGAAGCAGGCCGAGTGGCGCACCGACCCGGCGCGCTCGGGCGCCGGCGGCTGCATCGGCGACATCGGCACGCATGCCTACAATCTCGGCGCCTTCGTCTCGGGCCTGAAGACGCGCGAGCTTCTGGCCGAGCTCACGACCTTCGTCGAAGGCCGAGCACTCGACGACGACGTGCGCGTGCTCCTGCGCTACGAGGGCGGCGCCAAGGGCGTGCTCTGGGCGAGCCAGGTCGCGGTCGGCAACGAGAACGCGCTGCGGCTGCAGGTATACGGCACCAAGGGCGGGCTCGAATGGTGCCAGGAGAACCCCAACCAGCTCTGGTTCTCGCGCCTCGGGCAGCCGAAGCAGCTCCTCACCCGCAACGGCGCGGGCTCGCTGGCTGCCGCTGCGCGGATGACGCGAGTGCCGCCGGGCCATCCCGAAGGCTATCTCGAGGGCTTCGCCAACATCTATTCCGAGGTGGCCGAGGCGATCCTCGCCGCGCGCGGCGGCGGGGCACCGGACGGTGCCGTCACCTATCCCACCGTCGCGGACGGGCTGGCCGGCATGCGCTTCATCGAGGCGGCCGTCGCCTCGTCGCGCGGCGGCAGCGTCTGGACGCCGGTCGGCTGATCCGGGTCGTTGACGGTTGTGTGAACTCGCGCGAGGCGATTGATTTTGTCGGACAAATCGACAAGCTAGACTGATGATCGAGGAGACGACGGAATCGGGCTTGGGAGAGCCCCCGTCGGTCTTGGGAGGGAACAGCGATGATCGGTCCCAGCGCGGGAGCCGATCGCGGCGCGCGCGTCGCGATCGCGGCCGAGGGCATTTCGAAGTCCTTCGGGCCGGTGGAGGTGCTGGGCGACATCCGCTTCGACCTTCGGGCGGGCGAGGTGCACGCCATCATCGGCGAGAACGGCGCCGGCAAGTCGACGCTGATGAAGATCCTCGCCGGGCATCTCCAGCCGACCGGCGGACACCTGTTGCTCAAGGGCGAGCCGGTGCGCCTGTCGGGACCGGTCGAGGCCGAGCGGCGTGGCGTCGTTCTGGTCCATCAGGAGATCCTGCTCGCACCCGACCTGACGGTCGCCCAGAATATCCACCTCGGGCGCGAGGTGCGCCGCGGGCTGACGCTCGACGATCGCGTGATGAACGCCTCGGCACGGGCTGCGCTGGAGGGCCTCGGCGCTTCGATCGACCCGCGTGTGCGTGTCGGCTCGCTGTCGATCGCGCAGCGCCAGCTCGTGCAGATCGCCCGCGCCCTTCTCGTGCCGCACGAGGTGGTGATCTTCGACGAGCCCACTGCCTCGCTCACCCCGCACGAGACCGAGGCGCTTCTCAGGGTGATCGCGGACATTCGCGCTCGCGGCGTCGGCGTCCTCTACATTTCGCATCGCCTGCCGGAGGTGAAGCGTCTCGCCGACCGCGTCACGGTCTTGCGCGACGGGCGGCGGGTCGGCAGCTACGATGCCGCCGACCTCGAGCCCGCCGACATGGCGCGCCTGATGGTCGGGCGCGACGTTTCCAAGCTCTATCCCGATCGCGTGGCGCAGGGGCGCGGCACGCCGGTGCTGGCGGCCGAGAACATGCGCGTGCCGGGCTATGTCCGATCGGGCGCGTTCGAGGTGGCTAAGGGAGAGATCCTCGGCTTTGCCGGGCTGGTCGGCGCCGGGCGCACCGAGCTTCTCGAGGGCGTTCTCGGCCTTCGGCCGGCCGAGGGCACGGTGCGCCTCGACGGCGAGCCGGTTCGCTTTCGCGACGCGCGCGAGAGCATGGACGCGGGGATCGTCTACCTCAGCGAGGACCGCAAGGGCAAAGGGCTGCTGCTCGCCCAGACGCTGCGCACCAACCTGACCCTCGCCGCGCTCGACCGCTTCGCCAGCGGCCCGCTGCTTCAGCCGGCGCGCGAGGACAAGGCGCTCGACACGGCCATCCGCGACTTCGACATCCGCACCCGCCGGCGCGATCTTCTCGCGGGGCAGCTGTCCGGCGGCAACCAGCAGAAGCTGCTGCTCGCCAAGATGATGCTGCTCGACCCGCGCGTCGTCGTGGTCGACGAGCCGACCCGCGGCATCGACATCGGCACCAAGGAGCAGATCTACCGGTTCCTCGCCCAGCTCGCGGCCGAGGGCCGTGCGGTGATCGTGATCTCGTCGGAAATGCCGGAACTCATCGGCCTGTGCGACCGCATCGTCGTGATGCGCGAGGGGACGATCGCGGGCGAGGTCGCGGGCGAGGCGATGACCGAGCGCAACATCGTGATGCTGGCGACGGGCGCCGGCGAGAAACAGGCCGCGCTGGCGGTCGAGGGAGCCGAACCCGCATGACCGACGCCACCTCGCCAGCCCAGGCGCCGAGCTCCCGCCGCGAGATCGACCTTCGGGCGGTCGCGCCCTTCGTCGCGCTCGCCGCGCTCCTCGTCTTCGGCGCGCTGATCAACCCGAACTTCCTCGGGATCGACAACCTCTCCAACGTCGTGACCCGCTCGGCCTTCATCGCGATCATCGCAGTGGGGGCGACCTTCGTGATCTCGGCCGGCGGGCTCGACCTGTCGGTCGGCTCCATGGCGGCCTTCGTCGCCGGGACGATGATTCTGTTCCTGAACGCGGCGCCGGTGGAGGGCGCCGTGCCGACGATCGCGCTCGGCATGGCGATGGCGCTCGGGGTCGGGGCGCTCTGCGGCCTCGCCAACGGCCTGATGACGACGCTCGGCCGCATCGAGCCGTTCATCGTCACGCTCGGCACGATGGGTATCTTCCGCGCCCTCACCATCTGGCTTGCCGAGGGCGGGTCGATCGCCCTGAGCTCGCAGGAGCTGCGTGCGGCCTACCGGCCGGTCTATTTCGGCAATGTCCTCGGCGTGCCCGTGCCGGTGATCGCGTTTCTCGTGGTCGCCGCGCTCGGCGCCTTCGTCCTCTACCGCACGCGCTTCGGCCGACACGTCATGGCCGTCGGCTCCAGCGAGGACGTCGCGCGCTATTCGGGCATCCGCGTTAACCGCGTGCGCACCATCACCTACGTCATCCAGGGACTGTGCGTGGCGGTCGCGGTCCTCGTCTACGTGCCGCGCCTCGGCGCCGCGACGGCGACGACGGGTCTTCTGTGGGAGCTGCAGGCGATCACCGCCGTCGTCATCGGCGGCACGGCGCTGCGCGGCGGCGTCGGGCGGGTCTGGGGCACGATCTGCGGGGCGCTGATCCTCGAACTCGTCGGGAACATCATGGTCCTTTCGGACCTCGTCAGCGAATACCTCATCGGCGCGGTCCAGGGGGCGATCATCATCCTGGCGATGCTGATCCAGCGCTCCCTGTCGCGCCGGTGACCGAAGCGGGCGGCGCCCTGTCCGGGGCGCGCCGTCCGCCGCAAACCAGATAAGCTCCGGCATTCGGGAGGAACCCACATGAAACGCATCGTCGCCGGGCTCGCGGCCCTCGCCGTCCTGTCCACCGCCGGTCTCGCGCTCGCGCAGGACAAGAAGCTCACCATGGCCGTGTCGATCCCGGCCGCCGACCACGGCTGGACGGGCGGCGTCGTCTACCACGCCGAGCGCGAGGCCAAACTCCTCGAGGAGCGCTATCCCGGCCTCGACATCGTGGTGAAAACCTCGCCCGACGGCGCGTCCCAGGCGAACGCCCTGGAGGACCTGACCGCGCAGGGCATCAACGCCCTCGTCACCCTGCCGCACAATTCCGACGAACTGACCGACCCGATCCGGCAGGTGAAGGAGAAGGGCGTCTTCGTCACGGTGGTCGACCGGGCTCTCTCCGATCCCTCGATCCAGGACCTCTATGTCGCCGGCGACAACCACGGCCTCGGCCGCGTTGCGGGCGAATACATGAAGGAGCGCATGGCGGACGGCGGCGACATCGTCGTCATCCGCGGCCTGCCGATCGTCATCGACGAGGAGCGCCAGAAGGGCTTCGACGAAGGGATCGCGGGCTCCAAGGTCAAGATCCTCGACCGCCAGTTCGGCAACTGGTCGCGCGACGACGCCTTCAAGGTGATGCAGGACTACCTCGCCAAGTATCCCAAGATCGACGCGGTCTGGGCGCAGGACGACGACATGGTCGTCGGCATCCTTGAGGCGATCGCCCAGAGCAACCGGTCCGACATCCAGTTCGTGGTCGGCGGCGCCGGCATGAAGGACATGATCAAGAAGGTGCAGGACGGCGACAAGATGGTTCCGGTCGACGTTCTCTATCCGCCCGCGATGATCGCGACCGCGATGGACCTGACGGCCGCCGGCCTCTTCGACCAGAACCCGGTGCGCGGCAACTACGTCCTCGACGCGACGCTCGTCACCAAGGACAACGCGAAGGAGTTCTACTACCCCGACTCGCCGTTCTGATCGACCGGACGGGGGCGGTTCCGCCGGAGCAGCCCCTCGGTCTCCCGCGCCGCGCTGGAAATCCGGCGCGGCGCGGTCTACCTGTCGGAGCGTGCCCCTGTTCCGCTTCCCGCCAACGAAGTCCCCGCCATGCTGACGATGAAGGGCAAGTACGGCCTGAAGGCCATGCTGCATCTTGCCGAACTGCCCGAAGGCCAGCGCGCGCTCTCCGAGGAGATCGCAAGGGCGCACAATATCTCCAAGAAGTTCCTCGACACCATCCTCGGCGAACTGCGCGTCGCCGGGATGATCCATGCCCGCAAGGGGCGGGGCGGCGGCTACATTCTCGCCCGCCCGCCGTCCGAGATCCGGGTCGGCCATGTCCTGCGCGTGCTCGACGGGCCGCTCGCGCCCATCCCCTGCGCCAGCCGGACCGCCTATCGCCGCTGCGACGACTGCCGGGACGAGCGCTCCTGCGCCGTGCGGCGGATCATGCTGGAGGTGCGCAACGCCATCTCCGCCGTGCTCGACGAGCGCACGCTGGCGGAGGCGGCGGGCGCACCCGAAAGCCTCGAGGCCGAGTTCCGCGAACTGGCGCTCGGCGCATAAGGTGGCGGGCGGCGGATCGGCTTTCCGCCTCAGTCGATAAAAAGAGTATGTTGTGCGTGTCGGCCGGCGACGTCGGGCCTTACCTTCCCTGTCGACTTCGATGCGGCAGGAAAGGCTCGCGACCCATGACCGAGACGCTGATCGTCCCCGGCCTCAACGGCTCGCCCGCCGGCCACTGGCAGCACCATTGGCTGGAAATCGACCCGCAGGCGACGCTGGTGGAGCAGGAGGACTGGGCAAGGCCGGTTCTCACCGACTGGCTGCACCAGCTGGAGGCGGCGCTGATGGCGAGCCGTCCCGGCGTGATCCTCGTCGCCCATAGTCTGGGCTGCGCGCTGGTCGCTGCGCTCGCCGGCCGCCCGGCCGCCTCCCATGTCGGGGGTGCGCTGCTGGTTGCTCCGGCCGATGTCGCCAGCCTCTCGCAAACCGTGCCGAGTGCCGCCTCTTTCGCAGAGGGCGCGCAATCCCGCCTGCCGTTCGCCTCGATCCTCGTCGCCAGCCGCAACGATCCCTACATGAGCTTTGCGGGCGCCGAGCGTTGCGCCGCGACCTGGGGCTCCGCGCTCTACGATCTCGGCGAGGCGGGGCACGTCAACATCGCGAGCGGCTTCGGCCCCTGGCCCGACGCGCTGACGCTGGCCGAAGGCCTGCGCGGTCGCCCGGCACGCGCCGGGCGGGTGCGGGCCGGCGCGCCGTCACCGGTCCCGCGGGACCGAAGCTACGCGCCGCGGTTGCACGATTCCGGTCTTGGCCTCGGCTGAACGCGCGTTCAGGGGGTTCCCATCCGTTGCCGGCGCACCATTTAGAATTTCAAGCGCTCGCCCGGCTATGTTGAAGCCGGGATGGAACCACCCTCATGAGATCGGCGGAGCCAGCTTTCTTCAGGCTCCCGATCGGACGGACAGGCATCGGAATGCACGGTGATTTGCAGACTGGGTCGCGGAAGGTCGTGCTCGTCGTCGACGACGAGCCGCTGGTGCGATTGAACGCGGTCGACATGTTCGAGGAGATGGGGTTCGAGGTGCTGGAAGCCTCCGACGGGGCCTCGGCCCTTCGGGTTCTGGAGCGTCGTCCCGAGGTCGCGCTCCTGTTCAGCGACTGTCGCATGCCCGGCATGTCGGGTCCCGAGCTCGCGCAGGCGGTGGCAGAGCGCTATCCGCATGTGCGCATCGTGCTCGTGTCGGGCTACGTCAACGTCCAGAAGCTCGACTGGCCGCTCCTGCCCAAGCCCTACGACGCCAACTCGCTGCGCAAGGTCGCCGGCGACATCGCGCCGACGAACTGACGGTCGGCGCCCGAGCGGCGCCAGATCCTGCCCACGCTCCCGCACTGGCCCGGAGCGGCTTCGGTCGCCGCCGGGCTTTTTCATGTCCGGCGTGTCTTCCGGCGGCGCCGTGGCCGCGGCGACGCGCGTGATGCGGCTTAGGTTTCGTCGAGGGCGTCGCGCAGCTTCATCGCCAGATCCTCCAGCGAGAAGGGCTTCGTCAGAAGCCGCACCCCGGCATCGAGCACGCCATGGTGGACGATGGCGTTGCGGGTGTAGCCGGTGGTGAAGACGACCTTCAGGTCGGGGCGCTCCCGCCGCGCCTCTTCGGCCAGCATGCGCCCATCGATGTCTGGCATCACGACGTCGGTGAACAGGAGGTCGATGTCGGTCCGCTGCGCCAGAAGCCGTAGAGCCTCCGCCGCGCCGTCGGCCTCGAGCGTGCGGTATCCCAGTTCCTGCACCGCCTCGATCGTGACGCGACGCACGCTTTCGTCGTCCTCCACCACCAGGATCAGCTCGGCGGACGGGTCGGTGAGCTCCGGCAGCGCTGCCGCGACCTGATCGGTCACGTCGTGCTCGCCGACGAGCCGCGGCAGGTAGATCTTCACGCTCGTGCCCCGGCCGGGCTCGGAATAGATCTTCACGTGCCCGTCGGACTGCTTCACGAAGCCGTAGACCTGGCTGAGGCCGAGACCCGTGCCCTTGCCAATCTCCTTGGTGGTGAAGAACGGGTCGAAGGCCTTGGCCATGACATCGGGGCTCATCCCGGTGCCGGTGTCGGTCACCGCCACCAGGACGTACTGGCCCGGCACGATGCCGATGTCGGCCGCGGCATAGCGGTCGTCGAGATGGGCGTTCTGCGTCTCGATCGTCAGGCGCCCGCCCTCCGGCATCGCGTCGCGGGCGTTGACGGCGAGGTTGACGATGACGTTCTCGAGCTGGTTGGCGTCGACCGAGCAGGACCAGAGACCGCCGCCGAGAACGGTCTCAAGCCGGATGTTGCCGCTCAGCGTCCGGCGCATGAGTTCGGACATGCCCGAGACGAGCTTGTTGAGGTCGACCGCCTGCGGGTTGAGCGGCTGCTGGCGCGAGAAGGCGAGAAGCCGATGCGTCAGCGTCGCCGCACGCCGCGCGCCCTCCATCGCGTTCTCGGCGTAGCGGCGCAGCCGCGCCTCGCCCTCGGGCAGGCGGCGGCCGAGGAGGTCGAGCGAGCCGATGATCACCGACAGCATGTTGTTGAAGTCGTGCGCGATGCCGCCCGTCAGTTGGCCGACGGCCTCCATCTTCTGCGCCTGCCGCAGCACCTCCGAAGTGCGCTCGAGCTCGGCGGTGCGCTCGCGCACACGCTCTTCCAGCGAGGCGTTGAGTTCGATCAGGGCGGCTTCCGCGCGTGCGCGCTCCAGCGCCTCGCGAGTGCGAGCGGCGACCTCGTCGCAGAGCTGGATTTCGGCCGGCGTCCAGCGCCGGGGGAGGGGCTCGTGAAGGTAGAGGAGCGAGCGCAACGCGCCGTCGCGCAGCATCGGTACGACGACGAGCGCCCTGCAACCGATCCCGTCCCATGTCCCGTAAAAGCTTTCGTCGATGCGCGCATCGGCGCGCACGTCCTCGACCACCAGCGTCCGGCCCGCGTGCAGTTCGGCGATGGCGGAGGGGCCGAACTTGTTGAGGATGCGGTTCTCGCCGGCAAGGCTCATGATCTCCGGCGAACGGGTCCAGTCGCGCGCGACACGCACGATCTCGCCGCTGGCATCCATGTCGCCGTAGCCGCAGCGCGCGACGCCCAGCCGTTGGCCGAGAAGCCGGGTTGTCGTCGTCTCGACGCCGGCAGGATCGGGGTGGCCGAGCAGCGTGTCGCTGAGGTCGAGGAGGAAGGCGCGGCGCTCCTCCTCCAGCTTGAAGTCGTGGATGTCGGTGCAGGTGCCGAACCAGCGGATGATGCGGCCCGCCGGGTCGCGCATCGCCTGCGCGCGGCCGAGCACCCAGCGGTACTCGCCCGAGCGGTGCCGAAGCCGGTACTCGATATGGTAGGGCTCGCCGGTCGCGAGGCACCGGCGCCACACGCCCCAGGCCCGGTCCTGGTCGTCCGGGTGGAACATTCCGTTCCAGCCCTCGCCGTCGGTCGAGCCGTGCGGCATGCCGGTGAACTCGTACCAGCGATCGTTGTAGTAGTCGTGGAAGCCGTCGGGCAGCGTCGTCCAGACCATCTGGTCGATCGTGTTGGCGATCGCCTGGAACCCGGCTTCGCTGGCGCGCAGGCGATCCTCGCCGGCCCGGCGCTCGTCGATGTCGATCACCGATCCGACGAAGCCGAGAAACGCGCCGGTCTCGTCGAACCGCGGCGAGGCGGCGTCGATCGCCCAGCGATAGCGACCGTCGCGGTGACGGAGGCGATACTCGAGCCGGAACGCCTCGTGCGCGGCGTTGGCGCGGCGGAAGACGCGCCCCGCCTCCTCGGCGTCGTCGGGATGCGTGGCATCGAGCCAGCCGAAGCCTTCCGCGGCCTCCGGCGTCTGCCCGGTGGTCTCGTACCAGGATCGGTTGAGATAGGTGCAGCGCCCGTCCGGGTCGGTCACCCAGAGCATCACCGGGGCGTTGTCGGCCATGTTGCGAAATCGGCTCTCGCTCTCCAGAAGCCGACGCTCGCCGATGACGCGGCCCGTAGTCTCCGACACGATGCACAGGACGCCCGCGACCGCGCCGCTTTCGTCGTGCACCGGCGAGTAGCTGATGTCGAAGAACACCTCTTCGTGAAAGCCGTGGCGCTCGATCCGGAACGGGCGGTCCTTGGCCGATATCGTCTCGCCGGTCCGCACCACACCGGCGAGAAGCGGCCCGAGATCGTCCCAGAGTTCGGACCAGTTCTCGCGGGCGGGTCGGCCAAGCGCGCGCGGGTGCTTCGTCCCGATTGTCGGCGCATAGGCGTCGTTGTAGAAGGCGAGATGGTCCGGTCCCCAGAAGAGGA
The DNA here is from genome assembly GCF_913775355.1 of uncultured Aureimonas sp. Classification (GTDB taxonomy): domain Bacteria; phylum Pseudomonadota; class Alphaproteobacteria; order Rhizobiales; family Rhizobiaceae; genus Aureimonas. The sequence continues at coordinate 30,704 of NZ_CAJYIU010000041.1, forward strand.
CGATCTGGGCGTGCGACGAAAGGATGAGGTCGACGGCGGTGCGCAGCGTCGGCGTCCAGGCGGCCGGGGGCCCGAGCGGGCCGTCGCTCCAGTTGCGCGAGCCGATCAGCGCGCCGATCGCGCCGCGTTCCTCGAGAGGGAGCACCATGCGAGGTCGAGTCTCCATAGTCACTGCGGGGGAGGGAGCCTTGTCGGTTCCCACCCGTTGGTCCGAACGCACCATCGGCGGATTGGTTCGCCGGCTTATGGCGCGCCTGGTCCGTTAGTCCTTGGCGCGCTCGACGTAGGAGCCGTCCGCCGTCATCACCACGATGCGGGTGCCGGCCGCGATGTGCGGGGGAACCAGCGTGCGCACGCCGTTCGACAGGACGGCCGGCTTGTAGGACGAGGAGGCCGTCTGGCCCTTGGTGGTCGGCTCGGTCTCGGTGACCTCGTAGATCGCGCGCTGCGGTAGCTCGATCGAGATCGCAAGGCCGTTGTAGACGGCGACCTGAACCGCCATGCCTTCCTGCAGGTAGGGCGCGTAGTCGCCGACGACGCTCTCGGGCACCGCGACCTGGTCGAAGGTCTCCGGGTTCATGAAGTGGAAGCCCTCGTCGTCCGAGTACAGGAACGTGTGCTCGCGCTCCTCCACGAAGGCGCGCTCGACCTGCTCGGTGGTGCGGTAGCGGTCCGACACCTTCACGCCATCGGAAATGCGGCGCATGTCGAGCTGGGTGACGGGGGTGCCCTTGCCGGGGTGGATGTTCTCCGCGGACAGGATCACATAGAGCTTGCCGTCGTCGCGTTCGACGACGTTGCCTTTGCGGAGCGAACTGGCGATCACCTTCACGGGCTTTGTTCCTGATTTCGGTCTGATGTTGTAAGGGAGCTCGTCCGAGCCTCGATCCCCGGGCCCTAGCGCATCTGACGGTCCGCCGCCAGTCGGGCGGGTCCGTTTCGATCGGCCGCTCCAGCCAACGCGCCCCCTTGTCCAAGGCCGCCATGACCGATGCCTCGCCCTGGTGGGCGCCCCATGTCCACGCCGATCGCCGCCCGCGGCTGATGCTGCGCAACGCCCTGTCCGGCGCGCTGCGCGCATGGTTCGGCGCACGCGATTTCGTCGAGGTCGAGGCCGGGGCGCTGCAGGTCTCGCCCGGCAACGAGGCGCATCTGGCGGCATTCGCCACGCTCGAGGCGCGTTCCGACGGCACGCGCCAGCCGCTCTACCTCCACACCTCGCCCGAGTTCGCCTGCAAGAAGCTCTTGGCGGCGGGCGAACAGCGATTGTTCTCGCTCGCGCCCGTCTACCGCAACGGCGAGCGCAGCGCGCTGCATCATCCTTCCTTCACGATGCTGGAATGGTACCGCGCCGGCGAGACCTACGACGCGCTGATGGCGGACTGCGCGGCGCTTCTGGCGCTCGCCGCCGACACGGCCGGCGTCCGGCGCTTCGCCTTCCGCGACCGGCGGGCCGACCCCTACTTCGAGCCTGCACGCATCAGCGTCGCCGAGGCGTTCCAGCTCTTTGCGGGCATCGACATCCTGGCGAGCGTCGAGCCGGGCGGCGCGACGGATCGCGACCAGCTGGCCGCGGCGGTCCGGGCGCTGGACCTGCGCACCGCGCCCGACGACACCTGGGCCGATCTCTTCAGCCGCGTCCTGACGGAGCGGATCGAGCCGCGCCTCGGGCAGGGCCGTGCGACCATCCTCTACGACTACCCGGTGCCGGAAGCGGCGCTGGCGCGCGTCAGCGCCGGCGATCCGCGCGTTGCCGAACGCTTCGAGCTCTACTGCTGCGGCGTGGAGCTTGCCAACGGCTTCGGCGAACTGACCGACGCCGCCGAGCAGCGCCGTCGCTTCATGGCGGAGATGGACGAGCGCGAACGCGTCTACGGCGAGCGCTATCCGCTGGACGAGGACTTCCTCGCGGCGCTAGGCGCGATGCCGGAGGCCAGCGGCATCGCGCTCGGCTTCGACCGGTTGGTGATGCTGGCGACCGGCGCCTCGCGCATCGAGGACGTCGTCTGGACACCGGTCGCGGATATCCGCTCGTGACGCGCCCCCTGCGCAGCGCCGCCGCGCTGGTCGAGGCCGGCCTCGCGCCGCCGGAGCGGCTGGCCGAACTGGAACAGGTGGCCGCGCGCTACGCCGTCTCGGTCACGCCCGACATGGCCGATCTCATCGACGACCCCGACGATCCGATCGGCCGGCAGTTCGTGCCGAGCGAGGCCGAGCTTCAGGCGACGCCCGAGGAGGATGCCGACCCGATCGGCGACGACGCGCATTCGCCGGTGGCGGGCATCGTCCACCGCTATCCCGACCGGGTGCTCCTCAAGCCGCTGCACGTCTGTCCGGTCTACTGCCGCTTCTGCTTCCGGCGCGAGATGGTGGGGCCGGACGGCAACGGCAGCCTGTCGGAGGCGGAACTCGACGCCGCGATCGCCTATATCGCCAGCCGGCCCGAGATCTGGGAGGTCGTGGTCACCGGGGGCGACCCGTTCCTCCTGTCGCCCCGCCGGGTGGAGGCGCTCGGGCGCGCGCTCGGGGCGATCGGACACGTCAAGGTCATGCGCTTCCACACGCGCGTGCCGGTGGTCGAGCCGGCGCGCGTCGATGCGGCGCTGGTCGCCGCGCTGCGCGCCTTTCCCGGCGCGACCTTCGTCGCGCTCCACGCCAACCACCCCCGCGAGTTCACCCCGGCCGCGCAGGCCGCGGTCGCCCGCCTCGTCGACGGCGGCGTGCCCCTCGTCAGCCAGTCGGTGCTCCTGCGCGGCGTCAACGACGACGCGGACACGTTGTCGCGTCTGATGCGCTGCTTCGTCGGGAACCGGATCAAGCCCTACTACCTCCACCAGGGCGATCTCGCGCCGGGAACCAGCCACCTGCGCACCACGGTGGCGAAAGGGCAGGCGCTGATGAAGGGCCTTCGCGGCCAGATCTCCGGCCTTTGCCAGCCGATCTACGTGCTGGACATCCCTGGCGGCCATGGCAAGGTGCCAATCGGGCCCGGCTTCATCGAGGAGGTCGACGAGGCGTACGAGGTCACCGATCCGAGCGGGCAGGTGCATCGCTACCCGCCGACCGGCTACACGCCGAAGTAAAAAACGCAAGACGCGAGGCCCCATTGGGCGTATACGTTGAACGCCCGTTCAACGCGCGTGCCCGGCTGGTCCGATGGCGCCGTCGATCGACGCAATGACCACACAAAAATTGATTGAAACGGCCATTCAACGACGCATGCGTGTGCCTCCCGCGCTAGGGTTGTGAGCGACGTGCCCAGGCTTTGGAAGGCGATGATGCAGACGGCGATGCAGATGTTCGATCCCGAACCGGCCAAGGGGCCGCGCGATCAGATCGCCGCGCTCCCGGTCCGCCTGCGCGAGGACGGCGAACTGGAAGTGCTGCTGGTCACCTCGCGCGAGACGCGCCGCTGGATCATTCCCAAGGGCTGGCCGATGAACGGCCTCGACGACCACGATGCGGCGGGTGTCGAGGCCCGCGAGGAGGCCGGGGTTAAGGGCAAGCTTCTGGCCGAGCCCGTCGGACGCTACGCCTACTGGCAGCGCGGCCGGGTCGAGACCCGCCTTCTGCAGGTGGACGTCTTCCTCCTGCGCGTCGAGAAGGCGCTGAAGACCTGGAAGGAAAAGGACCAGCGCGAGCGGCGCTGGTTTTCGATCGTCGATGCCGCCGACCACGTGCAGGAGGCCGACCTCGGCCAGCTCTTCCTGCGGCTTCCCGGCCATGAACCCGCCCGGCGTTTCCTCGTCCTCGACGGCAAGCGGGCCAGGAAGGCGGCGCGGGACGGACGGCCGTCGGCGGGTGGATCGGGTCCCGGTTGATCCCGCCCCGCGAGAGGGTTAAGAGCGGGGAACAGGTCCACGCAAGGTCCGGCCGGGCGCAGCCCGGTCCGTGATCGGACCGTTTCGGCGCGCCGCGCCCTCGTTCAACCAGCTCCCGGATCGGAATGCCGCTCTTCGACGTCCTGCCGCCGGATCTCTTCAAGCCGTTGGCGGCTCCGGCGAAGCGGCTCTATTCCGACCTCCTCCTCCACATCTTCCACGAGACCTTCGAGCCCTCGGCCGAGGCGCCGCGACGGGTCGACGTCCTGCGCGCGATCGAGACGTTCCTTGCCGCACGCAATGACGACGAGCCGGACATGCCGGCTGGCCGACCCGAGGAGCGGGCGCGGGCCGTTTACGACCGTCTTGTCGAGACCGGCTGGATGGTCGAGCACCGCGACCGCTACCTGCGCCTCGTCGACCTCGATCCGGAGGCGGCCGGGCTTCTCCATCTTCTCTCGCGCATCGAGCGCGGCGAGACGCGCTCCTACGGCGGCGCGGTGCTGGAGGTGTTGAGCGGCCTCGAGGGTGCCGCCGCCCATCCCGACGAGCGCTCCGAAGCCCTGCGCAACGCGCTGCGCGGTGCCGAGGACTTCATGGGCCATATGCGCACGGTCGCGGTCTCGCTCCGGCAGGCGGAGGAGCGCATCCTGCGCCAGCCCTCCTTGCGCGCGATCTTCCACCAGTTCTTCGGCGACTTCGTCGAGCGGCACCTCATCCGCGACTTCAAGACGCTTCAGACCAAGGACAACCCGTTCCGCTTCCGCACTGCGATCATCCGGCAGGCGACGGAGATGTTCGAGAACCGGGCGCTGCTCTCGACGCTCGGCGATGCCTATGGGCGCGAGGGGCGGCTCGAGGACGGCGCCGACGGCGAGGCGGAGATCCGCGAGGAACTGTCGCGCATCGTCCACGTCTTCGAGGCCGCCGAGCGGCACCTCGACGCGATCAACGCGACGGTCGCGCGCATCGAGCGACGCATGGTCAACGCCGCGCGCCAGATGGACCGCATCGCCGCCGGCTCGACCGCGGAACTCGCCGAGGCGCTGCGGCTCGTCGCCTTGCGGCCGGAGGAGGGCGAGGTGCCGGTCGCGCCGATGCTGATCCCGCGCATCCTGCCGCTCGGGCCGCCGCATGTGCCGGCGCCCCGACGCGACAAGGCGCCGGTGGCTGTGGTGGCCTTGCGCGATCTGACGCCCGATCCGGCCGCCGTGCTCTATGCCCGCGCCAAGGAGGAATACGTCCGCCGCACCCGCGTCACCGCGCCGGTGCTGTCGGCCTATGTCGAGCGCGTCCTCGGGCCGCGCGCGGAGGTGCGGGCGCGCGACGTGACGCTCGCCTCGGTCGACGACTTCGTCGCCTTCCAGCGCCTGCGCGAATTGCCCTCGATCTTCGGCGGCCTGCTGGCCAAGCGCTACGAGATCGAGTTTCTCGAGGACCGCTGCGCCAACCGCTGGATCACCTGCCAGGACTTCGTGATCCGCCGCCGGCCGGGAGCCCATGTCGATGCCGCCTGAGACCGACGAATTCCGCGACATCGTCGACGGCGACTGGGCCGGCGGCCACATCGCCGGCAAGCGACCGACGGCCGACGAGATGACGCGCGCGCTGCAGGTGATGATGACGCGCCAGTGCGTCTATTCGCATACGCCCAATGTCGGGCGCACCTACGATCTCGTGCGCGCCTATCCGACCTTCTTCGAGCGCTATTTCGGCTCGCTCGGCTACCGGCTCATGGTCTCGCCGCGCGACCAGATGGTGGCGCTCGCCGTGCCCGCCGACGCGCCGCGCTACGACGGCCTCTTCGAGCGGCTGCGCAAGGACGAGACGATCGTGCTCCTCGCGCTGCGTCTTCTCTGGGAGGAGGCGCTGCGCGCCCACGAGGCCGGCGACGGGAGCGTCGTCACCGCCACCACCGACGATCTCGTCGATCGCATCGCGGCGCTGACGCAGGCTCCGCCGCCGGAGGAGGTCCGGCTTCTCGAGATCCTGCGCACCTTCGCCCGCCACGGCGCCCTGCGCCTTGGCGAGCGCGACCGCGTGCGCCGCCTGTCGCCGCTGACGGTTCTGCCCGGCGTCGGCATTCTCGTGCCCGATTCCTATGTGAAGGAGCTGATCCTGTGGGCGAGCGCCCCGGTGGCCCTTCCCTCCGGGGCGAGAACCGCCGACAACGATCGCGACGCGTCGCCCGGGGACGAGCCGAATGTATAGCCTCAGGCGGATCTCGCTTTCGAACTGGTACCTGATCGACGCCAAGGACATCGACATCCGCGGCGAGGCGGCGCTGATCGGCCCGACGGGTGCCGGCAAGACCTCGATCCAGGATGCGATCCAGACCGTCATCACCGGCGCCAGCCAGAACCGGCTGAACCTCAACGCCAGCGCCTCCGGTCGCTCCTCGCGCTCGGTGCTGGAATACTGCCTCGGGATGACGGGCGATCCGGCCGAGAACGGCCGCCCGCTGCGTTCATCCTGCGAGACGCTCCTCGTCCTCACCTTCGCCAACGACCAGACCGGCGAGCCGATCGCCGTCGGCATCGCCATGGCCGCCCGCCAGGGCGACACGCGCGAGGAGATCCTGTCGCGCTTCATCGCGCCCGGCCATGCCTTCTCGCTGGAAGCCGTCCGGCGCCGCGAGAACGGCGTCGAGACGGTGATGCCGTGGAGCGAGATCGCCGCCGACCTGCGGGCGAACTGCCCGGCCTTTGCCGAGTACAAGGCGTCGGCCGAGAAGTTCACCGCCGAGATGCTGGTCGCCATGCGCGGGCCGGCGGCGGCGCCCAACGCGCGCCATTTCCTGCGCGCCTTCTCCAACGCGCTCGCCTTCCGCCCGATCTTCGACCCGACCGTCTTCGTGCGCGATTTCGTGCTGGAGCCCGATCCGCTCGACGTCGAGCGCGTGCGTGCCTCGATCGCGACCTGGCGCGAGCTGGAGGGCCTCATCGAGGAGGCCGAGGCGAAGCACGCCCACGTTTCGCGCATCGCGTCGAAATTCCAGACCTGGGGGCGCGAGCGCCTCGCGGCCGATCTCGGCCGCTGGCGCTCCGCCGCCTTCCAGGCGCGCCGCACGGGGCAGGAATGGCTCGGCATCCGGCGCACGCTGGCCGAGCGGCAGGGTGAACTGTCGATCGAGCAGGGCGTTCTGGCGACGCGGCGCGAATGGATCCGCTCGTGGGACGAGGAAATCCGCGACAAGACCGCCCGTCTGGCCGCCGGCGGCGGCGAAGGACGGTTGCGCGAGATCGCAGCCGAAACGCGTCTGAACGAACGCGACATTCGCGAGATCGAGCAGGGTTGGGGCCGGATCGCAGCCGCGCTTGGCACGCTCGCCCGTCTCGTGCTGCGCCATGCGGCCGACCTGCCGCCGGGCGCGGTCGAGGCCGGCCGGGCGGCCGCCGAGGCGCTGACCCTGGTGCGCGACGGCGACAGCTTCCTCGACCATGCGCGCGGCAAGGGCGACCGGCTGGAGGACCTCGTGGCGGCGGCGCGCCGCGCGGACGGGTTCGAGGCGGCGCTCGACAAGGCGACCGAGCGCCTCGGGAGCCGCGCCCATGCGCTGGAGGCCGAGCTCGAGCGCCTGCGCGGGGCCCTGTCGCGGCCGAAAGGGGCGGGCGGCAGCCTGTCGCGCGAGGCCTCGCGCCTTCTCGCCCAGCTTCAGGCGGCCGGCATTCCGGCCGTGCCGCTCTGCGACGTGGTCGATGTCGCCGATCCGAGCTGGCAGTACGCCGCCGAGGCTCTCCTCGGCCGAGGCCGCGAAGCGCTGATCGTCGAGCCGGCGCTGCTCTCGCAGGCCTTCGACCTGATGTGGCGCGACCGGAACGCCTTTGCCGGCTGCACGCTGGTCAAGACCTCCGCGACGCGCTCGACCAACGCCCGCCCGCCCGCCGGCAGCATTCTCGAGGCGCTGACGACCGACGATCCGCATGCGCGTGCCTTCCTCAATGTGCGCATCGGCGCCTTCCGCAAGGCCGAAACCGACGCCGAACTCGACCGGCTGGAGCGCGGCGTCATGCGCAACGGCAAGACCTCGTCGGGCATGGGCCTCTCGGTCCAGCGCGACCTCGGCGATCTTCTGTTCGGGCGCGGCAACGCAATGAGCGACGGCGCCGGGCTCGAGGCGGAGCGGGGGCGGCTGGAGGTGGAACTCGTTGAGGTGCGCGCCCGGCTTCGCGAGGCGCGCGAGGGGGCGCGGGCGCTGGGGCCGGCTCTGGCCGCCCTGTCGCCGGAGGCCGGACCGGCCGAACTCGCGCGCCGCGCGCTCACCGTGCGCCAGCGCGCCGACGAACTGGTCCGCGACCGCAAGGCGCTGGAAGACGGCGAGGCGGCGACGCTGAAGGCCGAGATCGAGGAGGTCCGGGCCGAGCGCGATGCCTATGCGACGGAACTCGCCGAAGAGGTCGAGCCCAAGGTCGAGACGCTGCGCCAGACGGTGGCGACGCTGACCGCGCGCGCCGACATGGCGGCCGAGCGGCACAGGGCGGCGTTCGCGCGCCGGCGGCGGAGCTGGGCGGTGCTCGCGACCGATGCCACCGCCGAGCTTCTCGCCCTCGTACCGGCCGGCGACGGTGCGCCGCGCACGCTCGCCGGCGTGGCCGCCGCCTTGCGGGCCGAGATCACTGGGGGCGAGGCCGAGCGGCGCGATGCGCCGGCGTGGCTGGCGACCCGGCGCAACGAGGCGGAGGCGGCCGCCGAGAGCGCCGAGGGCACGGCACGGCGCGAGCAGCTGTCGGCGCTGCGCGAGCTCACCGAATATGCCGGACGCTGGAGTGCGCCGGTGCCGGCCTTCGACGGCGAGACCATGGTCGCGGCGCTCGCCTGGGTGCTGGAGGAAACGGCGCGGCTGGAGACGCACGAACTGCGCGGCCACCGCGACGCCTGCGTGAAGGCGGCGGCCGAGATGCGCCGGATGATGCGCGAGGATCTCCTGGCGCGCCTGTCGGAAAAGCTGGCGCGCGTCGGCTACCGCCTCGCCGGCATCAACCGGCTCCTCAAGCGCCACCGCTTCACCGGCCAGACCTACGCGTTCTCCTATGCGGTGAATGGCCGCTTCGAGGGGATGCACGACCTCGCGCAGCGCGCCGCCGACGGACAGCTGTCCGACGAGACGTTCGAAAGCTCGATGGGCGAGGTCGAGGCGATGATCGAGGGGGCGGAGGATGCGGCGCTGCTCGCCGATTACCGCCAGTACTACACGTTCGAGATCGTGATGAGCGACGCCGACGGCAATCGCACCACGCTGTCGTCGCGCGCCATGAAGGGTTCGGGCGGCGAGGCGCAGGTGCCGTTCTACGTCGCGATCGCCGCTTCGCTGGCGCTCGCCTACTTCCCCGGCCACATCGCCGGGCGTCCGGTCGGCATGGGCCTTGCGCTCTTCGACGAGGCCTTCAACAAGCTCGACGTGCCGAACACGCAGGCGCTCCTGCGCTTCTTCCGCGACATGGGGCTTCAGCTCCTGATCGCAGGCCCCGAGGACAAGCGCGCGACCTTCACCGAGGTTCTCGACACGATCATCCTCGTCAACAAGTCGCTGGACGGGCGCGCGGTCTACATCGACACGGAATATCCCGGCGAGACCGCCAAGGAGGCGCTGGCACGCCTCAACCCCGACCATCGCGGGGTGGAGGGGTTCCGCTCGGCCGCCGAATAGCGGGCGACAACGAAAAACCTCCCGCGCGCCGGTCGGGCACGCGGGAGGCGTCAGGCATGGTCAGTCCGCTCGATCAGTCGCGGTCGCGGGCCAGAAGGCCGAGCACGAAGCCGACGGCACCGGCCGCCAGCAGCGACGAGAGCGGATGCTCGTGGATCGTCCGGCGCACGACGCGCGTGCCTTCCTCGGCGTAGGCGCCGGCGTTCTCGTAGAGGTCGGTCGCATACTTCTGCGCATCGTGGGTCGCCTCGCGCACGGCATCCTTGCCCTGGCCGAGAATGTTCTGCGCGGCCCCTTCGGCCTGGCGGCGACGGCCTTCGGCCGAGTCCTTCTCGGACCCGAACGCGTCACCCAGAGCGCCCTGCACCTTGCCGCCAAGCTCCTTGGCGGCGCCCTCGAGACGGTTGTTGTCCATGAGTTCGAAACTCCTTGATAGGCGAGCGGTTGATCCGCTGTCGGAGCCTATAAGTCGTTAGGCAGCGATTGGTTCGATCTGTCGCACCTTAAATTCTCGTTAGCGGACCACTGTCATCGCGGCGCTCCGGCAGGGATGGCGGAGGAGATCGAGCAGTTCGTCGTCGCAGTGAAGGAGCGACAGGGAGACGCCGGCCATGTCGAGCGAGGTGTAGTAGGGACCGACCCAGGCCCCCACGACCTCGACGCGACGCGCCGCCAGCCGCTGCGCCACGCGGCGGTGGACGACGTAGAGCTCCATCGCGGGCGTTCCGCCGAGCGAGTTGACGAGGACCGCGACCCGGGCCCCGGCCGCAAGGCGCATCTCGGCGAAGAGGCGGTCGACGAGGAGGTCCGCCACCGCGTCGGCGCTCGCCAGCGGCTCGCGTGCGACGCCGGGTTCGCCGTGGACGCCGACGCCGATCTCCATGTCTGTGGGTCCCAGCGCGAAGCTCGGGCGGCGCGTCTCCGGCATGGTTCCGGGTTCGAGCGCGACGCCCATCGAGAAGGTGCGCGCCGCGGCCCGGCGCGTCACCGCCTCGCAGGCGTCGAGCGGCATCATCCGGTCGGCCGCCGCGCCCGCGATCTTGAAGACGAAGACGTTGCCGGCGACCCCGCGCCGCGAGCCGACCGCCTCCGCCGGCGCCGAGGCGATGTCGTCGATCGTCACGACCGAGCGCGTCTCGATGCCGTCCGCCGCGAGTTCCTCGGCGGCCATCTCGAAGTTCATCACGTCGCCGGAGAAGTTGCCGAAGACGTAGAGGACGCCGGCGCCTCCGTCGATCGCGCGGGTGCCCGCGAGGATGGGGCCGGGCGGCGGGGCGGCGAAGAGGTTGCCGACGACCGCCGCGTCCGCAAGGCCCGGCCCGACATAGCCCCAGAAGGCCGGCTCGTGGCCCGAGCCGCCGCCGATCACGACGCCGACCTTGCCCGGCCGCGGGCCCTGAACGGCGCGCACGGCGCGCGGCGTGCCCGGCACCGGCGCGATCGTGTCGCCGTGGGCGGCGAGGGCGCCCTCCAGGGCCTCGTCGACCGCCGCACGGGGATCGTTGAGGAGCTTCTTGGTGTGCGTGCGGCCGAGCGGCGGCGAGGCCGGCGGCGATGGGGCGGCGCGGCGCGGCGTCTCGCTCCAGCCGTCCGCCGTCAGAATGCCCCAGCCGGTCTGCGTGTCGGTCACCAGAACGCTGACGAAGCCGCCGCGCAGCGCGCCGAGGATGGCCGGCACCTTGTCGGACCCGCCGGCCACGGCGATGCGCTGCGGCACGGCGCGAAGGGCCGCGAGGTCGATGCCGATGGTCCGTCCGTCGAGCGGTCCCGGCACGCGCTCGCCGGAAGCCGAGATGAAGCGCCCCGCGATCGAGCCGATCGCCACCTGCTCGTAGTCGTGGCGCTCCGGCCCGTCGAGGAAGCCGCTCGTGTGGATCGTGCTTTCCGGCCGCAGCGAGGAGATGCCGAAAAGGATGCGGTTCGCCTCGGAGAGGACCGCCATCTGTTCGGCCAGCACGGGCTCGGCAAAGAGCATGTCGCGCATCGCCGCGCTGGAGACGATCGCGGGCGCCGACAGCGGGATGCAGCGACCGCCGAGCGCTTCGGCGAGGCGCGATGCGCAGGCTTCCGGCGTCCAGGGGATCTTGGCCGTGGTGCCGCCCGTCGCCTGCACCACGCGAACGTCGCCGAGCGGGGCGACCCGGAGCGCCTCGACCAGCTCGAGGATGGTGCGGCCCCAGGTCACGGCGAGCGTGTCGCCGGGCCGCGCGAAACGGGCGAGCGCCTGCGCGCCGGCTGCGCCGAGGCGCGCGTTCAGAGATCGCTCGCCGCCGTTCGTCGGCACGACGAGGCAGTCCTCGAGGTCGAAGCGCTTGCGCAGCGCCTCGGCGAGCGACAGCGCCCGGAACTGGCGCGGCTCGATCTCGATTGTCACGAGGCCACGCGTGCGGGCCTCGGCGAGATAGGTGTTCACCGAGGCCCGCGAGACGCCCATCTCGGCGGCGATGTCGCCCTGCGTCATGCCCTCCTCGTGGTAGAGCCAGGACGCCCAGAGCAGCGCGTCGTCGCCGAAGCGGAGCGGGATCGCCGTCTCGCCGGCCGCGCGGGGGGAGGGGCGGGCCATCAGCCGCGCCCACCGCGTGCGGCGCGGATCGCCTCGAAGGCCTCGCGCAGCGCGTCGACCACGATCGCGGCCGAGGCGGCGCCGGGATCGACATGCCCGAGGCTGCGCGTCCCGAGCCGCGCCGCGCGGCCCTTCGAGGCGACCATGGTCCGGGTCGCGTCGCGGCCCTGCGCGGCGGCCCGGGCCGCTGCGCCGAGCGCGGTCCCCACGTCCACGCCGGATGCTTCGGCCGCCCCGATCGCCCGCAGCGCGGGGCCGAACGCGTCCATCATCGTCTTGTCGCCCGGCACCGCCTTGCCGCGCCGCGAGATCCCCTCGCCGAGGCCCGCAACGAGCGCCAGGAGATCGCCGTCCGACAGCTCGGCCCGTCCCGCAAGGCGCCGTCCGGCTTCCTGGAAGCCGCTGGCATAAAGGGGTCCGGCCGTCGCGCCGACGGCGTCGAGGAAGGAGCGGGCGGCGATCGGCAGGAGGTCGGCCGCGCCGGCGCCGGCATGGGCCGCGTCCTGCGCATCGCGGACCACGGCCGCAAAACCTTCCGACATGGTACGGCCGTGGTCGGCATCGCCAATTGCGCCGTCGAGCTCGGCCAGATGCTCGCGCGCCTCGTCGATCCGGCGCGCCACCGTGCGCAGGATCTCGACGAACTGGTCGGCTGTGATTCGTGACATGGGCCGAGTGTCGGAGCGCGCGGGCGATCGTGCAAGCGCCGGCCGGCCGACGACGGTCCGGCAGCGCATTCGGATGCGGCGTTGACATTTGTCGGAAACAATCTGACTAATGTCGAAACGAGGCGTCGAAGGGAGAATCGGCGCCGGGAACGCCGTAAGGGTGTTCCGGGAGGATGTTGAATGTCGGAACCGCTTCTCAAGGTGGAAGGGCTGCGCAAGTCCTTCGGCGGCGTCGCTGCGCTGCGAGACGGCCGCTTCGAGCTCGAAGCCGGCTCCGTGCATGCCCTGTGCGGCGGCAACGGCGCGGGCAAGTCCACCTTCCTCACCATCGTCATGGGCATCCAGAAGCGCGACGGCGGCACGATCTGGCGCAACGGCCAGCCGGTCGACTTCTCCAGCCCCGCCGATGCGCTGAAGGCCGGCATCGCGATCATCGAGCAGGAACTGAGCCCGGTTCCCCACATGAGCGTCGCCGAGAACATCTTTCTCGGGCGCGAGCCGTCCGGCCGCTTCGGCGGCATCGACTTCCGCACCATGAACGCCCGCGCGCAGGCGCTGCTCGACGATCTCGGCTTCGCAATCGACGCGCGTCAGGCGATGGCGACGCTCTCGGTCGCGCAGATGCAGCTCGTCGAGATCGCCAAGGCGCTGAGCCACGACGCCGAAGTCATCTTCATGGACGAGCCGACCTCGGCCATTGGCGAGCGCGAGGCGCAGCACCTCTTCGCCGCGATCGAGCGCCTGAAGGCTCAAGGGCGCGGCATCGTCTACGTCTCGCACCGCCTGTCCGAGATTTTCCAGATCGCCGACAGCTACACCGTGTTCCGCGACGGCGCCTATGTCGCGAGCGGCAAGCTCGCCGAGATCGACCGTCCCGGCCTGATCGGCATGATCGTCGGTCGCGAGCTCGGCGAGGAATACATCAAGACCAACACGCCGTCCGAGACGGTCGGCCTGCGGGTCGAGGGGCTGGCGAGCCCGGGCCGGATCGAGGACATCTCGTTCGACGTGCGCAAGGGCGAGATCTTCGGCATCTACGGGCTGATGGGCTCCGGCCGCACCGAGATCTTCGATGCGCTGTTCGGCCTCGACCCGAAGGCCGAGGGGCGCATCGCCGTCGATGGCCGGGAGATCGTGGTCCGCAAGCCGGCCGATGCGATGGCGGAGGGGCTGGCGCTCGTCACCGAGGACCGCAAGCAGACCGGCCTCAACCTCCACGATTCGGTGCGCGGCAACATCGCGCTGGCGAGCCTGCCCGAGATGAGCCCGGCCTTCGCCATGCGTGGCCGGGACGAGGCGGCGGCCGCCCACGAGATGATCGCGCGCTTCGGCATCAAGGCGGCGCGCGACACGATGCCGGTGTCCGGCCTATCGGGCGGCAACCAGCAGAAGGTCGTGCTCGGCAAGTGGTTCCTGCGCAATCCACGGGTGCTGCTTCTCGACGAGCCGACGCGCGGCGTCGATGTCGGCGCCAAGCGCGAGATCTACCGCATAATCTGCGAGTTCGCCGCCGCCGGCGGCACGGTCGCGATGATCTCGTCGGAGATCGACGAGGTGCTCGGCTTGTCGGACCGCGTGATGGTGATGCGGGGCGGGCGCTCGGCCGGCATCCTCGGCCGCGGCGAGGCCAGCGCGCAATCGCTCGTCCATCTTTCGACCTGAACCGGGCTTCCCGCAGCCCGCGCCCGCGCAAGACCCTTTGGGGGGAGACGATCCCGTGACCGACATCAACGCAAAAGCCGCCGATCCCAATGCGGGCGCCGAGCGCCGCCGGCTCCTAATCCAGGAATACGGCATCTTCATCGCCTTCCTGATCCTGGTCGGCGTGCTCGCCGTCTCCAGCCCCTACTTCCTGACGGCCGGCAACATCTCGAACGTCCTCCTGCAAACGTCGATCAACGGCATCCTCGCCATCGGCATGACCTTCGTCATCCTGACGCGCGGCATCGACCTGTCGGTCGGCTCCGTCGTGGCGCTGGCCGGCATCGTCAGCGCCAGCTTCGTGACGACGACGGCGAACGCCAGCGTCGCGGGCGGTCCGTACCCGATGGTACTGGCGCTCGCAATCGGCATCGGCGTCGGCGTTCTCTCCGGCGCGATCGTCGGCCTCATCGTCTCGCGCTTCAACGTGCCGGCCTTCGTGGCGACGCTCGGCATGCTGTCGGCCGCACGCGGCATGACGCTGATCTACGGCGGCGGCCGCCCCGTGCCGGGCCTCATCCCCGAGTTCCGCTGGATCGGCACCGGCAACGTCTTCGGCGTGCCGCTGCCGGTCGTGATCCTCGCCGTCGTCTTCGCCGTCTCGTGGTGGCTTCTCTCCTCGACCCGCTTCGGTCGCTACATCTACGCCGTCGGCGGCAACCCGCACGCGGCCAAGACCTCGGGCATCAACGTCGCCCGCATCCGCTTCATGGTCTACGTCATCTCGGGCGCGCTCGCGGGTCTGGCCGGCATGATCCTGTCGGCGCGCACCGGCTCGGCCCTGCCGCAGGCGGGCGTCGCCTACGAGCTCGACGCGATCGCGGCGGTCGTCATCGGCGGCACCTCGCTCTCGGGCGGCGTCGGCCGCGTCACCGGCACCCTGATCGGTGCGCTGATCATCGGCGTGATGAACAACGGCCTCGATCTCATGGGCATCCAGTCCTACTACCAGCAGATCCTCAAGGGCGCCCTGATCGTGGGCGCGGTGATGCTGGACCAGAAGCGCAGTCACGCCGGCTGAGCGCTCGGAAAATTCCGCCCGGCGGCGACGCCGGGCCGATGGGAGAGGTGCCATCCCGGCGCTCTCCGAGACAGGTTCCACAGGGAGGAAGACGATGAAGACCCTATTGCTGGCCCTCGGCCTTGCCACCGCACTCTCGGCGCCCGTCATGGCGCAGGAGAAGCTGAAGATCGGCGCGACCGTCTACGGTCTCAACGCCGAGTTCATGCAGATCTGGACCGCCGCGCTGCAGAAGCATCCGGCCGTGCAGAAGGGCGAGGTCGAGGTGACCGTGTTCGACGGCCGCTACGACGCGCTGGTCCAGCAGGAGCAGTTCAACACGATGATCACGCAGAAGTACGATGCGATCATCTTCGTTCCGATGGACATCGAGGCGGGCGCCGCGCCCGTGCAGGCCGCGGTCGACGCCGGCATCCCGGTCGTCGGCTCGAACGCGCGCGTCAACTCCGATCTTCTCACCTCCTATGTCGGCTCCAACGACGTCGAGGCCGGCGAGCTCGAGGGCAAGGCCGTCCTCGACAAGATGGGCTGCAAGGGCAACCTCGTGATCATCGAGGGCCCGATCGGCCAGAGCGGCCAGATCCAGCGCCTCGAGGGCAACGAGAAGGCGCTCGCCGCCTGCCCCGACGTGAAGGTGCTGGAGAAGCAGACCGGCAACTGGTCGCGCGCCGAGGCCCAGACGCTGATGGAGAACTGGCTGACCTCGCATCCCGGCCAGATCAACGGCGTGATCGGCCAGAACGACGAGATGGCGCTCGGCGCGATCGAGGCGATCAAGGCCGCCGGCCTCAACGTCAACGACTTCGCGATCGCCGGCATCGACGGCGTGACCGACGCGATCAACTCGGTGAAGGCCGGCGAGATGGCGTCGATCCTGCAGGACGCGAACGCGCAGGCCCAGGGCGCGCTCGACGTAGCGATCAAGGCCGTGAAGGCGGACTACCAGCCGCAGTCGCCGATCTGGAACCAGTATCCGTCGATGAAGTGGGAAGACGGCAAGGCCAAGACCTACCTCGTCCCCTGGACGCCGGTGACGACCGCCAACGCCGACGAGCTCCTGAAGTCGCGCCAGTAGACGCCTGACGGGCGGCGGCCGGCAGTCCGGCCGCCGCCCATCGCCCGTCCCTTTCCCCAAAGCCCGGAGCCCGTCCCGTGAGCGACGCCCCTTCCATCGATCTCGACTTCTCGCTGGCCGCCAAGGTCGCGCTCGTCACGGGCGGCGGCTCGGGCATCGGCCAGGCGATCGCGCGCGCCCTGAGCCAGAAGGGCGCGCGGGTCGCGCTTCTCGACAACAACCTCCAGGCCGCCGAGGCGACCGCCGGCGAGCTGGCCGACGCGCGCGCCTTCCGCTGCGATGTCGCCGATCCCGCCTCGGTCGAGGAGGCCGTCGCGGCGGCCGAAAGCGCGTTCGGCGCGATCGACATCGTGGTCAACAGTGCCGGCATCGTCGCGCTCGCGCCGGCCGAGAGCCTGACGCTCGACCAGTGGGACCGCACGATCGCGATCAACCTGAAGGGCACGTTCCTCGTCAGCCAGGCCGCCGGAAAGCGCATGATCGCGGCCGGGCGCGGCGGGCGCATCGTCAACCTCGCCTCGCAGGCCGGAACGGTCGCGATCGAGGAGCACATCGCCTACTGCGCCTCGAAGTTCGGCGTGATCGGTCTCACCAAGACGCTGGCGGCCGAATGGGGCCGTCACGGCATCACCGCCAATACGATCTCGCCGACCGTCGTCCTCACCGAACTCGGCAAAGCTGCCTGGGCCGGCGAGAAAGGCGAGGCTGCCAAGAAGCGCATCCCGACCGGCCGCTTCGCCTATCCGGGCGAGATCGCGGCGGCGGCCGTCTTCCTCGCCTCGGATGCCGCGGCCATGGTCAACGGTGCCGACCTCGTCGTCGACGGCGGCTACACCATCCTCTGAAGCCCGGCCTTCCAGACCATCCTTTTCACAACGGACCCCGCGCCATGCAGCGTTTCATCAACGATCCCGACAATGTGGTGGACGACACCGTCCGCGGCTTCGTGAAGGCCCATCGCGACCTCGTGCGCCTGTCGGAGACGAACCGGCGCGTGGTCGTGTCGACGAACGCGCCGAAGAGCGGGCGCGTCGGCGTCGTCACCGGCGGCGGCTCCGGCCACGAGCCGGCCTTCATCGGCTACACCGGCAAGGGGCTGGTCGACGCGGTGGCGGTGGGCGAACTGTTCTCCTCGCCGACCGCCAAGAGCTTCCATGACGCGATCAAGGAAGCCAGCGGCGGCGCGGGCGTCGTCTGCCTCTACGGCAACTATGCCGGCGACAACATGAACGTGAAGATGGCGCAGAAGCTCAGCGCCAAGGACGGCATCGAGGTCGCCGTCGTGGTCGCCAACGACGACGTCTGCTCGGCCCCGCCGGAGGAGCGCGAGAAGCGCCGCGGCGTCGCCGGCGAGATCTTCATGTGGAAGATCGGCGGCGCCAAGGCGAACGAGGGCGCGAGCCTCGAGGAGGTGCGCGCCACCGCCCAGAAGGCGATCGACAACTGCCGTTCGATCGGCGTCGGCCTCGGCCCCTGCACCCTGCCGGCCGTCGGCCATCCGAACTTCCAGATCGAGCCCGGCACGATGGAGGTCGGCATCGGCCACCACGGCGAGCCGGGCATCCGCGTGGAACCGCTGAAGACCGCCGCCGAGGTGGCG
The DNA here is from genome assembly GCF_913775355.1 of uncultured Aureimonas sp. GTDB lineage: Bacteria > Pseudomonadota > Alphaproteobacteria > Rhizobiales > Rhizobiaceae > Aureimonas. The sequence goes on from NZ_CAJYIU010000041.1 coordinate 48,800, forward strand.
CGCGACATGGCCAAGATCGTCCTCGACGACCATGCGCTCGCCTCGGGCACCGAAGTCGCGGTCCTGGTCTCCGGCCTCGGCGCGACGCCGCTCAACGAGCTCTACATCCTGAACGACACGATCGAGGCCGAGATCGTCGGTCGCGGCCTCTCGGTCTACCGCACCTATGTCGGCAACTACTTCACTTCGCTGGAGATGGTCGGCGCGACGCTGACGGTGCTCGCGCTCGACGACGAACTGAAGCGCCTTCTCGACGCCGAGGCCCGCGCGCCCGGCTTCCAGGGTTGAGGGAGACCGGACCGATGCAGAGCTTCCCGAATGCCGGCAGCGGCGCGATCGTCGAGGCGATGGCGGCGCGGATCGTCGAGAACAAGGCCTACCTGTCGGAGATCGACGGCAAGATCGGCGACGGCGACCACGGCGTGAACATGGCCAAGGGCTTCGGCATGGCGGCCGAGCGGCTGAAGGGCCGCGACGCGTCGCTGGCAGAGGCCTTCGCGCTTCTCGGCGAGGTGCTGATGGGCGAGATCGGCGGCTCGATGGGGCCGCTCTACGGCATGACCTTCACCGAGTTCGCGGAAAGCATCGAGGGCCGGGACGCCATCGACGCCGCCCTGTTCTCGACCATGCTCCACAAGGGCCTCGAGGGCGTGCAGTCGATCGGCTCGGCCAAGGTCGGCGACAAGACCCTCCTCGACACGTTCGTGCCGGCGGTCGAGGCGTTCGATGCGGCGACGGCTGAGGGCAAGTCGTTTGCCGAGGCGCTGGACGCGCTGACGGCCGCGGCCGACACGGGGCGCGACTCGACGATCGATCTCGTGGCGAAGATCGGCCGGGCGAGCCGTCTCGGCGAGCGCTCGCGCGGCGTGCTCGACGCGGGCGCGACGTCCTGCGCGATGATCCTCGGCACGCTTGCGGACGGCGCGAAGACCCGGCTCGGCTGAGGCGGGCGGCGCAACGCAGACAAGCCGTCCGAGGGGGAGGGGCTGCGGCGCCTCCCCTTTTTCGTGTCGGGGCTTGGCCGATGATCGTGCCCCAACGCAAAACGCCCCGCCGGGGGAGGACCGGCAGGGCGTCATGGGTAAAGCCAGCGTGGGAGGAACGCGGGCTTCGATCCGCTTCGGTCGTTGGGAGGAGGATGACCGATGCGAAACTCTCGAACGGTGCGGTCACGTCCCGAAGGGCTGTCCGTCTCGCTCTGTTGATTGGAATATAAGCGCCTCCCCCGGAATGCTGTAGTGCAAAAAGCGCATAGCTGCATTGCGGCATAAGTCTGCGTTATGACGATCGGTTGATCGAGCCGCCCGAGCGGGTAGGCGGCTATTCATCATTCCGTCATACGGGATGACAGGCATCCTTACGGTCTCTAGCATGTCGCCGAGACTGAGGGGACACGATGCCACATCTGGAATTTCGAAACGGCTTCGCCAGGCTTCTGGCGGGCGCGGTGGGATTGACCCTTGCGGGCACTCTCGTCGCGGCCTGGATTCTCGGCCTGCCGCTGGCGGCGCACGAGAACGGACCGCTGGAATGGACGCAGGAAGCCGCGCTTCTGGCTGCTGCGTTGTTCTCGGGCGCGGCGGCGCTCGGCCTGAGGGGCGCCGAGCGTCTGGCCGCCTATCTCGCGACGCTGCTCTATCTCGTCTTCCTGCTGCGCGAGCTGGAACTGCCGCCGACGGGGCCGGTGACGACTTATCTCGTGTCGGACGCCTTCCGCTGGCACGAGGCGATCGCGCTCGCCGTCCTCGTCCTGCCGCCCATCGTCGCCGGCCGGCGTCATTGGCGCACCTTCCTGCGCTACGGGCTCGGCTTTCAGGGCTGGCCGTTCGTGCTGGCGGCGGGCTTCGTCGGCCTCGGCGCCGTGTTCGACGGCGCGCCCTATCTCGGCGGCATCGCCGATCTCGGCACCTTCCTCGAGGAGACCGCCGAACTTGCCGGCTACGTCGTCCTCGCGACCGTCGCCGGCTGGGTGCTCGCCGGCACTTGCAGCGAGGCGACGACGACCCGCGCCGTCGCGCTGCAGACCGGCGAGCCGGCCGTCACTCAGTAGCCGATCGCGGCGCCCGCGGTCGCGCGGCTGTCGATCGCGCCAAAGAAGCGCTCCTTCGACGACGGGTCCCGCGCGGCAAGGCTCGGGCCGCCGATCAGGATGCCGGCCGCCTCGCCCCAGACCGGCCAGTCCGGGTCCTCGGCGACCTTGTGGCCTTTGGCGGCCAGAAGCGCGATCGTGTCGGGCGACAGGGCGTGCGGCTCGATCGTGATGCGGTCGGGCTGCCACTGGTGGTGGATGCGCGGCGCGTCGATCGCCTCTTGGATGTCCATTCCGTGCTCGATGACGTTGAGGATCGCCTCCAGCGTGATGGTGATGATGCGCGAGCCGCCGGGGCTGCCGATCACCATCAGCGGCTCGCCGTCCTTCGAGACGACCGTCGGGCTCATCGAGGAGAGCGGCGACTTGCCCGGCTCGATCGCGTTGGCCTCGCCCTGCACGAGGCCGTAGAGGTTGGGCACGCCGGGCTTCTGCGTGAAGTCGTCCATCTCGTTGTTGAGGAGGATGCCGGTGCCGGGCGCGACGACGCGCGCGCCGAACGAGCCGTTCAGGGTGTAGGTGACGGCGACCGCGTTGCCGTCCTTGTCGACGATCGAATAGTGCGTCGTCTCGTGGCTCTCGCCCATGCCGGCGGGCTTGAGGTCGGCCGAGACACCCGCGCGGTTGGGGTCGATCTTGGCGCGGATCTCGGCCGCGTGCTCCTCGGACAGGAGTTTCTCGACCGGGTTCTTGACGAAATCCGGGTCGCCGAGCGCCGAGTTGCGGTCGACATAGGCGTGGCGCATCGCCTCGGCCATCAGGTGGACGGTCTCGGCCGAGCCGAACCCGGTATAGGCGATCGGGTAGGCCTTCAGGATGTTGAGGATCTCGCAGATGATGACGCCGCCCGAACTCGGCGGCGGCGAGGAGACGATCTCGTAGCCCTTGTAGTCGCAGCGGATGGGCGCGAGTTCACGGACCTTGTAGCCCTCGAAGTCGGCGGTCTCGAGGATGCCGCCATGGGCGCGCGAGGCGTCGACGATCGCCTGCGCGGCCGGCCCGCGATAGAAGCCATCGGGGCCGCGTTCCGAGATCGTCCGCAGGACGCCGGCGAGATCGCCCTGCACCAGCCGCTCGCCGACCGCGTAGGGCGTCGCGCCGGCTTTCAAGAAGATCGCGGCGGCCGCGGGGTCCTTGGCGAGGTCCGCGTTGCCCTCCCGGAAGCTCGCGACATCGCCGGGCGAGAGCGCGAAGCCGTCGCTCGCGAGCCGGATCGCCGGGGCGAGAAGGTCGGGTCGCTCGCGCGTGCCGTAGCGCTCGCGCGCGTATTCGAAGCCCGCGACCGAGCCGGGCACGCCGACCGCGAGATAGCCGTCGGTGGACAGGCCCTCGACCGGGTTGCCGTCCCGGTCGAGATACATGTCGCGGGTCGACCGTCCGGGCGCGCGCTCGCGAAAATCGATGAAGGTTGAGCGCCCGTCCTTGAGGCGGATCGTCATGAAGCCGCCGCCGCCGAGATTGCCGGCGGTCGGATAGGTGACGGCGAGCGCGTAACCGACGGCGACCGCAGCATCCACCGCGTTGCCGCCCGCCTTCAGGACCTCGACGCCGACTTCGCTCGCCAGCCGCTGGGCGGTGACGACCATGCCGTTCTCGCCGGCGACCGGCGCGGGCGAGGCGGCGAAGGCGGCGGTGGTCTGCAGCAGGCAGAGCGTCAGGACGCCGGCCTGGCCGGCGCGCGCAAGTCGATGGATGGACATGAAGAGGCTCCCCGATCTCTTGGACACGCGGGAGGATGGCGCAACTCGGCCGCGCTGTCGAAACGAAAGCGACATGGGACCTGTCGTTCGGGAGAAACCGACTAGCGGCAGAACGAGGCCGATCCAAAGGAGGACGCCATGCTCGCCCGTTTCAGCCGTCTCGTCAGCGCTCGCCGTCGCCGCCGCGCGGCGCTCGACGCCATTCGTCACCTCGACGCGCGGTTGCTCGCCGATGTCGGTCTCCGCCGTGCGGGTGGCGGCTGGCTCGTCGAGCGCCTTCCGGCCGCTGGCTGAACCATCAGCCCTTCACATCGATCCGGCGGCTCTCGGACACTACGGTCTCGCCGTTGCGCACCACATCGACCGACACCGTCCAGAGGCCGGGGGCGAGGGGGCGCTTGCGTCCGGCAAAGGCGGAATAGGCCGCCTTGCTGCTGTCGACCGGGGAGCTCGATCCCTCGTAGAACGGCGTGCCGTCCGGCGCCGTCATGCGGAAGGCGAGCGTGTCGCCCTTCGACAGGTTGTTGACCCAGGCCCAGACGATCGCCGCATCGCCGCCAGCCAGCGGGGTCGGCGGCCCGCCCTCGACGACGAGGCGCGCGTAGTCGACCGGGGCTGCGGCGATGCCGAGGCCGAGAACGGCGGTCGGCCCCTTCGAGAGCGCCGCGACGGCCACCGGATCGAAGAGCGTGCCGGCGAAGGCCGGGCCGGCGGAGCAGCCCGCGCCCACCGCGCGCCCGCTCGCCGGATCGATCTTCTCGCCGTTGTGGCGCACCGACAGGTGGACATGCGGAAACTCGGCGGCGCCCGACGCACCGATCTGCCCGAGCACCGCCCCGGCCTCAACCCGGTCGCCGGTCTTCACCCGGATGCTGCCGCGGCGGAGGTGACAGACCTGCGTTTCCCAGCCGTCGCCGTTGTCGATCACGACGCCGTTGCCGCACTCGACGCCCTTCACGCTGTCGCGCGATTCTCGCGTCGGCCCGATCAGCCGGTCGGGCATCGCGTCGCGAAAGCCCTTCACGGTGCCGGCGGCGGGCGCGACCACGGCGACGCCCCGCGCCACGTCGGCCATGGAGCGCACGCGGATGTCGAGCCCGTCGTGCCCGTCATAGGCGGCCATGCCGCAGAACGGGTCGCTGGCGCCCGGCCCCGCGTCCATGTCGGGCCACTGCTGGACGAAGCAGTCCTGCCCGATCGTGCAGGCGACGGGCAGCCCGAGCCGGAACTCGGCGCGGGCCGCCGGGATGCCGGTCCCGAGCGCCGCGGCGGCAAGGGCGGCGATGATCGCGTGGCGTGTCATGAGGGGTCCGCTCCCGTCAGGTGTCCCGTCGCCGAGGCGTCGGCTGCAAATCGGGCACAGGCATGGCGGGAACCGTTGATGCAGGGGCCATCCAAGGCTTTGAAGGGTTTGTCAGGTGCTCGCGCGTTCGGCTAAGGGTCGATCGCCCCACGAGCGCCAGCGGACGCCAGGACGAATCATGGTCGCCATCGACATCGCCACCCGGGTCTGGAACCACACGTTCAAGCTCGACCCCATCGTCCGCTCGCTGCTCGACACGGACTTCTACAAGCTCCTGATGCTGCAGATGGTCTGGGGGCTGCACGGCGACACCGACGTCACCTTCCGCCTCATCAACCGCACGAAGACCGTGCGCGTCGCCGACGAGATCGACGAGGGCGAACTGCGCGCCCAGCTCGACCACGCGCGCTCAGTCCGCTTCTCCAAGCGCGAGATGATCTGGCTCGCCGGCAACACGTTCTACGGCGAGCGCCAGATCTTTCGGCCCGCCTTCCTCGAATGGCTGAAGGACTTTCAGCTTCCGCCTTACGAATTGTCCAAGCGCGACGGCCAGTACGAACTCATGTTCTTCGGGCGCTGGACCGACACGATGATGTGGGAGATCCCGGCGCTCGCCATCATCAACGAGCTGCGCTCGCGCGCGGCGATGAAGACCTACCGCCGTTTCGAGCTCGATGTGCTCTACGCCCGCGCCAAGGCGAAGATGTGGGAGAAGGTCGAGCGGCTCGACAAGCTGCCGGCGATCCGCATCTCCGACTTCGGCACGCGCCGCCGCCACTCGTTCCTGTGGCAGCGCTGGTGCGTCGAGGCGCTGAAGGAAAAGCTCGGCCCCCGCTTCATCGGCTCGTCCAACGTGCTCCTCGCGATGGAGGCCGATCTGGAAGCCATCGGCACCAACGCGCACGAGCTGCCGATGGTCGCGGCCGCGCTCGCCGACACCGAAGCCGAGCTGCGTGAGGCGCCCTACCGTGTGCTCGAGGAGTGGCAGAGCTGGTACGGCGGCAACCTCCTCGTGGTGCTGCCCGACGCCTTCGGCACCGCCTCGTTCCTTGAGCGCGCGCCCGACTGGGTCGGCAACTGGACGGGATTCCGCCCCGATTCCGCGCCGCCGATCGAGGGCGGCGAGGCGATCATGGCGTGGTGGCGCTCGAAGGGGATCGATCCGCGCGAGAAGCTTCTCGTCTTCTCCGACGGGATGGACATCGACACGATCGAGGAGACCTACCGCCACTTCGACGGGCGCGTGCGCATGAGCTTCGGCTGGGGCACCAACCTCACCAACGATTTTCGCGGCGTCGCGCCGGAGGAGAACTTCGGCCTCCACCCGATCTCGCTGGTCTGCAAGGTGATGGAGGCGAACGGCCGCCCGGCGGTCAAGCTCTCCGACAATCCCGCCAAGGCGACGGGCCGGCCGGAGGACATTGAGCGCTATCGCCGGGTGTTCGGCACGGCGGCGAAAATTCCGCGCGAGGTCGTGGTTTGAGAATATCGTCCCTTCAAGCCTGACCCGTCTTCGTGCAAACGGGTGGATCATGACCTCCGCGGGGCTTTTGCTGCACCGCATCCGGCTCTATCTCCGGAGCCGACACACGATCTCTTGCCCGAAGGTTCGATCATGACCGCCACCGCCGAGACCGCGGCCCAGGCTTCCGGCGCGCCGAGCTTCCCGATCCCCGCCAACGTCTTCGCCGAGACGGTGACCGAGGTGAAGCACTACACCGACTCGCTGTTCAAGTTTCGGATGACGCGTCCGGCGAGCTTCCGCTTCCGCACCGGCGAGTTCGCGATGATCGGCCTGCCCAACGCCGAGAAGCCGGTGTTCCGAGCCTATTCGATCGCGAGCCCCTCCTGGGACGAGGAACTCGAGTTCTTCTCGATCAAGGTGCCGAACGGCCCGCTCACCGAGCACCTGCAGAAGATCAAGCCCGGCGATACGGTCCTGATGCGCAAGAAGCCGACGGGCACGCTGGTGCTCGACGCGCTCCTGCCGGGCAAGCGGCTCTATCTCTTCTCGACAGGCACCGGCATCGCGCCGTTCGCCGGCACGATCCGCGACCCGGAGACCTACGAGAAGTTCGACCAGATCATTCTGACGCATACGACACGCACGCTGGCCGAACTGCACTACGGCGAAGAACTCGTCGAGGCGCTGCGGACCGACGAGATGCTGGCCGAGATCAGCCAGGGCAAGCTCCTCTACCACGGCTCGGCCACCCGCGAGGGCGAGCACAAGGGCGAGCGCATCACGACGCTGATGGAGACCGGCAAGCTCTTCACCGATCTCGGCGTGCCGCCGATCGACCCGGCCGAAGACCGCGCGATGATCTGCGGCTCGATGGCGATGCTGAAGGATACGGCCGCGATGTGCGAGCGCTTCGGCCTCGTCGAGGGTTCCAACGCCAATCCCGGCACCTATGTCGTGGAGCGCGCCTTCGTCGACTGATAGAACGGGGCTCGTTTCCCGCCGGAGAGCCCCGATGACAGCCTGGACGCCCGTCGCCGACTTCGACGCCGCCTACGACAATTCGGCGGCGGTGCCGGGCTCCGCCGCGATCATCGCCGAGCTTCCGCGCCAAGCCGCCGCCTATCGCGAGGCGGCGGGCGCGCGGGGCTTCGCCGAGTTCGATATTCCCTATGGGCCGCACGAGCGCCATCGCCTCGACCTCTTCCGGCCCGACCGCGACACGCCGGCCGGCCTCGTCGTCTATGTCCACGGCGGCTACTGGAAGGCGCTCGACAAGTCGGTCTGGTCGCATCTGGCAAGGGGCGCGCGCGACAACGGGTTCGCGGTCGCCGTCCCGAGCTATCGCCTGGCGCCGGAAGCGCGCGTCGCCGAGATCGGCGAGGACGTGGCGCGAGCCATCGTCTACGCCGCAGGGCTCATCGCCGGCCCGATCCGCCTCGTCGGCCATTCCGCCGGCGGTCACCTTGTGGCGCGCCAGATCGCGAGCGACTCGCCGCTGCCCGCGCCCGTCATGTCCCGCATCGATCTCGTGGTACCGATCAGCGGCCTGTCGGATCTGCGCCCCATCCGGCGCACGCGGATGAACGATGTTCTGCGCATCGACGAGCGCGAGGCGCAGGCGGAAAGCCCGGCATTGCTCGAGCCGGTCGTCGACTGCCGGATCGAGGCGGTGGTCGGCGCGGACGAACTTCCCGAACTGCGCCGCCAGACGGATGCGCTCGCCTCGGCCTGGGCGGGGCTCGGCGCGCGGATTACCGCGACCGAGCTGCCCGGCACCCATCACTTCGACGTCGTCGAGAGCCTCGGGCAGGCCTCCGGCCGGCTGTCGCGACTTTTGACGGGCGGCGCGCCGCTCTGATAGGCGAAGGCCGGAGGTCCCCCATGCAAGCCATCTTCGTTCAGTTCAAGTGTCGCCCGGGCAAGGCCTATGCCGTCGCCTCCGCCCTCGTCGAGACGGTGGAGGAAATCTCCGAGGTCTATTCGACGTCGGGCCAGTACGACCTCATCGCCAAGTTCTATCTCGAGGCCGGGCGCGACATCGGCCACTTCGTCACCGAGCGCCTGCAGGTGCTCGACGGGGTGTCGGATACGTTCACGACGGTCGCCTTCAAGGCGTTCGGACGCGCCTGACCGATGGCACAGAAGTCCTGCCGCCTCGCCGCGCTGGTCTCCTCGCCGGACGAGGCACGACGGGCCTTGGAGGCGGGAGCCGACTACGTGCTGGCTCCCACGCGCCGCGACCGCTCCGGCCTCGGCGTGCCCGACCGGCTGAAGGGCGATGGCGAGCAGACGCTGTATGCGATCGCCGCCGACGAGTCCCTGCCGTCGGAGCCGCGGCGGGTGCGCAGCGTCGAGACGCCTGCCGATCCAACCGCTCTGCGCGCCGATGCGGGCGGCATCGTGCTTCTCGATCCCGGCCGCCCGAGCCTGCGGGCCTTTTCCGCCGAGACCATCGCCAACCACATCGCGGCGTGTCGCGCGGCCGGCGCCGAATGCTGGCTGGCCGGCGCGCTGGAACTCCCCGACATTCCGCGGTTGATGGCCCTCTCGCCGGACGTCCTGGTCGTCGAGGGCTTCGACGAGGCGGCGCTGGCTCAGGCCGGCCGGATGCTGCGATCGGCCGAGGCGCCGCTCGCAGACGCGCCGACCGATCTCATCCGCGTCACCAATTTCATCCTGCAGGCGCGGGTCGGGGCCTACGGCTTCGAGCGCGAACGCAACCAGCGCGTCCGCTTCAGCGTCGAGGCGGCGGTCCGGCGTTCGGTCGCGGGCGTGCCGAGGGCGATGGGCGACGTCTATTCCTATGACATCGTGATGGATGCCGCGCGGCGGCTGTGCGAGCGTGGGCATACCGACCTCGTGGAGACGCTGGCCGAGGACCTCGCCGCCGAGCTTCTGGCGGATCGCCGCGTCGCCGAGGTGATGGTGCGGGTCGAAAAGCTCGACCTCGGGCCCGAAGCGGTCGGCATCGAGATCCGGCGGAAGGCCGGCAGCTAGAGGAGCTTGCCCCGGGCTCACGCTTGCGTGAGAAGGAACCTTCCAACCCGCAGGAAACTTGTTCAAAATACGGCGCGGGGCAGGATCGCCGCGTGCGTGTTTCGGTTGAGTCGGGAGTTGCCTGAAATGAAGGACGTCCTCGTCGTCAAGTTCGGCGGAAGCTCGATCGCGTCGACGGACCTGCGCAAGTGGGTCGAGGCGATCGAGAAGTCCAAGCGCCGCCTCGTGGTCGTGCCCGGCGGCGGTCCGTTCGCCAAGCTCGTGCGCCAGTACCAGACCCGCATCGGCTACGACGACGACGCGGCCCATCGCATGGCGATCCTCGGGATGGAGCAGTTCGGCCACGCGCTGGCGAGTCTGGGCACGCGCCTGCGCCCCGCCGCGACGCTGGATGCGATCGCCGCCGCGCACGGCGAGGGCCTGATTCCCGTCTGGATGCCGGCCAAGCTCGTGATCCGCGCCGACGAGATCGAGCACACCTGGAGCACCACGTCGGACAGTCTCGCCGCCTGGCTCGCCGGCCAGTTCGAGGGCGCCTCGCTCTGCCTCATCAAGCAGATCGACCTGCCGGCCGGCTCGACGATCGAGGCCGTGTCGGCCGCCGGCGTCGTCGATACCGGTTTCGCCAGCCTCCTCCATCCGGCGACCCGCGTCTTCGTAGCCGGACCGTCCGATCTGGCCATTGCCGGCCGGCGGCTGACGGAAGGCGCCGTGCCCGGTCGCGAGGTGACGCACGAGAAGCAGAACGGCTTCGTCGAAGCCGCGCAGTGACGCTCCTCGACGACGCGCCCGCCAGTACGGATACGCCGTTTCCCGCCGCCCCGCCGCCGCGCCTCCAGCGCGCTCGGGGCGAGGCTCGCGCGAGCGTCGGGCCGGTCCCGCGAGGGCCCGGCACCCGTACCGCCATCCGTCGCCTCCATCAGGCCGGCTGCCTCAAGCTGCGGTTTCCGCGTCTGGCGGACGGCGAATGCCAGGCCGTCGTCATCAACACCTCGGGGGGCCTGACCGGCGGCGACCGGCTGACGCTCGGCTTCGAGGTCGAGCCGCGCGGGGCCCTCACCGTCACCACGCAGGCCTGCGAGCGCGTCTACCGCTCGGTGGGCGGCGCGGCGGAGGTCGATTTGTCGATTCAGCTCGGACCGGAGGCGTCGCTCGCCTACCTGCCGCAGGAGACGATCCTCTTCGAGGGCGGGCGCCTGTCGCGCCGCCTCACGCTCGATGCCGCCACCGACAGCCGGTTCCTGCTTCTGGAAAGCGTGATTCTCGGCCGCGCGGCAATGGGGGAGACGGTCGCCGACGGCCTCATCGCCGATCGCTGGCGGATCCGGCGCGACTTGCGGCTGATCCTGGCCGAGGACCTCCGTCTCGGCGGCGACATCGCGGCGCTCGGGCGGGAGGGCGCGACGCTCGGTGGCGGCCGCGCCTTCTCGACACTGGTCTGGCAGGGGCCGGACCCGGCCGGGATGCTGACGAACGTGCGCGCCGGGCTGGGCAAGACCGAAGGCGCGAGCCTCGTCGATGGTCTTCTCGTGGTGCGGGTCGTGGCGGCGGACGGTTACGCCTTGAGAAAACGTCTCATGCCGCTGATCGGCCGTCTGGCGCATGCCCCGCTGCCGCTAGTATGGTCGATGTGAATCCTGCGACCGATCGGAATCGAGCCTGATGAACCTGACCCCGCGCGAGAAGGACAAACTCTTGGTGGCCATGGCGGCGATCGTGGCGCGCAAGCGCCTCGAACGCGGCGTGAAGCTCAATCACCCGGAGGCGATCGCCCTCATCACCGACTTCGTGGTCGAGGGCGCGCGCGACGGGCGCTCGGTGGCCGACCTGATGGAGGCGGGCGCCCATGTCGTCACCCGCGATCAGGTGATGGAGGGAATCGCCGAGATGATCCACGACATCCAGGTCGAGGCGACGTTCCCGGACGGCACCAAGCTCGTCACTGTGCACGAGCCGATTCGCTGACGGCCGCGCCCGGCACCATCGCGACGACCTCGTCGTGCGGCGTGGTGACGATGAAGCGGTAGCTTCGCGTCGCATGCGAATAGTAGGCGGGGCCGCTTGTCCCGTTCATCGTCACGATGCGGACCTGGAAGGGTTCCGGCGCGCCTGCGGGGATCGCCGTACCCGCCGTTCCCAGGATGGCCGCCGCCAGCGCGAACGCGCCCGTCAGCTTGCGTTTCATGGTCGCTCATTCCCTGTGCCGCCGGTTCTATCGTCGTTCGGCGCTTGCCCGCCGCCGCTGACCGGCTTGTCTCATCGAAAACTAGCAGCGCGAGGTTTCGATCCGGTGTCGCTCGATCGGGCCCGCTAGAGCGGTCTCTTCGGACCCTCAGCTTTGACAGGGGCAGCCCGCGACGCCATGATCGCGGGACACGAGGCGACCGGCAGGCAGGCGACGACGATGATCCCAGGCGAGATCCTGACGCGCGAGGGCGAGATCGTTCTCAACGAGGGGCGTGAGGCGCTGAGCTTGAAGGTCGCCAACACCGGCGATCGCCCGATTCAGGTCGGGTCGCACTATCATTTCGCCGAGACCAACCCAGCGCTCGACTTCGACCGCGCCGCCGCGCGCGGGATGCGCCTCGACATCGCGGCGGGAACGGCCGTGCGGTTCGAGCCGGGACAGTCGCGCGACGTGCGCCTGATCGCCCTTTCGGGCGACCGGCAGGTTCATGGCTTCAACGGCCGCGTCGGCGGCGCCTTGGACGTCTGACCGCCCTCCGGTGGCTCAGTTGCCGCGCGAATCCGGGGTCGCGTTCGGGCCCATGCGCAGCGCCGAGCGAATGGCGCCGAGATCGACGTTCACGCGCGGGCGCGGTATGTTGTAGAGCGAGGCCGGGCCGGCGCCGGCCTGGCCGTATCCCGTGCCGTTCGAGCCGCTGGAGCCGAGCGTTCCGTCGCTGCCGATGGTCGACGCCGCGCCGACATTGCCCGTGCGCGCGGCCGCATCCGCGTTGATCGGGTTGAGGGTGGTGGAACCTGCCGTCGCGCGCTGCTGCGTCGAGGTCGCGCTGGAACCGACGCCGCCGGACGAGCCGATCGGGTTGCTCGCGCCGCCAAGGCTCGGCGTCAGGCCCGTGCCCGTCGTGCCGCCGCTGCTGCCGACGCTGGAGCCGCCGGTTCCCGACGACCCGACCGAGTTCGACGCGCCGCCGAGCGACTGTGCGCCGGCCGGGACCGCGATCGACACGGCGGCGAGGGTGGCAAGACCGAGAAGCGACGACGAAGCGCGGCGCATGGGACGGGCCTTTCGGGGTTGGGGCGCTCGCGCCGAATCGGTCGCGCGCAGCCCGAAAACAGGGACGGACACCGTATCCGTTCTACAAGCGAAAGTCTGAGCGCTTGTTTAAGTTGCATCCGCCCCGCTAGCGCACGATCCGGGCGCGGCGCGGCGGCGAGATCGGCCGCGTCACGCCGCTGTTGTTGATTACCGAACCGTCCGAGCGCGCGAAGTCGCCCGCCGTGTCCGAACCGATCGTCGCGCGCCCTTCCGCTGCGCGCAGGCGCGTCGAGGTGCCGTCGGCGTCGGGCCGCACGACGCGCGGGCGGAGATAGGAATTGTCGTAGTCGCGCCCGTACGTCCGCTCCTCCACCGTGTCGCCGAACACCGGCGCGTTCGGGATGGAGAGGGGGCGGGAGGGCGCGCGATAGCCGCCGATCGGGGCGCCCGACATCGATTGGCCGACGACGGAGCCCTGCGGGCCGGGATCGAAGGGCTGAGCAGTGGCCGGGACGGCGAGCGGCGCGGCGGCAGCGAGGGCGAGAAGCGATCGGACGATCATGTGAGGTCTCGTGTTCGAAAGGTGCAACGCACGAGGCGGGAAAAAAGCTCAAGGCCAAAGCGACAGGAGGAAGACAAGGCGGCTCCGGGCGCTTAAGTCTTTTGCAGTGCAAACGCCCGACGCCGGAGGAGCCGTGTCCACTTCGATCTCCCGCCCCGCCTATGCCGCCATGTACGGGCCGACGACCGGCGACCGCGTCAGGCTGGCCGATACCGATCTTCTGATCGAGGTGGAGAAGGATCTGACCACCTACGGCGAGGAGGTCAAGTTCGGCGGCGGCAAGGTGATCCGCGACGGCATGGGCCAGTCGCAACGAAGCCGAGCCGAGGGGGCAGTCGACACCGTCATCACCAATGCGCTGATTCTCGACCACTCCGGCATCTACAAGGCCGATATCGGCCTGCGCGGCGGGCGTATCTCAGCCATCGGCAAGGCCGGCAACCCGGACACGCAGCCGGGGGTCACCATCGTCGTCGGACCCGGCACCGAGGCGATCGCGGGCGAGGGCAAGATCGTCACCGCCGGCGGCATCGACAGCCACATCCACTTCATCTGCCCGCAGCAGATCGACGAGGCGCTGTATTCGGGCGTCACCACCATGATCGGCGGCGGCACGGGGCCGGCCCACGGTACGCTCGCGACCACCTGCACGCCGGGTCCCTGGCACCTGGCGCGCATGCTCCAGTCGCTCGATGCCTTCCCGATGAACTTCGCATTGTCGGGCAAGGGCAACGCCTCGCAGCCGCAGGCCCTGGTCGAGATGGTGAAGGCGGGCGCGGCGGCGCTGAAGCTCCACGAGGACTGGGGCACGACGCCGGCCGCGATCGACTGCTGCCTCACGGTCGCCGACGACTACGACGTGCAGGTGATGATCCACACCGACACGCTCAACGAATCGGGTTTCGTCGAGAACACGGTGGACGCGTTCAAGGGGCGCACGATCCACGCCTTCCACACTGAAGGCGCGGGCGGCGGCCACGCGCCCGACATCATCAAGGTCTGCGGCCTGCCCAACGTCCTGCCGGGGTCGACCAATCCGACGCGCCCCTACACGGTGAACACCCTGGAAGAGCATCTCGACATGCTCATGGTGTGCCACCACCTCGACGCCTCGATCCCCGAGGACATCGCCTTTGCCGAGTCGCGCATTCGGAAGGAAACCATCGCGGCCGAGGATATCCTCCACGACATCGGCGCCTTCTCGATCGTCTCGTCGGATTCGCAGGCCATGGGCCGCGTCGGCGAGGTGGTGATCCGCACCTGGCAGACCGCCGACAAGATGAAGAAGCAGCGCGGCGCCCTGACGGGCGAGACCGGCGACAACGACAACCTGCGCGCCCGACGCTATGTCGCGAAATACACGATCAACCCCGCGATCGCCCACGGCCTCTCGCGCGAGATCGGCTCCGTCGAGGTCGGCAAGCGCGCCGACCTCGTGATCTGGGATCCGGCCTTCTTCGGCGTGAAGCCGGCGATGGTGCTGCTCGGCGGCACGATCGCCGCCGCCCCGATGGGCGATCCCAACGCCTCGATCCCGACGCCGCAGCCGATGCACTACCGCCCGATGTTCGGCGCCTTCGGCAAGGCAGTGGGCGCGAGCGGCGTCACCTTCGTCTCCGGCGCCGCAATGGCCGATGGCCTGCGCGAGAAACTCGGCTGCGAGAAGACGTTCCTCGCGGTCGAGAACACACGGTCGGGCATCTCGAAGGCCTCGATGATCCTCAACGACGCGACGCCGCACATCGAGGTGAACCCGGAGACCTACGAGGTGCGGGCCGACGGCGAGCTCCTCACCTGCGAGCCCGCCAAGGTGCTGCCGATGGCGCAGCGGTACTTCCTGTTCTAGGCTTCCCGCATGGCCAAGCCGCAGCCCGCCGACTTGCCGCTCTACGAGCGCGACTTCTACGCCTGGACCCAGGACCAGGCGGCGAAGCTGCGCGCGCGGGCGCACAACTCGATCGACTGGGACAACGCGGCTGAGGAACTGGAAAGTTTGGGCGACTCGCAGCGGAACGAGATCGAAAGCCGGATCAACGTCCTGTTGGTTCATCTCCTGAAATGGCGTTACCAGCCTGATCGCCGATCCGGCAGTTGGAAGGGCTCGATCGTCGAGCAGCGCAGCCGCCTGCAACGCCGAATCGCCAAGAGCCCGAGCCTGAAGCCCTACCCGGCCGAGGTTCTCGGCGACGAATACGCGCTGGCCCGGACACTCGCGGCGGCCGAAACCGATCTGCCCGACACCATCTTCCCGGTCGACTGTCCTTTCACGCTCGACGACATCCTCGATCCCACCTTCTACCCGGACGGCGAATGAAGAGGCTCCCGAAAGCGCTGGCGGCGCTTCTGGCGTCCGCTGCCGGCGCGCACGCCGATCCCCTGACGCTCGATCTACCGGGGACGCCGGAGCGCATGCGCTTTGCCTACGAGTGCTCCGACGGCGTGGCCCGCGTGGTCGAATACGTCAACCTGCCCGACAACGACCTCGCGCTCGTCGAGGCGGGTCCGAGCCGGCGGCTGTTCGTCGGCGTGATCGCCGCGTCCGGCGCGAAATACGCGGCCGGCGGGCAGGTCTGGTGGTCGAAGGGCAGCGAGGCGAGCCTTCTCGACGTCACCAGGGGCGATGCGCCCGTTGCCGAATGCCAACAATCCAGGAAAGGGTCACGCGGTTGATCGAGGCGGGAGAGATCCGGGAGCGCGGGCACTGGCAGGGGCCGGCCGATGACACGATCACGCTGGACGAGGCGCAGCGCCATCGCCGGCGGATGGCGATGGTGTCGGACGGCGGCATTGCCTTCCTCCTCGACCTGCCGGAAGCGCGTCTCCTCGTCGAAGGCGATGCGATCGCCCTGTCCGACGGGCGTCTTGTCGAGGTGAAGGCGAAGCCCGAGCCGCTCCTGTCCGTGGGAGGCCGTGACGCCGACCATCTTCTCCAGATCGTCTGGCAGATCGGCAACCGGCATCTACCCTGTCAGATCCGCGACGGGCGCATCCTCCTGCGCCGCGACCATGTCGTGGCGGACATGCTGAAGGGTCTCGGCGCCCACGTCCACGAGGTCGAGGCGGCCTTCGATCCCGTCGGCGGGGCCTATGCCGGCGGCCACCATCATGGGGGCCACCATCACGGCCATGACTGACGGAGCGCCTTCGGGCGAGCGGACCGGGCTGGATGGGCTCCTGAAGCTCCAGACCTGGCTGTCGCCAGCCTTTCCGATCGGTGCCTTCGGCTATTCCCACGGGTTGGAGGCTGCGATCGCGGACGGCCTCCTGCGGACGGGCACGGATTGCGAAGCGTGGATCGCGACGCTTCTCCAGCATGGAAGCGGCTGGAACGACCTCGTGCTCCTCGCGGCGGCCTACCGGGCCGATGCGAGCGAACTCGCCGAGATCGCGGAACTCGGGCTTGCGATGTCCGGATCGGCCGAGCGGCGGCGCGAGGCGATGGATCTCGGGAGCGCCTTCGCGGACGCTTCAAGGCCCTGGGGCGACGGACCCGGCCTCGCTGCGACCTACCCGATAGCGGTCGGTGCGCTGGCGCGCCGCGAGGGGCTGCCGCTCGCCGCCGTCTGCGCCGCCTTCGCCCATGCCTTTGCCGCCAATCTCCTCAGCGTCTGCGTCCGGCTCGTGCCGCTCGGCCAGCGCGAGACCGTCGCGGTCCTGCGCCGGCTGGAGCCCGTGCTGGAAGCGGTCGCACGCCGCGCGGCAGCCTCCACGCTCGACGATCTCGGCTCGGCCGCGATCCTGTCGGAGATCCAGGCGATGCGCCACGAAACTCTGGAAACGAGGTTGTTCCGTACATGACCACGATCGAGAAGGCCGTCACCTCGCTGCGTCGCAACGGTCCCCTGCGGGTCGGCATCGGCGGCCCCGTGGGCTCGGGCAAGACGACGCTGTGCGAGAAGATCTGCCTTGCCGCCCGCGACCACTGGTCGGTCGGCGTCGTCACCAACGACATCTACACCGTGGAGGACGCCGAGGCGCTGGTGCGGCGGCAGGCGCTGCCGGCAGACCGGATCATCGGCGTCGAGACGGGCGGCTGCCCGCACACGGCGATCCGCGAGGACGCCTCGCTCAACTTGCGTGCGATCGCCGATCTGCGGTCGCGCCATCCCGACCTCGACCTCGTGCTGGTGGAATCGGGCGGCGACAATCTCGCCGCGACCTTCTCGCCCGACCTCGTGGACCTGTCGATCTACGTCATCTCGGTCTGCCAGGGCGACGATATCCCGCGAAAGGGCGGGCCGGCGATCACCCGCTCCGACCTCCTCGTCGTCAACAAGACGGACCTTGCCCCATACGTTGGGGCCGACCTTCAGCGGATGGAGGCGGATGCGGCGCGCGGGCGAAAGGGACTGCCGACCGTCTTCGCCGACCTGTCGCGCCGCGTGGGGCTGGACGACATTCTGGACTTCCTCGCCGCCACCGGCGGACTGCCCGCCCGCGCCAGGGCGGCCTGACCCGTGGCGCGCCTGTTCCTGAAGGCGCCGCTCGCCATCCTCGCATCGGACGCCGAGGGCGGCCTCGTCGTGGAGGACGGGCGGATCGCCGAACTCGTCCCCGCCGGCGGCCGGCCCTCGGTGACCGTGGACGAGACGTTCGACGCCTCGGCGCACGTCGTCCTGCCGGGTCTCGTCAACACGCACCACCATTTCTACCAGACGCTGACGCGCGCCCATCCGCAGGCGGTCGACAAGGAGCTGTTTCCCTGGCTGCAGGCGCTCTACCCGATCTGGGCGCGGCTCGATCCGGAGAGTTTCCGCCTGTCGGTGCGCCTCGCGCTGACCGAGCTTCTCCTGTCGGGCTGCACCACGGCGGCCGATCACCACTACCTCTTTCCGCAGGGGCTCGGCGACGCGATCGACGTCGAGGCGGAAGAGGCGCGGGCGCTCGGCATCCGGGTGACGCTGACGCGTGGCTCGATGAACCTCAGCCAGAAGGACGGCGGCCTGCCGCCGGACTCGGTGGTGCAGGACGAAGACGAGATCCTCGCCGACTCCGAGCGCCTCCTTTCCACGCTGCATGAGCCGGGCGAGGGGGCGATGGTGCAGGTGGCGCTGGCGCCCTGCTCGCCCTTCTCCGTCACCAAGAGCCTGATGGAAAAGAGCGCTGGGCTAGCGGAACGCCATGGCGCTCGACTCCACACCCATCTCGGCGA
Source organism: uncultured Aureimonas sp. (assembly GCF_913775355.1). Taxonomy (GTDB): domain Bacteria; phylum Pseudomonadota; class Alphaproteobacteria; order Rhizobiales; family Rhizobiaceae; genus Aureimonas. Next base: position 67,291 of record NZ_CAJYIU010000041.1, read on the forward strand.
GACGGAGGACGAGAACCGCTTCTGCCTGGAGCGGTTCCAGTGCCGGCCGGTCGACTATCTGGAAGAGGTCGGTTGGCTCGGGCGCCGTACCTGGCTCGCGCACGGCATCCATTTCACGAGCGAGGAATGCCGCCGGCTCGGAGCGCACAAGGTCGGCGTCTGCCACTGTCCGACATCGAACGCGGTGCTTGCCTCCGGCTTCTGCCCGACGGCGGAGCTGGAAGCGGCCGGCAGCCCGCTCGGCCTCGGCGTCGACGGTTCGGCCTCGAACGACTCATCCAACATGATGGAGGCGGTGCGCCATGCGCTGATGGTCAACCGCCTGTCGCGCGGCTCGGCCTCGGCCGTCACCGCGCGCGACGCCATCCGGTGGGGAACGGAGGGGTCGGCGGCCTGCCTCGGGCGCACCGACATCGGGCGCATCGCGGTCGGGCTTCAGGCCGACCTCGCGCTCTTCACGCTGGACGAGCTGCGCTTTTCCGGCGCGCACGACCCGATCGCCGCGCTCGTCCTGTGCGGCGCCACGCGCGCCGACCGGGTGATGGTGGCGGGGCGCTGGCGCGTCGTCGACGGGAAGCCGGTCGGGCTCGACCTCGCCCGGCTGCGGCGCGAGCACGGGGAAGCCGCGCGCCGCTTCGCCTGAGGTCAGTTCTCCTTCGGCAGGGCGTAGGCGATCACCGAGTCGCCGCGCTTGGTGCCGAGCGAGCCGTGTCCGCCGGCGACGACGAGGAGATACTGCCGCCCGTCCGCGCCGCGATAGGTCATCGGCGAGGCCTGACCGCCGGCCGGAAGGCGCGCCTTCCAGAGTTCCTCGCCCGTCGTCACGTCGTAACCGCGCACGTAGTAGTCGATCGTGCCCGACAGGAATGCGACGCCGCCCGCCGTCATCATCGGCCCGCCAAGGTTCGGCACGCCCATGCGGAAGGGCAGGGGGACGGGAGACGCGTCACGCGTGGTGCCGTTCCTGTGCATCCAAGCCGTTTCGCCGGTGGTGAGATCGACGCCCGCGACGTAGCCCCAAGGCGGCTGCTGGCAAGGCAGGCCGAGCGCCGAGGTGAAGGGGCCGAGCTCGACCGCATACGGGGCGCCGAAGTTCTCGTTGAGGGCCGGCAGCGCGCCCTGCGGCTGGCTGGGGTTGACCACCAGCGTCCGGTCGTTCGGGCGCGGCACGAGGCGCGAGGTGAAGGCGAGATAGGTCGGCGTTGCGAACATCACGCCGCGTGCCGGGTCGACCGCCACCGAGCCCCAGTTGAAGACGCCGAAATTGCCGGGATAGATCAGCGAGCCGTCGAGCGAGGGCGGCGTGAAGCGACCGCCGTAGTTCAGCCCGTGGAAGGCGATGCGGCAGAGGAGCTGGTCGAACATCGTCGCGCCCCACATGTCGCGCTCGCGCAGAGGGGGCGGGTCGAAGGAGATCGCGGATTTCGGCTGCGTCGGCGCGGCGCGGTCTAACAGAACGGCCCCGCCCGGCGCCGGCTTCTCGACCATGGGCATCACCGGCTCGCCGGTGCGGCGGTCGAGGACGAAGATCTCGCCCTGCTTCGTCGGCTGCACCAGCGCGGGCACGATCTCGCCGCCGATCGGCAGGTCGACGAGGCTCGGCTGCGCCGGCACGTCGTAGTCCCACAGGTCGTGGTGTACGGTCTGGAAGTGCCAGCGCGGCTGGCCGGTGCGGATGTCGAGGGCGACGATCGAGGACGAATATTCCTCGACTTCGGGCGACCGGTTGGCGCCCCACTGATCCGGCGGCTGGTTGCCGAGCGGCACGTAGACGAGACCGAGATTCTCGTCGGCGCTCATGATCGACCAGGAGTTCGGGCTGTTCGGCGTATAGGTCTGCCCGTCCGCGATCGGCTGGGTGTCGTTCGGACGCCCTGAATCCCAGTTCCACAGGAGGTTGCCCGTCGTGATGTCGAAAGCGCGGATGACGCCGGACGCCTCGGCCGTCGACACGTTGTCGAGGACCGTGCCGCCGACGATCACGCTGTTGCCGGCGACGATCACCGGCGACGTCGAGTAGTAGGAGCCGGGATTGACGTTGGGCATGCGGTCCCAGAGATCGATCTGGCCGTCGCCACCCCCAGCGTTGGCGCAGACCGCGCCGGTCTCGGGATCGAGGATCACGATCCGCCCGTCGGCGGTCGGCATGAAGAGCTTGTCGTCGCAGGTCGTGGTGCGTGCGTTGGCGGCGGCGACCGGCAGGCCGGGGTCCGTGTTGCCGCCGGTCTGGTCGACCGGGGCGCCGCCGGTGCCGGCCGGCGCGTCTGCGTTTTCCTGGGGTGCGGTCAGGCCGCCTCCCGCCGAAAGCCCGGTGGCGGTGCCCTCCGGCGCGCCCGTGCTGGCCGGAGCGGCGGTCGTCGTCGCGGCGCCGGCTCTAGTGCCCACGGCCCCGGCGGCGGCGGCGGCGCTCTGGTAGGACAGGCCGCGGCAGGTGAGATGCTGGAGCGCGAGTTCGCCCTGGATGACCGGGTCGTAGCGCCAGATCTCTGCACCCGTCGTGGCGTCGAGCGCGATCACGTTCTGATGCGGGGAGCAGAGATAGAGGCGGTCGCCGATCTTGAGCGGCGTGACCTCGAAGGTCGTCTCCTTGGGGTCGCCCGGCTGCGGCTTGTCGCCGGTCTCGAACTGCCAGGCGACCTCAAGCGAGGCGACGTTGGCGGGCGTGATGTCGCCGAGCGGCGAATAGCGCTGGCCCATCTGGCTGCGCCCGTAGGCGAGCCAGTCGCCTTCGGCGATGGCGTTGTCCGCGGCCCCGAGCCGGGTGCCCGGAAGCTCGCCCCCCTTGGCGTGGAGATCGGTGAACCAGGAGGTGGCGGCGACCGCGACGGCCACCACCAGCGAGGCGGTGAGGAAGGCGCCGTGCCCCTTCAGCGGCGAGACGCTGCGGTCGCGCCCGTCGAGCGCATCGGCGACGCTGCGCCGCGACAGCGGCCGCGTGATCCAGGGAAGGAGCAGGAGCGCGCCGAGGATGAAGACGACGTCGCCGCGCGCGGCGAGCGGCCACCAGTCAAAGCCGACCTCGTAGAGCGCCCAGATCAGGGTGCCGATCACGAGAACCGCGAAGAGCCCAAGCGCTTCCGGGCGGGCGCGGTGGAGGAGATAGGCGGTGCCGAGGAAGAACAGCGAGGCGACGACGTAGTAGGCCGAGCCGCCGATGGCGACGAGCCAGCCGCCGCCCAGAAGCAGGGCGATGCCGCACAGTCCGGTCACCCAGGTCATGACGCGAAGAAAGGCGGGCGTGGGTCGCTGCGGCATCGGGCATCCTTTCGCCCGGACGCGATACGGCTTCCTCGCGAAGCCGTGAACCCTGCCGGACCCGTCGGACATGTCGCGACATTGCGCCGCGTCAAGCGCGAGGTGGTTCAGCCCTCGACGAGAACCGGCGCGTCCAGCACGTACTCGGCCAGGTTGACGCCCGAGCCGCC